>JAFTSK010000114.1 GCA_017467385.1 Bacteroidaceae bacterium
CAACTTGGTTTGAGCAAGGCAAGCGTCGGAGTTTATGGCCGCAACCTGTTGTGCTTGACCAACTATCCGATGTTCGATCCGGAAACCGTTTCATTGGACGGAACCTCTATGGTAACCGGTGTGGAAGTAGGTACTTTGCCTTCGACTCGTGCCTTTGGTGTAAACTTGAAAGTAGATTTCTAACGAAACAATAATAAAGAAGAAAATGAAAAAGATATTCAGAAATATATTGGCTGTATTAGCTCTCCCCGCCTTGATATTGAGTTCTTGCGAGAGCATGGACGATATCAATGTGGATCCAACTCGTATGGATCAGGCCAATGCGGGAAGCTTCCTCAACCCGATCATCTACGGAATGGGAACTTATACCTGGACGCGTTACAACAGCTGGACATTTCCATTGATGCAATGCATTGTAACCACCAATACCTCGAATAATGTTGGCTGGTATATCATCAGCGATACGGCCGGCGACGGTGCTTGGACTACCTATTATAAATGGGCTACCAATGCACAAGCAGTATATAACTACGGTGTCAGCTCCCAACAAGCCAACTATCAGGCCATCGGCTTGACATTGCAATGCTGGATATTCCAGTTGCTGACCGATGCTTTCGGAGACATTCCGATGCAAGAAGCTTGTAAAGGCGAACAACAGCTCTATTATCCGAAGTTCGACACACAATTGGAAGTCTACCGAGGAATCATCGACTCATTGGACGTGGCCAACAGCCTTTACACACCGGCCGACGGTTTGAAATTCAATGACGGAGGCGATATGATGTATTGTACCAGCAGTGCCGATCAAGAAGGTATCTTGCGTTGGAAGAAGTTCAACAACTCGTTGCGTATGCGTGCTTTGCTGAGAGTGATTGACGTACCCGAGCTGAATGCCGCCTCCGAGCTGAAGAAGATGTTGGCCGATCCGGAAACTTACCCTGTCTTTGAAAGCAATGACGATGCTGCCCGAGTGCATGTGTCTGGTGTAGCTCCGGAAGAAGCTCCGATGACACGTCCTTCCGACTTGTCTTCTTATCGCCAGCTCTCTGAGTTCTTTATCGACAAGTTGGTGGAATGGAACGATCCTCGTCTGCCTATCTTTGCCAACGAAGCCACCAATTACGATGAAGACGGAAACGAATACAAGTCTTACGTGGGTATTCCAAGCGGCTATGACATCACTCCGACCATCAACGGCTCGTCTCCTGATGCAGCCAACTTGGCTACTGCTCCACAAGACCTCTGGTGCTTGACGTATGCCGAAGTGCTATTCATCAAAGCAGAGTTGGCTCAGCGAGGAATCATTGACGAAGATGCAGAAGCCTTGTATCAGGAAGGTGTTCGTGCCGCAGTAGAACAATGGGGAGGCGTATTGCCCGAAGATTACTTTGAAAACCCTTCGGCCGCATACGACGGCACATTGAAGCGTATCATCGAACAAAAATTCTATGCGTTGTTCTTCATCGACTACCAACAATGGTTTGAATACAACCGTACCGGTTATCCGGATGTACCTCATGGCCCGGGAGTGGCTACCGGAGATGCAATGCCTTATCGCTACCGTTATCCGGCCATTCTCCAACGCATGAACAAAGAACATTACGAAGAAGCCGTAGCTTCGATGGGAGGCGATGAGTTGAATACCCGACTTATCTGGCAGAAACGATAAACAAACTCTAATTTCCAATTTTAACTATCAGAAAGAGATGAAAACTGTAATCAAATTTATCCTTATTGCTTTTGTTGTATCATTTCAAAGTATTCAATTCGCATCAGCCGAAGAGCCTGTAAAGTCAGCAGCCACTTACAAATATACCGTTTATGGAGAAATACCGGTCGTGGAAAGTAGCTTTGAAGAAGAACATTTCTTGGGTGCGGCCATCTCGCCGAAATGGAATACATTCCAGCAGAACTACATTCATGAATATAGCGTGGAAGTGGGCTTCTCCGATTCTGGTACAGAAATCATTAAGCCAAGTGTGTTCAACGCAGTAGAACGTGCTAACAAGTATGTGAAGAAGTCGTTGAAGAAAGGACTGATGACGAAGGAAGAAGCCGTAAAGGTCATGGCTCACATCTTGGATTGTGCCAATGTCATCTGCTTTGAAAACGAAACACAGAGCTTTGAATCAGCGGCCAAAGAAGCAAAAAGCGGTGAACAAGTGGTAGAACTCTTCCAACAAGTGGAATTGGTTGTTATTTAATAAAAACATAGTACATGAAAACAAAATTATTAATAGCTTTAAGTATTTGGGGAAGTGGGGTTTTGGCTTCATCAGCCCAAGAAACCATCTTTAACTTTTCGGGTAAGGTAGTAGACCGTTCAGGAAAAGGGATTGCCGGTGTGGTCGTAAACGATGGAGTGCATTTCACCAAGACAGACGCTAAGGGCGGCTGGGCGTTGACCAGCGATACCACCGTCAGCAAGTTTGTCAGCATTACTACCCCGGCCAATTATCAGTTGCCCCAACAAGAAGGCTTGGCCGAAGGATTCTACATTCCCGTCAAGCAGTTGGCCGAAGGAAAGAAGTCCGATTTCGTCCTTGAAAAGCGGAAGGAAGCAAAAGACAACTTCTACTACATCGCCGTTTCCGATCCTCAGGTGCGCAAGGCAACGGATATGCAACGCTGGAAACAGGAAGCGATTGCCGACATGAAGATTGTCATCGACTCGTTGAAGCGTAGCCGCGAAGTCATCGGCATGACATTGGGCGACTTGGTGTACGACAATATGCCGTTGTTCAGCGAATACAAGCAATCGTTGAAAAATACGGGAGCTGTCTTCTTCCAATGTATCGGAAACCACGACTTCGACTTGAAGTATCAGGACTTGCACAACATGGAATTGGGTACACCGGTATATGCCGAAATGTACTATCATCGCACTTTCGGTCCAACCGACTATTCGTTCAACGTAGGAAAGGCTCACATTGTAACCCTGAAGAACTTGAACTACATGGGTGGAAAGAAATACGAAGAGAGCTTGACCGGCCAGCAGTTGGCTTGGCTGAAGAAAGACCTCAGCTATGTGCCGAAGGGAAGCTTGGTCATTCTGAACATGCATGCTGCCGCTTGGAACAAGGTGGCCAACACCGGCAACATTACCAACGGTGCCGCTTTGCAGGAGGTGTTGAAGGACTACAACGTGCATGTGTTCTGCGGACATACTCACTTTGCCCAAAACAACGAAGTGGCCGATAACTTGTACGAACACAACATCGGAGCCGCTTGTGGTGCTTGGTGGACCGGCTGGGTAAATCAATGTGGTGCTCCAAACGGCTACATGGTGGTTGAAGTAAACGGAGAAAACCTGAAATGGAAGTACAAAGGCACTCGCCGCTATTTTGATTATCAGTTCCGTCTTTATGGAAAGGGCAAGTTCTTCACTCAGCAAAGCTTTGTAGTGGCCAACATCTGGGATTGGGATAGTGCTTGCAAGGTGGTGTGGTATCAGGACGGCAAACTCATGGGAGAAATGTTGCAGTTCACAGATGCCGATGAAACCATCGCTTCCGAGAAGAAGGTTCGTTCGCAAGCTGTGCCTACCGGCCACTTGTTCCGCGCCTTGCCTGCCGATGGAACCAAAGAAGTAAAGGTAGAATTTACCAACCGCTTCGGCGAAGTGTTTACGGAAACGGTGCAATTATAATCTTTGTTTTTTATTCCCAAATTTCCCATTTCCAATAAAAAGCACTATCTTTGCAACCGTAAAAACAACATGTAGTGTCCAACCACGTAAATCTAGTTGATTTCGTGGTTGGGCATTTTTTTGTATCATATAAAAAGTAAGACAATGAGTAAAATGACAAAAATGGTTACGGCGACCATCCTTTCCATGTCGCTGCTTACGGTCATGGCGGCGGCCGCCATTGCACCGGCTATGGGTATCATCCAACAACATTTCAATTCGGCTCCGGACATTCTGATTCAGCTGATTATCAGCCTTCCGGCTCTGTTCATCATTCTGACCAACCTCTGCTTCCTCTCCATCAGTCGGGTGCTTCGTACTCGGGCGATTGCCATAATCGGATTGGCCATTTATGTGGTGGCAGGAACAGGCTGTTTTTTCATCGACAACATCTATGCCCTATTGGTCATGAGAGCCTTGTTGGGTGTCAGTGTGGGGCTGATTATGCCACTCTCCACCGGCTTGCTCGCCTACTTCTACCCTCCCGAAGAACAAGCCCGTCTCATGGGGCTTTCGGCGGCAATGAACCAGATGGGTGGCGTGGTAGGCACACTGCTTGCCGGTATCTTGGCTTCTATCCAGTGGAACTACTCCTTCCTGGTGTATCTGTTTGGCTTGATAGCCCTGCTGATGATTATACGATGGCTACCCAACGAACGGCTCGGTTCTTCCAATAAGCGAGGAAAGGCGTTTGAACCTCGCCAATTACTGAAATTCCACCCGTCTGTGTTGGGGATGTTGTTGCTGACAATGGTGTTCTTCGTCTTCCCCACAAACTTTGCCATCATTACCAGTCGACAACTTCAGCTCGATACGGCCACCATTACCCTCATTATGGTAGCTCTCGACTTGCTCGCCTTCTTTGTTGGGTTGGTGTTCGGCAAGCTGATGACTGCTTTCCGCACAAGCATCAAGTTCTTCCCGCCGATTGCCCTGATTGTCGGCTACCTTTTCTATGCCGAAGCAAGCAATATCACCATGCTACTCATCGGCTCGGCCTTTATCGGCTTGGGCAACGGCATTGGGGTACCTTATCTGCTGACCATCGCTTCCATCAAGGGCGGTAAGAACTCGGCAACGACCGTCATGCCACTTCTCTCGGCTTCGCTTTATTTGGGGCAGTTCATCTCTCCGGTTATCATCCTTCCGCTTTCCGAAGCTCTTTTTGGAGTGAACGAGATTACAGGTCCTTACAAGGTGGCTGTTCTTATCAGTATCCTCTTCCTGATACAAGTTTGGGCTACTCGCCATTTCCAGAGCTTGCCGCCGGCTGGGAAGTAATGAATGTTGCGGAAATACAAGCAATTCAAGTTCTATAAGGGCTGAAAGCCCGCCTACTCAATAGCCTGAGGTGAAGCGTAGCGTAGCCCCAGGGCGATGCCCTGGGCTTTCGAGAAACGGGCTTTCAGCCCTTAAATTTCACTTGAGAAATTTAAGTAATCCAAGCACAACATTAGCAAAGTTTAACAAACAACAAACCACTGGTTTTCAAATAGTTACTCAATAAACAGCTGTTAATTTCCCCTGACATCAAGGCTACAAGATTGGACTTTTTTTCGTATTTTTATATCGGAAATCAAAGAAAACGATATGGAAGATTTGAAAAAATGTGTGCACGAACTATTGAACGCAAAAGGGAATCATTTACCTTTATTGCAACGAATGAATGAGCTTATATTGAAGGATTATTGCATCTTATCGGGAGGGTATTTGAAGCTGATTCCTAAAGAAGTAGAAATCTACTATGTAAATCGGAAGGCTACTCCCCCATACGTGGATAGCAATATGCAATGCATGACCGATCCAAAGACCAATGATGAAATCTGGGAGTTACAATCCGGACGTTTCGGCCAGCTCTATTTCCATAAAAAAGGAATGGGCGGCCTGGACATTTGTTTGAGTGACAGCCACGAATATGCCCTTTGTTGCTCCATAAAGGCGGCAGAAGTAAACGGTGAGGAGCTTTGGAGTGCCTTGAAAGTTCGTAATCGCTTGATAGAAATCATTTGCCGGGAGGAAGGGCTATCCGACAAGATGGAAGTGATGGATTGGATAAACAGCGTTCATTCCCTCCCTCTGCTTTATCGTAGTGAAAAGCCTCAACAGGGCGAGTTCTACCATCTGCGCCGAAAAGGGTTACGTTATCGCGACAAACAAGTGTTGCTCCCTTTGCGTTCGTTTATGGACTTATGGAATAAAGGATTGAACATCAACAATGTACAAAAACTGTCGATTTACATGAAGCAACATCCGGAAGCCGATGTCATGGAGGTGCTTCGCGAGCATCAGTTCCGATACATCCCCTCTGAGATACGAATCCGCTATCAATTAGGGAAAAATGTAAAACTATACGAATAATTCCTTTTACCTACATACGACATTTATGATTTTCGGAGATGAAGAGCTTTTTCTGAAAGCTCTTCATTTTTCAACAAAAGGCTTTGAGGTTTTTGGATTTTTCCCTCTCGAGAGAGGATTAAGGGGTATGAGAGGCACATAAGGATGACAGGTATTATGATAAGCGTTGATGTATTCTAACACACCCCCTTCCCCCTCTCAAAAGGGGCGAACATTGCTTTAAGACATAGGGGGTAATCCTTTCCTCGAAACTCGACAACGCAAGAAGATTCAAACGACGAGTAACTTCCGAATGTACCCACATAACACAAATCAGGCATTATTCCGATACTCCAACGGCGACATCCCTGTATGCTTTTTGAAATATCGTCCGAAGAAAGATTGGTCGGGAAAGTGGAGACGGTTTGAAATCTCCTGTATGCTGAGGGTGGTAGATTTCAGCATGGCTTTCATCTCCAAGATGACATGACGGCTGATGATGTTCTTCGCCGTAGTTCCGCTTACGCTTTGCACCACATTGGAAAGATAACGAGAACTGATGCAGAGACGGTCGGCATAGAAAGACACTTCCCGATGGTGGGTACAATGCTCATGAACCAGCCGCATGAACATCTTGAACAGTTCTTCCTGACGGCTGATTCCTTCCGGATGGCGGTCTTCAAACAACCGATGTGTCTTGTCGTAGATGTGAAACAGGAAGCTTTGAAGGTTGTTGCGCAAAATCTGTGGACGGAAACAGTTGTGCCTATCCTCGTACAGTTCTTTGATTAGTGCCATCATTCCCTTGATAGAACGGAGGCGTTCTTCCGGCAAGGTAACGGTGGGATTCTCGTTCAAGAAACGGAAAAACGAAGGATCGAGACGGTTGGTAACCTCTCGCAAAATGCTGTCCGGGAAAAGAATGTAAGTCGCTTGAAAATCATTGCTTCTCCACACCTGCCCGATGATGGTTCCTGGTAGCAATACCGCATGTGTATCCGTTTCGACGTGGTATTCTTCCGAGTCGATTTCAATCGTAGCCTCTCCCTGCCGACAAAGAAAGATGCAGGCATTCTTCAGCTTGGAGAAGCTTTGTAGGAGGGATTCACATCGGTTGGTCTCGACGATGAATTCTTGTCCTTCTTGGGTATCCAATGTTTCCATACTTCTCGTTTTGAGGACAAAGATAGCTTGTTTTTGGTTAATTCGCGAAGCATTATTCCGATTTTGAACAATTTTGACTAAATCTAAAACTGCCTCATGCGAGGAAAACCGCGTACCTTTGCATGCAAATTCAAAAGAAAAAAAATCAATGATTGGAATGAAGAAAAATTGGACGCTGCCAATGGTGATTGTTGGCGGCTTGATGCTGTTTGCGGCCTGCAAGGAAGCTCCGACCATGCAACAGGAAGCAACGTATGCGGTGCTGAAAGTCAGTCCGCAGGACAAAGTGTTGACCTCTACTTATTCGGCTACCATCCGAGGCCGTCAAGACATCGACATCTTCCCACAGGTGTCGGGTACACTCACTCGTCTTTGTGTGTCGGAAGGGGAAGAAGTACGCAAAGGTCAGGTACTGTTCATCATCGACCAAGTACCTTTTCGGGCGGCTTTGAATACGGCTACCGCCAATGTACAAGCGGCTAAGGCAGGTGTTGCTACTGCCCAACTGAACTATGAGAGTGCCAAAGAACTTTATGCCAAGAAAGTCATTTCGGAACATCAGCTGAAGACCACCGAAAACGGTTATCTGACGGCGAAGGCTCAGCTTGCCCAGGCCGAAGCTCAGGAAGTGAACGCCAAGAACAGCCTTTCTTATACCGAAGTAAAAAGTCCGGCAGACGGTGTGGTAGGTATGTTGCCTTACCGCGTGGGGGCGTTGGTCAGTCCGGCAGGAATGCCTCAGCCATTGACCACCGTCAGCGATAACAGCGATATGTACGTCTACTTCTCGATGACCGAAAACCAGTTGTTGGCCTTGACTCGTCAGTATGGTTCCAAGAAGGAAGCCCTGAAGAACATGCCGGAAGTCCAGCTTCAGTTGAACGACGGTTCGGTCTATGCCGAAAACGGACGCATCGAAAGCATCAGTGGAGTGATAGACCGTTCGACCGGAACAGCAGGTCTTCGTGCCGTCTTCTCCAACAAGAACGGTTTGCTTTATAGCGGCACTTCGGGTAATATCCTATTGCCGAACCCTCGCACCGGTGTGATTGTCATTCCACAAAACCTGACCTTTGAAATCCAGGACAAGACTTATGTATATAAGGTAGTGGACGGCAAAGCAAGTGCGGCTCCGGTGGTGGTCAGTCGTGTGAACGGTGGCCAGGAATACATCGTGGAAAGCGGCTTGCAGGCAGGTGATGTGATTGTAGCCGAAGGTGTAGGCTTGTTGAGAGAAGGAACACCGATTAAAATAAAGAATTGAACATATCTTGTCATTCAGAGCAATTCCCATATTGTCATTCAGAACGGAGCATAACGGAGTGAAGAATCTCGGTAACACCCACTTTATGCTACCGAGATTCTTCGCTACACTGCGTTCCGCTCTGAATGACAAAGATGAAAATATAATGACAAAAATGAAAAATAAATAACAATGAACTTAAGAACCTTTATCGAACGACCGGTACTATCGGCCGTCATCTCCATCGGTATTGTTATTGTGGGGCTGATTGGCTTGAAGACGTTACCGGTAGAACAATATCCCGACATTGCACCGCCTACCGTCATGGTCATGACCAACTATTACGGTGCAAGTGCCGAAACCCTTCAGAAGAGTGTAATCGCCCCGCTGGAAGAAGCCATCAACG
>JAFTSK010000115.1 GCA_017467385.1 Bacteroidaceae bacterium
CATGGCACGAAGGATATAGTTGGCACGACCATGAGCCACTTCCTGACCGTCTACAGACGAACGCCAACCCGGATAATAGATTTCAGAGAATACAACGGTTCCCCCATTCTTGGAGTCCACTTCGTACTTCAAGTAGTTCGGTTCGTAAGCTACTAACTGAATCGTTGCAGTAGAATCCGAAACCATCGGCTTGAGGATTTCCGCAAAACGCTTGTCTACGACCGCCGTTTTCGCAGGATTCAGTTCGTGAATGGCTTCGATTTCGTCATTGGCATTGTTCACGTATGCTACCTCATTCACGAACCAGGCATTACCCATCGCATGAGGATTCGGCAAAGGAATCGTCTTTCCACCTTGCAACGGGAAGATAAAATACTTCGTGTTCAGCATATTCAACACCGGAAACTCTGTTGCATCCAACTGTTCCATGTCGCCTTGCGTTTCGGACACTCCTTTAAACAAAGCATTCATCTCACCGGAAATATGTTCTTCAATCATTTCCTGATAACGGCGCAACTTGGCTGCATGATAACCGCCTACACTCTTATGCCAATAAGCTGTATTGTTTTCATTAAACGTATTGGAAGCCAAGTTCAGCACCCGATAATCCAAGTCGGTATCGGCCAAAATCATCTTGTCCGTTTCCGTTTGTTGGAAACCTTGTGTCTGTACTTGCTTTTCTACAAACTGTTCATCGTACAAGTATCTTTTGTTGACAGTCCACATGTCAATGAGACACAACAAAGTCAACGAAGCAATCAGGGTTACTTGTTTCAACTTGTCTGCCACATACATCCAAAGTAAAGCCACTCCCACTAATATAATAAAGAAGCTACGCCAAGCGTCTGCGGTGAAAAGGCTCATACGAACTTCTTCCAAATTAGCAAGCAACGGCACTAACTGTTCGGCAGGGAAGGATTGCAAGGCGTTCATTTCCATTGTAGACACATAAGAAGGGAAGAACACTTTTGGCAATACTGCAAAAAGTAATGCCAAACCGCCCGTCAAAGCAAAAGAGCCTATCAACGCTTTCCGACGTTCTTTCAACAGATTCGGAGTTGCCACCACTTCCTTCAAAGCAAGCATCGCCAACAACGGAATGGTAAACTCGGCAATGACCAAGATGGAAGAAACGGCACGGAACTTATTATACATCGGGATGTAGTCAATGAAGAAATCGGTAAAGCCCATGAAATTCTTTCCCCACGAGAGCAGAATAGAAAGAACCGTTGCGGCCAAAAGCGCCCATTTCATCGGACCTTTGACGATAAACAAGCCCAAGACAAACAGGAACATGACAAAAGATCCGACATATACCGGACCAGATGTACCCGGCTGTTCACCCCAATATTGTCCCAACTGGGCATAAATGTTGCGATACATCGGATTGGCTTTCTCCATCGCCTTCTCGTTAGCGGCCAAAGGAACGGAAGCACCTCCCTTTACATTCGGCACCAACAAAGAGAAGGTTTCTCCAATGCCGTAGCTCCATTGGGTAATGTAGTCGCGTTCAAGTCCACTATCCGTTTGATTCCGGGCGTTCTCCTTGACCAACTCACTTTTTCCACGCATGGACTCCTTGCTGTATTCGTAAGTGTGATAAAGGTTTGATAGATTGATACATACACCCAAAATACCGGCAAGCACCAATACGGCAGTCGACTTTCCAAATGCGGCCAGCGTCTTCTGTTGGTAAGCAATCACCCCGTATGCAATGACCATAAACAGCATGACAAACAGGAAGTAATAGCTCATCTGCACATGGTTAGAAGCGATTTGCAAGGCAACGAACAAAGCCGTAACCAAACCACCCGACAAATACTTTCCTCGATAACAAAGCACCAAGCCCGCAATGGTTGGTGGGATGTAAGCCAACGTAATCAGCTTCCAGATATGACCGGCAGCAATGATGATGAAGAAATAGGACGAGAAAGCCCAGATGATGGCTCCCAATGAAGCCAACCATACCTTGAAATTGAAGGCACGAAGCAGGATATAGAAGCCCAAGAGCATGACAAACACATACCAAACGTAAGTAGGCAGATACAGATGATACAAGTTTTCCACCCCTTTCAACAAGTCGGTAGAGTCGTAGCTGGGCGACATCTGGTAGGTAGGCATCCCACCAAAGATGGAATTAGTCCATCGGGTACGTTCGCCCGTTCGTTCCAGATACTCCTTTCCCTCCTGACCGGCACCAATACCGGCAACAGAATCGTGCTGGGATAAAATACGTCCTTCGGTTACTGCCGGACAGAAATATGCAAAGGAAATAACCGCAAAGATCACGATTGCAATCACATCCGGTAAGATTCTTTTAATAATATTCATAGAAGCGCTTTTTTATATTATGGGTGCAAAGATACGATAACTCCAAGAAAATCCGTACATTTGCATTTGAATTAAAACTTTTTTATGAAAATAGGAATTATTGCCGCCATGAGTTCTGAATACAAACAAGTGGCACAACTTTTGGAAAACAAGAAGGAATACACCGAAGGTATTTATGAATATACCGAAGGGAAAGTCAAGAACAATACGGTGATTCTGACCAAATGTGGCATTGGAAAGGTTAATGCTGCCGCCGGAGCCGTAGAACTTATCCGCACTTTTCAGCCTGATTGCATCATCAGTACGGGAGTGGCAGGAGGTATCGACAAGTGCCTGAAAATTATGGACGTAGTGGCCAGCCAACAGATTGTTTATCACGATGTGTGGTGCGGAGAAGGCAATGCGTATGGTCAGATACAAGGATTACCAACCTTCTTTGAAGGCAATGATACGTTGCTGAGTTGTGCCATCTCATTGGATACAGACACACCCATTCATAGCGGCTTGATTTGTAGCGGCGACAAGTTCATCACCGACCGGGAAGAACTGAACACCATTAAAGATAAATTTCCGGAAGGCTTGGCCGTCGACATGGAGTCGGGAGCCATTGCTCAAGTATGCTATATATATAAGGTACCGTTCATCAGTTTCCGTATCATCAGCGATACCCCGGGAGCCGAAAACCATTGGGAACAATACACCAACTTCTGGGGCGAAATGGCCGACCGTTCGTTTGGTGTAACCAAAGCGTTCTTGGAAGCTCTTCCTAACCAAATTCAGCAATCATAACTCATAACTCATGAAAACAATACCCAGCTTTACCATTGACCATATCCGCCTGTTAAGAGGCATTTATGTTTCTCGCAAAGACCAGATAGGCAACGACGTAGTAACGACCTTCGATATCCGCATGAAGGAACCGAACCGCGAACCGGCTTTAGGCCAGGGAGCTTTGCACACCATTGAACATTTGGCAGCCACTTTCCTCCGGAATCATCCCGTTTGGGCTGACAAGATTGTCTATTGGGGGCCGATGGGTTGCTTGACCGGCAACTATCTGTTGATGAAAGGCAACCTCGAATCGAAAGACATTGTGGAACTAATGCAGGAAACTTTCCGTTTCATTGCCGAATACGAAGGCGAGATTCCAGGAGCCGCACCCAAAGACTGTGGCAACTACTTACTACAAGACTTGCCTATGGCGAAATGGGAAGCTGCCAAATATTTGCACGAAGTATTGGAACAGATGACAGAAGCCAATTTGGTTTATCCCAATTGATAAACCTGCGAACTGGGCTTTTAACCCGAGTGAAAAGAACTTATCACCTCCGTTAAGAGCCCTCTTCACCTGGGTGAAGAGCTTTCTCCACTACCGTAAAGAGCCAAAAAAAGGAGGATGTGTATTTACATCCTCCTTTTTAGTGTCTTCTCGCCGTAGTAATAAATTACTTACGCAAGCCAAGAGCCTTAACGATAGCACGATATCTGTTGATGTCGCGATCCTTCAGGTAGTTCAACAAAGCACGACGCTTACCTACCAAAGTTGTCAATGCTCTTTCAGTGCTATAATCTTTTCTGTTGAGCTTAAGGTGCTCAGTCAGGTGAGAAATACGGTATGAAAACAATGCAATCTGCGCTTCAGCTGAGCCAGTATCAGTGTTAGACTTTCCGTACTTTTCAAAGATTTCTTGTTTTTTAGCTGCATCTAAATACATAACGCTTAAACTTTTTTTGATATATAACTTAAATTTGCGGGTGCAAAGATAG
>JAFTSK010000116.1 GCA_017467385.1 Bacteroidaceae bacterium
CCTGTTGGGAAAGGAAATGTACGCCGCGATGCACATTAGCATTTACCGAATAATATTCGTTGGTAATGGCCTCAACTACGCAACGAGGCTTTTGTGTAGTAGCTCCATTATCCAAATAGATAAGCGGTTTGCCATACACTTTCCGGCTGAGGATAGGGAAATCTTCTCTGATTTGTTCAATATTATACATAATTGATTTATCATTTACAAATAGCACACCCCTGGCACTTATTCAATTCTCCTCGGAAACGTTTTTCCACCAACAGATGCAAACGGTCTTTCAACGCATCCATGCGAATGGTGTCAATCACTTCGTTCACGAAAGCGAACATCAACAACAAACGGGCTTCCTTCAAACTGATACCACGTTGCTGCATGTAGAACAAGGCTTTTTCATCCAACTGACCTACTGTTGCACCATGCGAACACTTTACATCATCGGCATAGATTTCCAACTGGGGTTGGGTGTACATATGGGCTTCACGAGTGGCACAGATGTTACGATTTGTCTGTTGGGAAGAAGTATGCTGGGCACCCGGACGCACCAATACCTTACCGGCAAATGCACCAACAGCCTGGTCGTCGAGTACATACTTGAACAACTCGTTACTGGTACAATCGCTTACCTTATGGTCGATAAATGTGTGATTGTCTATCTGTTCGTTCTTGTCGGCAATGGCCATACCACAAAGATTGATTTCCGCACCACGACCGTTCAAGGTTACTTCGGTCGTATTACGGGTAGTACCGTTGTGTAAAGTCATACCATTCAACAGCACATTACTATTCGCTTCCTGACTGACATACATATTACTGAAACGCACCGTACTGTTGTGTGTTTCTTCCAACTCGTAGAAGTCGAATACGCCATTTTCGCCTACAAACACTTCCACTACCTGGGTAGAAAGGAAGTTTACATCGTCCATCGCATGGTCGCATACCAACATACGGGCCTGGGCACCGTCTTCAAGTACCACCAACAAACGACGATTTACCATAAAATTCACATCAGCACGAAGGATGTTCACCAACTGAATCGGTTTGTCTACCACCACACCTTTCGGCACATAAAGCAGGAAACCATCTTGAGCAAAAGCGGTATTGAAAGCGGTAATTCCGTCCTTTGATGTATCGGCCAACTTCCCGTAATACTTCTTTATCAGCTCGGGATATTGAATTGCTAAGTCCTTCAAACTACCCAGTAGCACACCCTCCGGCAGCGGAGTCTTGGGCAATGCCTTATTATAGAAAGCATCGTTCACCACGAAGTAAAGGGCAGTACTCATGTTCGGAACATCACACTTAAATACCTCATAAGGATTGACCGGAATATCCAGTCGATTCAGATTTAAGCCGTAGTCTGGAGCAAAAAGTTCAGCCGCATCGGTATATTTATATTTCTCCTCTTTCTTTGTTGGAAAACCCAATCGTTCAAAATCGGCAAAGGCTTGCGCGCGAGGTGCGTTCATCACCTCGGTGCTGTGCCAGCAAATCATGGCTTCGCACTGTGAAAAGAGATCAATATATTGTTGTTCTACTTTCATTCTCCCAATTCTTTCTTAATCCAATCGAAACCACGCTTTTCAATCTCCAATGCCAGTTCCGGACCGGCAGTCTTGACAATACGTCCCTTGTAGAGAACATGCACCACATCCGGTTTGATGTAATCCAACAAACGCTGATAGTGAGTAATCACAATACAACTGGTTTCCGGTGTTTTCAACTTGTTCACTCCTTCGGCCACAATACGCAAGGCATCAATATCCAAACCCGAGTCTGTTTCGTCAAGAATGCTCAACTTCGGTTCCAACATCGCCATCTGGAAAATTTCGTTACGCTTCTTCTCACCGCCACTAAAACCTTCGTTTACCGAACGATTGGCCAGTTTGTTATCCAATTCCACCACCGAACGCTTTTCACGCATCAGTTTCAAGAACTCACTGGCAGTCAAAGCAGGCTTACCTTCGTACTTACGCTTTTCATTTACAGCCGCACGCATGAAGTTTACCATGCTTACCCCCGGGATTTCCACCGGATACTGGAACGAAAGGAACAAACCCGCATGACTGCGGTCTTCCGGACTCAATGCCAACAAGTCCTGTCCTTCAAAAGTTACGGAGCCTTTTGTAACTTCAAACGAAGGATGTCCTACCAATACAGATGAAAGCGTACTTTTTCCGGAACCATTAGGCCCCATAATGGCATGAACCTCCCCTTTCTTAATGCTCAGGTTAATGCCTTTCAATATTTCTTTGCCATTGACACTGGCATGCAAGTCTTTTACTTCTAACATAAGTCTTATTATAATTGAGAATTGAAAATTAAAAATTAAAAAAAATTCCTATTGAAAGGATATTCCTAATTCTTAATTCTCAATTTTTAATTTTCAATTTATCCAACGCTTCCTTCCAACGAAACAGCCAAGAGCTTCTGGGCTTCTACCGCAAACTCCATTGGAAGTTTATTGATTACTTCTTTCGCATATCCGTTTACAATCAGGCCTACTGCATCTTCGGTATTGATACCTCGCTGATTACAATAAAACAATTGGTCTTCGCTGATCTTACTGGTAGTTGCTTCGTGCTCCACAATCGCTGTTTCATTGTGAATATCCATATACGGGAACGTATGGGCACCACATTCACTACCTAAGAGCAACGAATCACACTGGCTATAGTTACGGGCATTCTCTGCTTTCTCTGATACACGCACCAATCCTCGATAAGAGTTTTGGCTTTTGCCGGCACTAATACCCTTGCTAACAATCGTACTACGAGTGTTCTTTCCAATGTGAATCATCTTTGTACCCGTATCGGCTTGCTGGTAATTATTGGTTACAGCCACCGAATAAAACTCTGCAACCGAATTGTCGCCCGTCAAGATACAGCTCGGGTATTTCCAGGTAATGGCTGAACCGGTTTCTACCTGTGTCCAACTTAACTTGCTATCCACACCCTTACAATGTCCACGTTTGGTTACAAAATTGTAAATACCGCCCTTTCCTTCGGCATCACCCGGATACCAATTCTGAACGGTAGAGTATTTTACCTCTGCCCGGTCGTGTACCACGATCTCAACGATTGCCGCATGGAGTTGGTTCTCGTCACGTTGAGGAGCCGTACAACCTTCCAAATAAGAGACATAACTGTCATCATCGGCCACAATCAAGGTTCGTTCAAACTGACCGGTATTAGCCGCATTGATACGGAAATAGGTAGAAAGTTCCATCGGGCAACGAACACCTTTTGGAATATAAACAAACGAACCGTCGCTGAATACAGCCGAGTTCAAGGCCGCAAAGAAATTATCCCGATAACCAACCACCGAGCCTAAATACTTTTGCACCAAATCCGGATGCTCACGAACCGCTTCACTGAAGGAACAGAAAATGATTCCTTTTTCCATAAGTGTTTCGCGGAAAGTGGTCTTTACCGATACTGAGTCCATCACAGCATCTACTGCCATTCCACTCAGCGCCATCTGCTCTTCCAAAGGGATACCCAACTTATTGAAAGTCTTGATAAGTTCCGGATCCACTTCGTCCATACTTTTAGGCCCTTCCTTCTTCTTGGTCGGATCGGCATAATAAGAGATGTTCTGATAGTCTATTTCTGGAATATCAAGATGTGCCCAAGTAGGCATTTCCAAAGTCAACCAATACCGATAAGCCTTCAAACGGAATTCCAACAACCATTCCGGCTCGTTCTTCTTGGCAGAAATCAATCGGATAACCTCTTCGTTCAAACCACGTTCAATAATATCCGTATGAATATCCGTAGTGAAGCCATACTTATACTTCTCCTGCGTCAATTCCCTCAGATATGCATTATTTTGTTCTTCCATAATCTATGAAATAATATTGTCTGTTACCTCCTTGATTGCCGGGAGAAACAGGTTAACGAAATCCTTCATCGGACTATACAACACAGATGACTCTTTCGTTGTTTCACTCATGATCTCACTCTTCGGATCAATATATTCCAATACATAAATACCGATTCCGACCAGCACCATTACCTTGACAGCTCCTAACAATGCACCGAGCAAACGGTTCAACCATCCTAAGTTGATAACTTCCAATGCCTTTGTCAAGACGGATGCCACTAACGAACAGCCCAAAGGAACAGCCACCCAAATCAGAATGAAAGATAAAATCTGTGCAATCGTAATTGAAGTACCCAATGCAGGGGCTAACTGTTCGGCAACCGTACCGAATAAAGCACGAGCCAACAACAATCCCGCCACCAAACCTACAATGGCCGCTAATTGCTTGATGGAACCTTTCATCAGTCCCTGAATGACTCCAACGCCTATCAACACCAATATAATAATGTCCAATGCTTCCATTATTCCTTTAATTGAAAATTGAGAATTGAAAATTGAAAATTATCCATTGCGGCTTCATTCCAATCTTCAATTCTCAATTTATAATTTTCAATTTTCAACTTACAACGTTTGCTTAACTTCGACTTCTTCGTAAGTTTCAATCACGTCGCCCACTTTGATGTCATTACAGTTAGTCAAACTGATACCACATTCAAAGTTAGTACCGACTTCCTTCACATCATCCTTGAAACGCTTCAAAGCATTGATGTTACCGGTAAATACTACGATACCGTCGCGAATCAAACGAGCCTTATCACTACGTTTTACCTTACCAGTCTTCACCATAGCACCGGCCACCTGACCAACCTTACTGATATTGAAGACTTCACGCACTTCGATCGTAGCAGTAACCTGTTCCTTCAATGTAGGAGCCAGCATACCTTCCATCGCAGCCTTCACTTCTTCAATCGCATCATAGATGACAGAATACTTACGGATATCTACCCCTTCCTGTTCGGCCAACTTAGCTGCCGGATTGGAAGGACGTACCTGGAAGCCAACGATGATAGCATCTGAAGCAGCAGCCAACGTTACGTCTGATTCCGAAATCTGACCTACACCCTTGTGGATGACATTCACTTGGATTTGCTCAGTAGACAACTTAATCAAAGAATCACTCAACGCTTCGACAGAACCGTCTACGTCGCCCTTCACGATGATGTTCAATTCGTGGAAATCGCCCAATGCCAAGCGACGGCCTACTTCATCCAATGTCAACATCTTCTGAGTACGCAAGCCCTGTTCACGTTGCAACTGTTCACGCTTGTTGGCAATTTCACGAGCTTCTTGATCTGTATCAATTACATGGAATGTATCACCGGCAGCTGGAGCCCCATTCAAACCAAGAATCAATACAGGTTCAGCCGGTCCGGCTTCCTTGATGCGCTGATTACGTTCGTTGAACATGGCCTTTACCTTACCGTATGAAGTTCCTGCCAATACGATGTCGCCCACACGAAGTGTACCATTAGATACTAAGACCGTAGCCACATAACCACGTCCTTTATCCAATGAAGATTCAATGATAGAACCAGTAGCCTTTCTGTTTGGATTAGCCTTCAATTCCAACATTTCAGCTTCAAGCAACACCTTTTCCAACAAATCTTCTACACCCAAGCCTTTCTTGGCTGAGATATCCTGAGACTGATATTTACCGCCCCATTCTTCTACCAAGAAGTTCATAGCTGCCAATTCTTCCTTAATCTTGTCCGGATTGGCGGCCGGTTTATCAATCTTATTAATTGCAAATACAATAGGAACACCAGCGGCCATTGCATGATTGATGGCTTCTTTGGTTTGTGGCATTACGTTGTCATCTGCAGCAACGATAATGATCACAATATCGGTTACTTTCGCACCACGAGCACGCATAGCCGTAAACGCTTCATGTCCCGGAGTATCGAGGAAAGTGATATGACGGCCGTCTTCCAACTTCACATTGTAAGCACCAATATGTTGGGTAATACCTCCTGCTTCGCCGGCAATCACATTTGCCTTACGGATATAGTCAAGCAATGATGTCTTACCATGATCGACGTGTCCCATTACTGTTACAATCGGAGCACGCGGTTGCAAATCTTCGTCTGCATCTTCTTCTTCAGTGATAGCCTGAGCTACTTCCGCACTCACGTATTCAGTCTTATAGCCGAACTCTTCTGCAACCAAGTTGATGGTTTCCGCATCCAAACGCTGATTGATAGACACCATCATACCAATGCTCATACAAGTTCCAATAACCTGAGTAACAGGAATATCCATCATATTGGCCAATTCGTTGGCTGTAACGAACTCGGTCAACTTCAGAATCTTGCTTTCTTCCTGTTCCATTTCTTCCTGCTCCATCATACGGTCGCGTACATTGTCGCGTTTTTCCTTACGATATTTAGCAGCCTTGTTCTTGGTCTTGTTTGTCAAGCGAGCCAACGTTTCTTTTACTTGTTTAGCTACATCTTCATCGCTAACTTCCACCTTTGGAGCAGGCTTCTTGAAACGGTCTTTATTAGCCTTACCTTGTTCTTTTCCTGGTTTACCACCGTTCTTTCCGGCCTGAGAGCCATCCTTTTCACGGCGTTGTCCGTTTCCACCTTGATTGCCGGCCGCATTAATATCAATGCGTTCCTTGCCAATGCGGTTACGTTTCTTCTTCTTGCCTCCTTCTTCATCAGCATCTTTGCCATTCTTATCATCTGTCTTACGGATTTCCTTGATAATGGCATCTTTCATCTGCTGACGCTGTTGCAGACGTTGTTTTTCTTTCTCGTCACGTTCTTTCTTCTTTTCTTCTTTCGATTTTTTCTTCGGACGAGTGGACTGGTTCAAAGCGGCCAAGTCTATCTGACCAACCACATTGATAGTCGACTTAAATTCTGTCGGACGAATCTTAAAGACCTCATCCTTATCCTGCACAGTCATTGTTTCAGGGGACTCTTTTTCCATTTTCGTTTCTTGAGATTTCGTTTCTTCCACAACCGACGGTTTTACAGTTTCCGGTTCTTTCTTCACTTCTTCCACTACAGGTTTGACAACTGGAGTTTCTTCTTTCTTAGGTTCAACCACCGGAGCCTCTTCTTTCGGTTCTTCCTTCTTAGGAGCCGCTGTTGTACGCTTGTTCAAGCTATCCAAGTCTATTTTACCCACAGTCTTAAACTTCGGGCGTACTTCTTCCACAGAAACTTTCACCACTTCTTCCTTCTGCGGCTCTTCAGCCTTTTCAATAGAAATGGAAGGCTTATTGCGATCCTTATTCTGTCTTTCTTGTATGAACTTTTCCGATTCTTTCTTCAAGTTCTTATCTGTGCTGAACTCCTTGACCAGCACAGCATATTGTTCTTCGGTAATCTTCGCATTAGGGCTTGCTTCTATGGCATACCCTTTCTTTTGCAGAAACTCGACTACCGTCGTGATTCCTACATTTAAATCTCTCGTTACTTTGTTCAGTCTAATCGTCATACTTTTTTACTCCTCAAACTCAGCTCTTAAAATATTCAACACGTCGTCTACCGTGTCTTCTTCCAAATCGGCCTTTTCAATCAACATTTCACGTGGTGCATTCAGCACAGCTTTAGCTGTATCAAGTCCGATACTCTTAATAGCATTGATAACCCATTCATCAATCTCATCTTTAAACTCATCCAAATAGATGTCTTCGTCTTCCGCATTTTCGTCCAATTCACGATATACATCAATGGTGTATTCAGTCAACATACTTGCCAACTTGATGTTCATACCGCCCTTACCGATAGCCAAAGATACTTCTTCCGGCTTCAAATAAACTTCGGCCTTCTTTTCTTCTTCATGCAAAACGATTGAAGAAACCTTTGCCGGACTTAATGCACGTTGGATAAACAACTGGATATTGGCTGTGTAGTTAATCACATCAATATTTTCATTGCGAAGTTCACGCACGATGCCATGAATACGGCTTCCCTTTACACCTACACAAGCTCCTACCGGATCAATGCGGTCGTCATAGCTTTCCACCGCAATCTTAGCTCTTTCGCCCGGAATGCGAGCAATCTTCTTGATGGTAATCAAGCCATCGTTGATTTCAGGCACTTCCATTTCAAACAAACGTTGCAAGAACATCGGCGATGTACGGCTCAAAATAATCTTCGGATTGTTGTTGCGATTGTCTACGCTTGAAACAACGGCACGAACGGTTTCACCCTTGCGATAGAAGTCGGCCGGAATCTGTTCTGTCTTAGGCAACAACAATTCATTGCCTTCATCATCCAACAACAGGATTTCCTTCTTCCATATCTGGTAAACTTCGGCTGCAATGACGCTTCCTACCTTATCCTTATATTTATTGTATAAGCTGTCCTTTTCCAATTCCAGAATCTTAGAAGCCAATGTCTGGCGAAGATTCAAGATGGCTCTACGGCCAAAGTTTGCAAAAATCACTTCATCGGTTACTTCTTCGCCCACTTCGTAAGAAGCATCAATCTTACGGGCTTCGGTCAATGAAATCTGCAAGTTTTCATTCGTCAAGTCCTCGTCGGCCACCACCTTACGGTTTCGCCAGATTTCAAAGTCGCCTTTATCCGGGTTTACAATGACATCATAATTCTCATCCGACTCGAACATTTTTCTAATCACACTACGGAAAGATTCTTCGAGTACGCTTACCATTGTAGTGCGGTCAATATTCTTTGTTTCTTTAAATTCCGAAAATGTATCAATCAAACTGATTGTTTCCTCTTTCTTGGCCATAATGTTTATTTAAAGCTAATGATATATTTAGTATATTTTATTTCTTCATAAGCGAATGTCATGTCCTCGTCTACCAGTTTAGGACGCTTGGCTCCTTCGGGCTTTACCTTCTTTTGAACGGTGACGGTAAAGTTTTCTTCATTCGCATCTTTCAAAACTCCTTCCAGTTTCTTGCCTTCCTTTGTCAGCACCTCTACTTCCTTACCTATGTGAATGAGGTATTGCTTCAACACTTTAAACGGTTGGCCAATTCCAGCCGAGCCTACTTCCAACTCATAGTCTTCCTCTTCACGATCGAGTTTTGACTCTATGAACCGGCTAAGTTCTACACAATCATCAATCCACACACCTTCTGCGTGATCGATTTCAACGACAATCTTGTCATCCGGGGATACCGTAACGTCGACCAAGAAATATTCCTTATCTTCCAGCCACTCGTTTACAATCCCACTTACAACGTTTCTATCTATCATTTATTCACTATTAAGAACAAAAAAAGGGCTTAATCAAGCCCCACCATTCATCCATTTCGGTGCAAATATACAAATTATCCCACAGAGCCACAATATTTTCTTCTTTTTTTTATAGTTTTGCAGAAACTTATCGAAATTTATGAGCAAAAAGAGAAGCAATATCAACAAATCTTTCATGGTTTTCAATGCTGTGCTGTTTATCGCCGTCTTGATAACCACTTTCATTTTCCTCTACTTGTCGTTCTCCCTCAAGCCCAACGCAGAGAGACAAATGACTTACGAGGGCAGCTATCACATCGAGATAGCCGATGACTTTTCCGGCGAGAGTCTTAGCGTGTACATCAACGATAGCTTATTAGTGAATCGTGTCTTTCCGGATAGCCTTGTCCAACTTGACGTAAAGCGCTTTGCCGAGGAGCATCTGCTGATGATTGTCGACAATGCAACCGACAACACGACACCTTTCAATTTAAGTAAAGAAGGTGGGAAAATCAGCGTGCGCAAGTCGGGAGATGAGGTCATCATCGAGGAAACATCAACAGCCTTTTAAAAAAGTTCTTCAGCTTTTCAACAAAACCTTTGCATCTTTTTATGGCGACCAAAAGAATTCTTTCCGATGCCGACTTTGGGCAAATCATTATCCGCACCCGAAGGACAGCCCGCAACATCACGATGCGTACAAAGGACGACGGTCTTCATCTGTTGGTGCCTCCTTATACGACCACAACGAAGATTTTGGAAGTCGTCGAGACATATCGGGCTCGTTTGTTGGAGAATTGGAAGAAGACTACCCCACCTACATTGGATGCGAACTTCCGAATCTTGGCTCCTTGTTTTCATTTGAGCATCGAGCAAGGCACATCGTCTTTCTTCACGTTGCGCCACACCGAGGAAGGTATCATCATCCGATGTCCTCAGAAGACGGACTTCAGCCAGGAAGCGACTCAGAGGCTTCTTCACAACGCCATTATCCGAGCTTTGAAGAAAGGGGCGCAAAGCTATTTGCCACCTTTGCTTTCCGAGCTGGCCGAACATTACGGGCTGACGTACAAGAAAGTCAAAATCACCGGAAGCCGAAGCCGTTGGGGAAGTTGCTCGGCCACCGGCAACATCAACTTGTCCTGTTATTTGATGCTTCTTCCCCCACACCTGATGGAGTATGTCTTGTTGCATGAACTGGCACATACTCGGGAGATGAATCATGGTCCTCAATTCTGGGAGCTGTTAGACAGTCTGACGGGCAACATGGCACACACGCTGAGAAAGGAACTCCGAGACTTCAAAACGTCCTATTTTTAG
>JAFTSK010000117.1 GCA_017467385.1 Bacteroidaceae bacterium
AGCAACTTTTTCAAAAAAAGGATAAAACCTGAAAACAATTTCCCACCGCTTTTTGTTTACTCTATAATTCTTAATTAAAAACAAAGGATATGAAACATCGAATGACACATTATTTATTATTGATGCTTGGAGTGGTCTGGGGAGTCGGATGCACCCGGCCGACGGATGAAGTGTATTTGTCGAAGGTGGTCGATTTGAAAGGAGAATCCAAGCAAACGTGGGAGTTGAAGTATGACGACAAAGGTCGGTTAGTTCAGTATGGCAACACGCCCATCCACTATGGAAGTGAGAAAATAACCGTTGGAAAAATGGATTGGAACTTTAAAGGAGGGGGGATGTATCATGCCGATTTTTATTTGGAAAGAGGGCAAGTCTCTCGATGTAAGTCTGTTTGTTTGCTCGAATTGCCTTCGGGTAGGGTAGAAGCCCTCAAACATACCTACTTTCATTACGCAAAGGACACCCTTTACATTGATTCGGACTATTATTTGCCGGATAGACGTTTGGCTCGGAGTTTACATGCTCAATACATCTATGACAAGAAAAATCGGTTGACCGAGGTCATTAGTGTGTGCAAGGACGAGAAGGGGGAGGAGTCGGCCTGTCATAGCTATTATGGCTATAACACGAATATTCATTATACATCCAACTTGAATTTGCAGGCTTATATTGTCGATAGAGAAGGGTTGGATACGTTCTTTTTCTTTCTGCTGAACTTAGGATGCAAGGAGCCTTGCGGCGCTTTGCCCAACCATATTCGCCATTGTGTGAATCATGGCAAAGCAACCTACGTGGCCGATGGCCTTTATCGTTTGGATGGAGATGTGCCTGTCAAAGCAGAGGTTGTCAGCGACCAATTGGAGTTGAAAGCTCGTTTTGAATTTGAACATTTGAACAACGAAGTCCTTGATTTGCTGACCAATTAGGCCAACAAATCAAGCACAATCTGTATGTCTTCGGGCTGGAGGTCTAAATGAAGCAATGTATCATAGTCTTCTTTGAACAACTCAATGAAGTCTGTGTGGCTCTTGAAGAATGTTTGAGCCTGTGTATAATGCTTCAACGCCTCTTGGATGCGATGCGTGATGAAATAAACATGCCCCGCATTGAGCCAATCTTCGGCTTTGGGCGAAGGCTCTTGTAATAAAAGTTGATAATATTTTAAGGCTTCCTCGTATTTCCCCGTAACAAAAGAACACCAAGCAATGGCTCGACGGGCGTTGTTCGGGTTCTTCTCCAAATATTCCACTTTGTAAAAATAAGCCAATGCCTCGGCATAGTTCCCCATACGAGCCAAGCATTGCCCGATTTGTAGGGCGATGTTCAAGTTGTCGGGCTTGACGGCTTCCACCTTCCGATAATATTCCAACGCTTCCGGCATTTGTCCGGCCAACTTATAACATTGGGCTAAATGCTGGTTGGTCCAGAGATTGTCCGACATCAGCAAATCGGCATGTTCGTAATGGCGGATGGCTTCGGCATATTTCTTTTGCTTCTGAAGGATATAGCCGGCCTTTTGATAAAGTTCGGCTTGTGGAGCATCTGCGGCCAATAGCTTTTGATATAAGGTGTAAGCTTCTTCCAAATATTCCTTTTGCAAAAGATAGTTGGCTAATTCTTTGGTTGTTTCTGCTTGTTGTAAAGCTTCCTTCAACAACGAATTTTCCCATAGATTGAAAGACCATTGGAAAATGTCTTCCTCTTCCTGATGTCTCGACCACAGCTTGAAGAATCTATACAAATCCTGAATATATTGCCGGCTGATGTCTTTGGCTTCCTGTTTCTTTTCCGTCAAGAGCTTCATCTTCTCCTTATATTCCTCGTTCATGCCTTGTTCTTCCATTTGCTGGAGAGAAAGTTTCTTCATGGCTTGCGACATGCCCAGCATGGTCAAACTAAACGAATACTTGTCCGAATTACAGAATACATCAGAATGGGCAATCAGTTTGAGAGGCGAGAAAACCGAACTTTCAAAATCCTCTTTAAGCGGAGCCAAGATGGGCAGATTCGTGTCAAAAGGATAGAACCAATGTGAGATTTGATGGAAGAAAGGATAATGCTTGAGCTGGGCAAACGAACTCATATAAACATCTGCACCAGCCATTTGCCATTCGCCCATTTCTCGTATTTTGTCAGAGATGCCACTCTTGTCCATCCATGCTTCCCATTCCGGATTGCGGTCTTCTGTCTCTTCCGATTCATCAAAACGGAATTTGGAATTCTTGAGTTGTTTGGCATTTTTCATCATCTCAGGGATGATTTCTTCGCGCATCTTCTTGTCAATCTTTTTAGTTTCTCGCGTGATGAGCAATTGCATTTGGATGGTGTATAAATTCTGGCAGAAGTTGGCTTCTTCCTTCAACAAGGAGAGTCTTGAAATGATTTCCGGATATAGCTGAATCCTTTTCTCGTGTTTGGAAATCGCAATGACAGCTCCAACAATGGCACGTTGGTTGATTTGCAGATTGTCAAGCTGATAAGCATCCAACAAAAAGTGGAGTTTCCGGACATCGAACACGCGAAGCAAGCTCAGCGTAACGGCGCTTATCATGACGGCCAAATCATTGGGAGAAACTAATACGGATTGCAAAAGGGCTTTGGCTTCATCGGCTTCGGCCTCTGTCCAGAAAATAGAAGTCCAAGTCTTTTCAAAAAGCTCTGTAAGAGATGCTTCATGAAGTTGATGGATTTGCTCCATCTTGGCTTTTCGTTGGCTTTCGTTCGGAATGAGCAAAGGGGTTGTAGCCACATCTTCTGTAAAGTTTTCTAAAAGCATTTGCAACTCAGCGTATGTTTTGGCAGGTTGCAAAGCAAATGTTCGGATGCGGTCGTAATACATTGCACTTGTCTTTAGGGAGAGCAAGGCAATGTTAGCCCATTCGGTGAGTTCATAAGCCGTTCGGAGAGTCTGTTGGTAGAAATTCTTACGGTTAGGATCGTCCATGCCCTGCTTGGCATATTGTAGCATGTAGCCATAAGCCGTTAAAGTCTCCTCAATCCGGCTTCGTAAAGCCCATTGATTTGTTTGCTCGCCGATGGCTTGAAGCTGTGTCAAGGCCTCCTTCAAGCGGTGGGCATCTAAAAGTTGGAAAATATCTGCAATTCCTTCGTACATAGTTTCTCTTTTCAATCAAGGCTACAAATGTAGCCATTTTCTGAAAAACTACCACAGGTTTTAATAAACTAATCGGATATTTATGTAAATTTGCATCAACTAAATTGGATATATGGATATTAGCGAATTGCAACACATATATGCCACGCATCCTAATACAGCAGGTATGGTGGCACAATTAGAGAATCCTTCGGTCAGAACGATTTTCTTGGGGGGATTACATGCTTCAGCGGCTCCCTTATTCTTTACGGCTTTACAGAAAGCACATGAATCTACTTATGTTTTCGTGTTGGGAGACATGGAAGAAGCCGGTTATTTCTATCATGATTTGATTCAGATAAATGGAGAAGAAAATGTATTGTTTTTCCCTTCTTCTTATCGACGTGCGATAAAATACGGACAAAAGGATGCAGGAAACGAAGTCTTGCGAACCGAAGTCCTTAGCCGATTGCAAAAGGATAGTCCGGTGTGCATTGTAACTTATCCCGATGCGATTGCCGAAAAGGTTGTTTCTCGTCGGGAGCTTTCGCATCGAACCTTGTCTTTGTCGGTCGGACAATGTGTTTCCACCGATAGCATTGTGGAGACGTTGACTTCCTTTGGCTTTGAGCATGTAGATTATGTGTATGAACCGGGGCAATTTGCATCACGTGGAAGCATCATTGATGTGTTTTCTTTTTCGTCGGAATATCCCTATCGTATAGACTTCTTTGGGGATGAGATAGACAGCATCCGAACTTTTGAGGTGGAAACTCAGCTCTCCAAAGAGAAAAGACAAGAAGTGGCCATTGTTCCCGAACTCTCTGTCTCGGCAGATGGAGAATTTGTGTCTTTCTTTGAATTTATCCCGAAAAAGGCTGTGCTGGCATTCAAAGATTTCTTTTGGGTAAGAGAACGCATAGACACCGTTTACGAAGAAGCGGTCTCTCCGCTGGCGCTTGTGGCCGAGGAAGAAAACAAAAACGAATTGTTGAACATCAGCAAGCATCTGACGGACGGAACTGCTTTCATGTATTATGCCTTGAATTTCCGTCGGATTGAGTTCGGACATAAACCCACAGGAACTCCACAAGCTTCTTTGACGTTTGACACAGTGGCTCAACCGATTTTCCATAAGAACTTTGATTTGGTAAGTACGTGCTTTACGGATTTTTTAGAGAAGGGATATACGCTTTATATCTGTACGGATAGTGAGAAGCAAGCCCTGCGTTTGAAGGACATCTTTGAAGAACGGGGAGACAAAATTACGTTTACCTACATCAGCAAGACGTTACACGAAGGGTTTACTGACCATCAACTTAGAAAATGTTTCTTTACAGATCATCAAATCTTTGACCGTTTCCATAAGTATAATCTTCGTAGCGACCGCGCCCGCAATGGAAAGGTGGCGCTTACGCTGAAAGAGTTAAGCCAGTTTGAACCGGGCGATTATGTGGTGCATATTGATCATGGCATAGGCAAGTTTGCGGGATTGGTGCGACTGCCCAACGGAAATACGACTCAGGAGGTTATCAAACTTGTTTATCAGAATGAGGATGTGGTGTTTGTGTCTATTCATTCGCTTCATAAAATATCCAAATACAAAGGGAAAGAAGGCGAACCGCCGCGTATCAATAAGCTTGGAACGGGAGCTTGGGAGAAGATAAAGGAACGGACAAAATCAAAGATCAAGGATATTGCACGTGATTTGATTAAACTGTATTCCCAGCGGAAGCAGGAGAAAGGATTTGCTTACAGCCCGGATAGCTTTTTGCAACACGAGTTGGAAGCCAGTTTCCTTTATGAAGACACCCCGGATCAGTCGAAGGCAACTACGGATGTCAAGGCCGACATGGAAAGTGAACGACCAATGGACCGTTTGGTCTGTGGCGATGTGGGCTTTGGTAAGACGGAAGTGGCTGTTCGGGCGGCTTTCAAGGCGGCTACGGACAATAAACAGGTGGCTGTACTTGTGCCTACCACAGTTTTGGCCTATCAGCATTTCCAGACTTTCAAAGAACGCTTGAAGGACTTCCCTTGTAAAGTGGATTATTTGAGCCGCGCCCGTACAGCTAAGGACACTTCTCGTATTTTAAAGGAATTGGCAAACGGGGATATTAATATTTTGATAGGAACGCATAAACTGATAGGCAAGAGTGTCAAGTTCAAAGACCTCGGCTTGTTGATTATAGACGAAGAGCAGAAGTTTGGAGTAAGTGTGAAGGAAAAACTCCGTCAGTTGAAAGTGAATGTAGATACGCTTACCATGACGGCAACGCCGATTCCTCGAACGTTGCAATTCTCTTTGATGGGAGCCAGGGATTTGTCTGTCATTCAAACTCCTCCACCTAACCGTTATCCCATTCAAACAGAGGTGCATACGTTTAATGAGGAGATTATTACGGAGGCTATCAACTTTGAAATGAGTCGTAACGGACAAGTTTTCTTTGTCAATAATCGGATTCAGAACTTGGCTGAGTTGAAAGCACTTATCTTACGACACATCCCGGATTGTCGGGTGTGCATCGGACATGGGCAAATGAAGCCGGAAGAGTTGGAAAAGATTGTGTATGACTTTGTAAACTATGATTACGATGTGCTGTTGGCTACCACCATCATTGAAAGTGGCATTGATATCCCTAATGCCAACACCATTATTATCAATGCAGCACAGAATTTCGGGTTGAGTGATTTACACCAAATGCGTGGACGGGTAGGCCGTAGTAACCGAAAAGCTTTCTGTTATTTGTTGGCTCCTCCGCTTAGTTCGTTGACTCCGGAAGCTAAACGCCGTTTGCAGGCTATCGAAAACTTTAGTGATTTGGGAAGTGGCATTCACATTGCCATGCAAGACTTGGATATTCGTGGGGCAGGGAATATGCTGGGAGCCGAACAAAGTGGATTTATTGCAGACTTAGGCTATGAAACTTACCAGAAGATTCTGGCGGAAGCGGTGAAAGAGTTGAAAGAGAATGAATTTCAGGATGTTTATGCCGAAGAGTTACATGCGACGGAAGAAGAGAAGCTTAGCGGCGAGGATTTTGTGAGTGAGTGTCAGGTAGAAAGCGACCTTGAATTGCTCTTCCCCAATGAATATATCCCCAGCAGTAGCGAACGTATGTTGCTTTATCGAGAGCTGGATGGTTTGGAATTGGATAAAGATGTTCTCGACTTTAAAGCCCGATTGGAAGACCGTTTTGGGAAGATTCCACCCGAAGGGCAGGAGTTGCTTCGCATTGTGCCTTTGCGTAGAATCGCCAAACGTTTGGGAGCAGAGAAAATCTTCTTGAAAGCCGGTCGAATGACGTTGTTCTTTGTTAGCAATCCGGATAGCCCTTACTATCAAAGCACAGCTTTCGGCAAAGTCATTAATTATATGGGGCGTAATCCACGTTTCTGTAATCTGCGCGAGCAAAATGGTAAGCGTAGTATGGTGGTCAAGAATGTGGAGAATGTAGAAACGGCTGTGAATATCTTGCAGGAGATTGTAAGTATGGAAGGATAAAAAAGGTGGATGTGTATTTGCGCATCCACCTTTTTATTTTTAATAGCGACTCAAGCTTTGTTTGGCTCTGTTCACTACGGTGCTTGCAGGAACTTCTACCAAGTTGAATTCATTGAAAGGTTCCAATATCTTGTCGATTTGTTTCAAACCGGATTTGTTGCCTTTCTTGGTAAATTCTTCTCTTAATATACGAATCTTTTCGTATGCCTGAATACCTTCAATCAATCTTTCAAAACGAGTAGACGAACGTCCGCCCGGGTAGAGGAGGTAGCAATCACCGCCACCCCATGCACTGAAACGGCTGTCGAGCAAAGGATTTTTCACCCAGCTGTTCAATGCCCAACGGAGATAACCGTCTACATTGATCTTGGCTGCCCACCAGCCGAGCCATTCTGCCTCTGCCAACGGACTGAAAGTAAAGGTGTTCGGACGGGGTTCTGTACAACAAGTGTAGTAAGTGGTTACTTTGCCATCAGCCTTGCGTTGGGCAATTTCTTCCGGCGTGAACTTTTCTGCCAGAGTGATGCAATAGTCGTCCAGATGTTCGAGCAGTTCCTTGTGATAGGTTCCTGCCAACGAGAGCTTGAAGTCCTGATCGGCTTTCTTTACCACGTCGATGGTAGCCAACATGTCTTTCAAACCACGTTCGTCCATTGCAATGTGGGTAATTTCAAACCAACCTTTTTCTTTCAAATGCTTGGCGAATGCTTTTAACATGCGTGTCCAGAATTCTTCGTAGGCAGGTTCTCCCGGCTTTCCGTTGAAGAACTTGAATGTGTTGCTTGCCTGGTCGAAATACTGGAACGACAAACGCCAGGGAACCATTGAGTAGCAGTTGATTTCTTTCTTTACTCCGCAAGACATCATGAATTCCACCCACATATCGAATACGGCAAAGTCAAAATCCCAAGTGCCGTCGGCTTTCTTCATCCATGTAACCATGCTTTCAAAATGGTCATAGGTCTGTCCATTCCAGGGCTTGTGCATGATGGAAGCGGTAATTACCTTACCCCCTGCATCGGCATAACGTTTCATGATAGGGCGCATCAAGTCGAAATGTTCTTGGCTGAACGGCTCTACCTTATAATAACGGGCCACAGAATAAGGGTTCTGCCACAAATCGAGGTGGAAAGCCCATTCAGACGGTTCGGGTAGAGTACGGTTTTTTACTGTTACCATCAATGGCAATTCGGCAATAACCTTGCCGTCTTCTTTTACTGTAACTACACCGTTGTATCGACCTTTGATGATGTTTTCAGAAGGCACTTTTATGCTCAACCATACCGGTTGGGTGGTGTTGGCCTTGATATCTAATGTCGGTGTAACATGGTCAATGACATCGGCTACTAATGTTGAGTCGAAATCGGCATTGTTTCGATAGCCGCAAGTTCCCTTTCCGTCCTTGTTCAGTTCGTCGGTCATTACATAGCGCACAAATCCTCGCTGAATGTTCCATTTTGAAATCTTGTAGTTCTTGGCAACCAAATCGTTCACTTCCACACTGACATTTTTCAGGTCTCGGTTGGTAGAAATAACAAACTGTGCCGAAACCTTTTCGCCTTTCCAAGCTGTCAGGCTCATCACTTGTATAGGCGCATTGACCACCGGAATTTCTTTTTCATAACGAACATCCGTACTTCCCCATACAATCTTGGGAGTAGAAATTATAGCCCATCGGCTTGCATCCGTTGCTACCGGATTGGGAAGTTCCTGGTAAAGTTCAGAAACCTCTTGTGCTTTCATGCCTGTCATTGTCAACAGCAAGGCACCCATCATTAAATACTTTTTCATTTCTTTCATATATAATAGATTTATTTCCATTCAAATTCATCTGCATCATCCAATACAGGAAACTTCTTCCTAAATGCTTCCAAACGAGGTATGTATATGTAGGCAGACGCTTCACATTCTTCGTTCATGGCGCAAGTCGCTATGCTTTTTCCGTATGGATCAATAAGCACGCTTTCGCCACTATATTCGCATGCAGGATCGGTTCCTACTCGGTTTACACCTGCCACGTAACATTGGTTTTCAATGGCGCGTGCCGGCAACAAGGTGTTCCAAACCGTTCTTCTGGAAGCCGGCCAACTGGCTACATAAAGAATCAGGTCATAGTCTCCTCGGTTACGAGACCACACCGGAAATCGAAGGTCGTAACATATCTGTAGCAAGATGCGTACCCCTTGCCATTCCACAATCACTCTTTCATTTCCTGCAGTAAACCGACGATGTTCTCCACCGAAAGTGAAAAGATGCCGTTTGTCGTACTTCTCCACTTGCCCGTTGGGCTTCACAAAATAGAAGCGGTTGAAGAACTTCCCTTCTTCGGCTACGATGAGGCTTCCGGCAATGGCCGCCCCTGTAACTTTTGCTTTGTGTTTCATCCAGGCCAACGTTTCCTCGTTGCTTTCTTTGGGTTCCATACAAAAGCCTGTCGAAAACATTTCGGGCAACACATATAAGTCAGCCCCCGGTTGGCGGTCGATTGCTTCTTCCGCCCGTTGGATGTTCAAGGTCAGATTTGCCCATTCGATGTTTCGTTGGAGAAGGGTGATTTTCATTGATTCTTCTAACTAAAAGCGCAAAGATACGAATTATCTGTAAAATCTTGCCTTTTATCCGTTTTTTTCGCTTACTTTGCATGAAACTAATAACTGACAGGATGGAAAAATCAAAAGTCTATTTTACTGATTTTCGTACAAAAGCCAATGGAGACGGACTTCCTACCAAGCTGAAAAAACTGATGAAGAAGGCAGGAATTGCCGACTTGGATTTGGATGGGAAGTTTGTGGCTATAAAAATGCACTTTGGAGAATTGGGAAACATCTCTTACTTGCGTCCTAACTATGCGCGGGCTGTGGTAGATGTAGTGAAAGAATTGGGTGGAAAACCTTTTCTGACGGATTGTAACACCCTCTATCCGGGGAGCCGGAAGAATGCTTTGGAGCATTTGTATTGTGCCTGGGAGAATGGATTTACTCCGCTGACCGTCGGTTGCCCTATTTTGATTGGCGACGGTTTGAAGGGAACAGACGATGTAGAGATTCCCGTTGTGGGCGGCGAATATGTAGAGAAGGCCAAGATTGGTCGGGCGGTTATGGATGCCGATGTATTCATTAGTCTCAACCATTTCAAAGGACACGAAATGACGGGATTCGGAGGAGCAATCAAGAACATTGGTATGGGTTGCGGTTCGCGTGCCGGAAAATGCGAACAACACATCAGCGGAAAGACCGAAATCGACCAAGAGCTGTGTCGAGGATGCAAGCGTTGTATGTTCCAATGTGCCAACAATGCGTTGGTATTCAACAAAGAAACCATGAAGATGTCGGTCGACACAAACAACTGCGTGGGATGTGGTCGATGCATTGCGGCTTGTAATTTCGACGCTATTAGTTCTTCCGACTATCATGCGCCACAGCTTTTGAACTATAAGATGGCCGAATATGCCAAAGCTGTGCTCGATGGTCGTCCTCATTTCCATGTTTCGTTGGTCTTGGAAATCTCTCCGAATTGTGATTGCCATCCTGAAAATGATGCGCCTATCCTTCCAAACATTGGTATGTTTGTGTCGAAGGATCCGTTGGCTCTCGACCAGGCTTGCGTGGATGCTTGTTTGGCCGCTACGCCTATGCCGGGCAGTCAACTATACGACCGGATGCATCGGGCAGACTTCCACGATCATCACGACCATTTCAAAAATTCCACGCCCGAATCGGAATGGAAGTCTTGTTTGGAACATGCCGAAAAGATTGGTTTGGGCTCCCGGGAATATGAATTAATAAAGTAGAAAATCTGTTCAAAGAAACTCAAAAAAAACTCTTTGACGCAAGAGTGTTAACGCCAAAGCGCGTTCATCCGTTCGTCAAAGAGTTTTTTTTGTTTATTCAAAGAGGCTTTGGACTTATTTTTTTCCCCTCTTGAGAGGGGATTAAGGGGTGTGTGAGACACGCCCACGAATGAGAACACATGGTTGATGTATTTCACACACCTCCTTCCCCCCTCTCAAGAGGGGGTATAATAAAAAAAGATGCTTAAAGTAGTGTATGGTTATGCTTGCTGTCTCGTGTGTCAATGAAGCAAGTCTCGTATGCCATCGAGACTGCAAGCGTTGGCCGATGAAGCAAGTCTCGTTTCTTATCGTCCATACAACTTATCTATTAGGTCGCTTCTTCCCATGCGTTTCAACTCTTGGATGATGGCTTTTCGTTCTTCGGGTTTGTACCAGAAGAAGAACATGCGCTGAGCCAATTTCTCTTTCTGTGTCTTGGCCGAGAAGATGGGTTGTAAGGTGTAGGGATGAAACCCCGTATGCCATGCTTCGGTGGCCACCGTCATAGGGGTAGGGGTAAAGTCCTGCACTTGTTCCAAGTGGAAGTCGAGCCGCTTGGTGATGACCGCCAATTCGGCCATGTCTTCTGCGGTACATCCCGGATGACTGCTGATGAAGTAAGGGATAATCTGTTGACGAAGATTCAGCTCCTTGTTTATCTTGTCGAATATCTTCTTGAATTCATAGAACTGGGTGAAGGGTGGTTTACGCATGATGTGAAGCACCCCATCGTTCGTATGTTCGGGAGCCACCTTCAAACGGCCGCTGACATGCTTGGCTATCAGTTCGCGGGTATATTCCTTTGTGCTTCGGTTGACGGCCGGATTCTTGCTCTCGTGAAGCAACAAGTCGTATCTTACCCCACTTCCGATAAAACTCTTCTTGATTCCCGGCAAAGCGTCAACGGCATGATAGATGTCGAGCAAAGGGCGGTGGTCGGTGTTCAGGTTCGGACACACTTTCGGATGAATGCACGAAGGTCGTTTGCACTTGCGGCATTTCTCCTCGTCTTGGCCACGCATGGCATACATGTTGGCACTCGGTCCGCCCAAGTCGCTTAAATATCCCTTGAAGTCGGGCATTTCCGTAATGGCTTTCACTTCCTTTAAAATGCTTTCCTTGCTTCGGCTGACGATGAACTTTCCCTGATGGGCACTGATGGTGCAGAAAGCACACCCTCCGAAGCAACCCCGATGGAGATTGACAGAGAACTTAATCATGTCAAAAGCCGGAATACGTTTATTCTTGTATTTGGGGTGAGGCAACCGCGTATAAGGCAAGTCGAACGAACGGTCAAGCTCGCCTTGTGTCATGGGAGGATAAGGGGGATTGACCACCACGACGCTGTTGCCGGCATGTTGCAGGATACGGGCTGCTTCGTATTTGTTGGATTCTTCTTCGATGAAGCGGAAGTTCTCGGCTTCCTTCTTCTTATCGCTTAGACAAGCCTCGTGAGAGTGGAGGACGATGTCTTCTTTCCCGTTCTTAAAAGGGGGAATGGCCTGTTTCCCTTTGAGGCCATAGACCGTTTGCGGAATGTCGTAAGGTATAACCGGACTTTCCTTCATTCGGCGGCAAAGTTCGGTCATAGGCTTTTCGCCCATGCCATAGACCAACAAGTCGGCACCCGATTCCAACAAGATACTCTTGCGTACACAGTCTTGCCAATAGTCGTAATGCGTGAGTCGTCGTAAAGAAGCCTCAATGCCTCCGAGGATAACAGGCACGTCCGGCCAGAGTTGTTTCAGAATCTGGGTATAGACAATGCTCGGATATTCTGGTCGCATGTCGTGCCGTCCGTCGGGTGTATAAGCATCCTCGCTACGCAAACGCTTGTTGGCCGTATATTTGTTGACCATGCTGTCCATACATCCGGCCGAAACTCCGAAGAACAAGCGTGGCTTTCCCAATTTCTTGAAGTCGCGAAGGTCGTCTCGCCAGTTGGGTTGAGGCACAATGGCCACCTTCAACCCTTGTGCTTCGAGCAGTCGCCCGATGACGGCAGAGCCAAAAGAAGGGTGGTCTACATACGCGTCTCCGCTGAACAGAATGACATCAAGTTCATCCCATCCGCGCAGTTCCATCTCTTTCTTGGTGGTTGGAAGCCAGTCGGTCAGTCTATATTCTTTCAAGGCTTATTCGGCTTCGGTTAAAGTGGGGCTTTCTTGTTGCTCTCTCTCCCAACGGATGTACAGGAGAACCAATTGGTGCAAACCGAAAGCTTTCATGTTGTTATGATAAATCACGTCAATGCAGAGGTCGAGCAAGTCTTTACAGTTTTGTTCGTCCGATGCAATGAGTGAACGGACGTTCAGCTTCAACTTGTCAAGTACACTTTCATCCACGATGCCATTGCTGTCGATAAGGTGCTGGAAGAGTGAATATTTCCGAATGGTTTGCAAGTTCACTTCCGATATTTCCATGCTACGGGTTCCCGAAGCATTTGTTTGTATGCTATACATAATCGTCTGATTTTAGGGTTTCATGCGACAAATGTAGGAATAAATTGCGGAATATCCTTGTAGGCTGTGTGTTTTCTTTGAGATTTATTCTTTCTTGAAAAACTGCAACGCCGCTTTCATCAGGGATGCTCTCTGACTGCTTCCTTCGATACATTCCAACGGGAAGCCCAACACGAAAGTACGATAGTCGGCTCCTGGATAGGCAATGCCCGCCCCGTAATTCCCAGGTGTATAGACAAAGGTAGAGTAGGCTCCACCAACGGGCAACAGACAATCGGGGGCAGGTACGGCATACATCTTTTCGTTCATCCGGGTGGAGAAATGAAATTGCTTGTTGGCTCCCGAGACAGTTCCTGTAGTTGTGCCGAGCATGGAACCGCCGAAAGTATATTTCAAAACACTTTCTGTAAACTGCATTTCCGAAGGGCTGTTCATCTCACTTCCGATGTAGGAGCCACTAAGCAATAAGTTTCCCCCTTGACGGGTATAGTCGCTGAGAAGCTGACGCAAAGTATTCCCGAAAGGAGTCTTTTCTGCTCCCATAATCAGGTCAACAATCGGATAGCGGTTCATCTCGGCGAAACCATTCTCCAACGCTTCATCGCTACACGAAACGAACGAATGGTTGCCGGCCGCTTGAATGGCTTTTCCATGCACAAACGGATAGTCGAAGGTGTTTCCTGCCACCAACATTCCTTCCAATTCCCGACCGCTATACCCCAAGCCGTCTTTGGTTTCCCGACCAATGCCTTTACGGTCGTAGGTCAGCTGGTTGCCACAATAGGCAGGCGTATGGAGATAGGGAATACCCGGATCTCGGTGCATGGCGAATCCTTGACGGTTGGGCGTGCTGAACGAAGCAGGGGCGCTGGTGCGGTCGAACGCATTGACAATCAAGACGGTTCCTTCGTTCTTCTTGGCATGATAGGCCGAAAGGATTTCGGAAGGAAAGCTTTCGCCCCCTTCGTTGACGGCTGTAACCTTGAAGCTATAAACCAAACCCGGCTCGGCTTGGAAAGTGTATTCATTTCCTCTGACATACGTGCCGTTGTCGAAGCCGCCATAGCCTAAACGGGTGTAGACAATGTATCCCCGAGGACGTGCCGTAGGTTCGGTGGCGTCATTCACTCCCTGCCATGTCAGTTTGAAGGTGTTTCCGCTTCCTTCGCTAATGGCAAAATGACTTATGGGCAAAGGCTGTACGGTGTACGAGGTGCCATGCATGGTGGCTATATATTTAAGGACAGACTTGTAGATGGAACGGCTTACGGCAAACTTGAAACTTGGATCGTGACCTAACCGCATGTCGGCAAAGTTCTGATGAGACAGGAGTTCCAATATCATGGAAGGAACCGCCGGCAAGCGTGTCTCGCTGTAATTCCGATTCCACAAACTCCGTCTTGCCCAGTTGATTCCGAATTGGTTGGATAGGTCGTTTTGCAAGCCCGTCAGAACCATGTCGGCCAAGTCGCGGGAAGCATATCGGGAAATGCCTGCATTCAGCTTGCCCTCATTGAAATCCGTCGTATAGATGCCCAACGAGCCAATCAATTCATCTTCTTTGGAGAAGCCTGCGTCGCTATGAAAGCCTAAGGTCATCTCGAAAGGTACACCCAAGCCTTCTTCCGTTGGATTGTACACAGAACCACCACTCAGGTAGTTCACCATGCGGCTACGGGTGTTGATGTCGTCGGCATAGTCGTTCTTTCCTTCGGTGCGGTTGTACACCTGCGTTGGCATGCCCGACCATTGGGCATTGTATCTGGCTCCTTCCAGATAACGGGGCAGTCCGCTGGTCTTTCCGGCTCGGGCAATGTTTCCCATGCCTCCACCAAAGCGAACGGCATCGGCACAAACCACTCCCTTCTGCTTGCTCTGATTGCTTAAAACCACCATGCCATAGTCGTTGTTTCCCTTGTCAAACTCAAAGCTTCCCAAATATACCCAGGTGCCTCCACCCATTTGCTGGTTCACGATGAACTCTGTTACGCCCCCTTTGTGGAACACCAAATACTTGGCATCGCTGACGCTGTTGGGCAACGATTGATACGACACATACACAGCATATTTCCCCGTTTCGGGAATGGTGGGAATCCATTGGGCAAAAGCTTTCTCCGCCTTCTTCTCGGTGGCGGCAAAGCGGGCGCTTCCTTCTGTAAACGGGTTTTGTCCGTCGGTGTAAACCTCTCTGCGTTGGGCGAAGCCGGGCAGGGGAGTGGTCTTCCATTTTCCCTTACGGCTTTTCACTTCCTGGTAGATTCCCCCACCGTCGTTGTCTACAATCACTTCCTGGCGTTGCCAGTCGCGTTCACGAGGGGTGAATACAATGGCTCCGGCATTTTCAAGCATAGGGATAAGGTAAGGAACCACAAACGATTGTGTAAACAAATCCTCGGTGGTGCAGAAAAGGCGAGGACGTTGCCATTCCCAGCTATCCTTGTCGTTCTTGTAATATTTTCCATGACTTTGCCAGAGGGCGATGTGCCGGCCTTCCAAACCTTCCGAAACGGTGTAAGGGCGTGATACGTTCTTTACCCACGCTTCTCCTTTGTATGCCCGTTTCCACATTCGGGAGGTGTCTTTCTTCTTGCGGAGCATGTTTGGCACCAGCTCTTCGATGGGCTTTCCGTCGGCTACGATGGTCAGGTCGTAGTAGTTGGCCGGTCCCGGCAGACTTTGTTTGAGCAGGCGGTAGATGTGTTCGTTTCTCTCCGGTGTGAAAGGCTGATAGCCGAAAGTCTTGGAAGGATAGATCGTTAGCTTCCTTCTTTCATGGTCGACTCGGAATGAATCCAACTTGCATTTGCCGATGTTGGCATACGACGTTTCGTAAGAAGTGAAAAACTGTTGGAGACGTTCTTCGATGCTTTTGTCTAAGGCTTGGGCTTGCATGTTTCCCCAAGCGTAAAGTGTTAAGAATATAGCGATTAGCGTTGCTTTCATTGAATTTCTTTTGTTTTATGGCACGAAGTTAGTAAATTTTTATTAGTTTTGCACGTATATATAACCTTATCATATCACTAAATGAAACGAATCATCTTAAATTTATGTTTGTTGGGCTTGCTGGTAAGTGCCTGTAACGGCCCTCAAGTTGTTGAAATGAGTGCTTACCAGATTGTTCCTGACACAAAGGAAAATCTTTCGGGCAAGATGCAGGAAGCATTGAATACCATTCAGGCTACTTATGGAACGGAAAACATTGTCTTGAAATTCGAGAAAGGTCGTTATGATTTCTATCCCGAAGGTGCAGCTCAAAAGGAATATTACATCTCCAATCACGACCAGCCGAATCCGAAATCAGTCGGTTTGGCGTTGGAAGGCTGGAAGCAGTTGACCGTAGACGGGGCAGGAGCCGATTTCATCTTTCATGGCCGCATGCTTCCGGTTTCATTGATTGAATCCGAAAACTGTACGTTGAAGAACTTCAGCATTGATTTTGAAAAACCTCATATCGCGCAGGTGGAAATCGTGGAGAGTACGCCCGAAGGCATGATTTTCCGTCCGGAACCCTGGGTAAATGCCCGGGTGGGAGAGAACGGACATTTTGAAAACTATGGCGAAGGATGGCGTAACTATCCGCAGGCGGGTATTGCTTTTGACCGCGAAACCCGTCATGTGGTTTATAAGACAAGCGACTTGTGGTGTCCGACGAATGAAACCAAGCAGTTGGACGACTCCACTTTCCAAGCTCCTTACTGGAAAGACAGCCGCCTTGTGCCGGGAACCAAAGTGGCTATGCGTACTTGGGAACGCCCTGCTCCGGGTATCTTCCTGTTCATGGATAAGGACACACGTCTGGAAAATGTGAACGTACACTATGCGGAAGGCATGGGATTGTTGGCGCAGATTTGCGAGAACATCACGCTTGAAAAGTTTAATGTGTGCCTTCGTGGTGAAAACGATCCCCGCTATTTTACCACCCAAGCCGACGCTACCCATTTCTCGGGCTGTAAAGGAAAAATCACGTCATGCAACGGTTTGTACGAAGGCATGATGGACGATGCTATCAATGTGCATGGCACTTACCTGAAGATTGTACAGAAGGTAGACGATAAGACGGTGATTGGCCGCTACATGCACCCACAAGCTTACGGCTTCTATTGGGGCGGACAGGGCGACAAGGTGCAGTTTGTCCGTTCTTCGACAATGGAACTGCTGGACGAACCGAATGAAATTGCGGCCATTGAAGCACACGACAAGGAAACGGCTCATGGAGCAAAGGAATACAAAATCACATTCGTGAATCCGATAGATACAGTCATTCGTCCGGAAGAAGGCTTCGGCATTGAAAACTTGGAATGGTGTCCGGAAGTTTATTTTGCCGACAATGTGATCCGGAATAATCGTGCCAGAGGAACCTTGTTCAGCACACCATTGAAGACGGTGGTAGAACGCAATACATTCGACCATACATCGGGAACAGCCATCTTGCTGTGCGGAGACTGTAACGGTTGGTTTGAAACAGGAGCCTGCCGGGATGTAACCATTCGCGAAAACAAGTTCATCAACTCGCTGACCAATCTCTTCCAGTTTACAGAAGCGGTCATTTCCATTTATCCTGAAATCCCTAATCTGAAAGACCAGCAGAAGTATTTTCATGGAGGAGAAGGTCAGCCGGGTGTACTCATCGAAAACAACGAATTTGTAACCTTCGACCGTCCGATCGTGTTTGCCAAGAGTATTGATGGCTTGACTTTCCGAGGAAACAAGATTGTTCAGAACGAAGATTTTCCGGCATTCCACAACAACCAAACCCGTTTCCGCTTGTTGAGAGCCAAGAACGTGGTTATCGAAAACAATGATTTCTCGGATGGTGATGCCAGCGTGAGTGAAGAATGAATATGTCAAAAAATGTAGCCCTTGTACTTTCCAGTGGCGGGCCGAGAGGCTTTGCCTACATTGGTGCCATAGAGGTGTTGTTGGAACATGGATACAATATCACTTCTGTGGCAGGGGCTTCCATCGGTTCTCTGATTGGAGGAATCTATGCGGCGGGTAAGTTGGCCGACTTCAAGGAATGGCTCTATTCGTTGGATGCATGGGAAGTGTTCTCGCTGATGGACCTCTCTATCGGAAAGAATCATTTTGTGAAGGGCGAAAAGGTCATTGCCGCCATCAAGGAGATTGTTCCCGAGGTGAACATCGAAGATTTGTCTATCCCTTATCGGGCAGTGGCCACCGACCTTTACACCGGCGAAGAAGTGGTCTTTGATCATGGCAAACTGTTTACGGCCATCCGTTCTTCCATCTCCATCCCTTCCTTGTTCCGCCCTGTGAAATATGGTCTTTCTACCCTGATAGACGGAGCCATAGCCAACTGTATGCCGATGAGTCAGGCAGTTCGTACAGAGGGCGACATCATGGTGGCCTTTGATGTGAACGATGTGGATGTTTCGGGCATTAAGTCCATTCTCCACCGCGAAAACGAAGCCATGCTTGCCGACAGAGCTTTTGAAGAGCAGAAGCGGGAAGAAATGCGGGAGCTGTTTGAAGAGGTACGTGGCATGGAGATTGGTTTGATAGAACGATTGAAATATGCCGGAAGCCGAAGCCTTTCGTTGTTCAAGGACATCTTGTCGTATCACAAGCGTTATGACGAAGATGAAGCTTTGGACTATGGAGACACCTATTATGACTTGCTCGACCGCACCTTCAGCCTGATGAATCACCGCAACACAGAGCTTTCCCTTGCCCTTTATAAACCTGACATCTTGGTCAAAATGCCGTTCGACGCTTACGGAGAAATCTCGGATTATGCCAAAGCTCGCGAAATCTCCGAGGTTGGCCGCAACCTGATGGAAGAAGCGATAGAACGATACGAAACAGCGGAATAATTATTGTTTGATATTCGTGTATGAGGCTGTGTCATAATTAAAAATGGTTATCATAATGTCGTGTTATTATTCGAGAAATTCCTCAATAACTCGTCTTCACTTCATTTTACTAAAAGTATGTTGTTTGGTTAACTAATGTCAATTCACAACTGTATATAAGAAAAACCTTTGTTTTATTTGTTTTTTTTCTTATATTGCGACAATTAAAAACAAATACTATGTAAACAGAAAAGTGCAGGAAATGAGGATGTGGTTAGCTCATAAGAATGGATAGTGTCTGTTGTCTGCAATACGTTGTTTTTACTAACCTTTAAACACAAATTAAAAAACGAAAATTATGAAAGTAAAGATTGAAAATCAAATCACGCTGTTTTGTTTTTGCTTGGTTGCATTTGTTTTTAGTGCTTGTTCGGATGAGGTAGATGTTTCATCTCCTGAAGTTGCAAAAACTGAAGTTGTATCAAGGACTATTGGTGAATATGTTGATTTTGATTCTACTCGTCCGTTTAGCCACCAGACAGCTGTAATTAGAGCAGCCTCTAAGAGAATGGATGATTACGTCAAATTTGAAAATGGTAAATTTGTCTTTGCTGGTGTCTCTGCTGATGAACTGAAAATATCGGAAAGAGTTCTTGCCTATATGCTTTCACGTATGGAAGAACAAAATGAAATGGTTAAGACAATCCCAGGTCTGGTACAAGTGGATAAGAATACTTTGATTAAAAAATTTCCATAATATATACTATGAATAAATTTTTTTCAATCTTGTTATTTTTTGTAGCTTCCTTGTTGATTTCTCAACAAATGGGAGATGTAAGTTATGGCGATATGGCTAAAATATGTGGTGGAATAGCAATCTTTGGGGCAGCATGTGTGGGTTTGAAGAAAGATTTAAAAATTGATGAAAACGAATTGTTCAGAAAATACGGAGGCTTGTTTCCTGTGTTGATGGCGTTCTTGCTGTTCCTCATTTTCTGCCTTTGGAAAGTGTGTATGTAGTTCTTGAAGAACTAACTAAAAGAGTACTATAAAAACGATTGAAAAAACTTCTTCACTACTTTTACTTTTCGCTGAAAACCAATAGGTTAAAGTGCTGATTAAGGTGAATTTCAAGTGAAGGAAAGTACGTCAAAGAAAACGGGACTTCGCTTCAAAGGAAAATAAAAATTCTCTTTGATGCGAAGACTTGTCCGTCAAAGAGAATTTAGACGGTTTTTGAAGAGGTGTTTTGTTTCACTTCAGCACTTGATTGTAACAGGGAACGGCACTCCAAGTATTTGTGTATCAGTAGAAAGTGAAAGTAGTGAAGGTTAATTTAAAGATGGTGTAAAAGTACATAAAAACTAAAAGTTGGCCGTACTCCTGAAGAGGAAACGGCCAACTTTTAGTTTTTAATCAATCTTGCCAATCGAGAAATTTTCGGGATGCTTGCCCTTGAAATCCTTGTAAAACAGCTTGATTTCGCGCATATCCTTGTCAATGTCTCCACATGGGCGTATTTCTTTGCCGATAGTAATCGTTTTCTTGGTGTAGTCGATGCCTACCAGCAAGATAGGAATACCTGCCCCCATAGCAATGTGATAAAATCCTTTCTTCCAATGCGGATTCGCTTTGCGAGTTCCTTCCGGTGTAATCGCCAAGTGGAATTTATCGCTTTCTTTCGCAATCTTGATGACCTGATCGACCAACGAAGTACGTTTGCCCCGGTCTACAGCAATGCCGCCCATCCAGCGGAAGATAGGGCCTAATGGCCAGAAAAACCAATCCTTCTTCATCATAAAGCCCGTTTCACGACCGATAGCACCGTAAAACAGTTTGCCGATGAACAAATCCCAGTTGGATGTGTGAGGAGCCGCACAGATGATATATTTGTCGTAATCAGGTACATGCACTTCGGCTTTCCACCCTAACAACGTATGGTAAATAAACTTACAAAACGCTTGCTTCATGTCAGGGGATGGTTAGGCGATTTTGTTCAATTCGTCAGACACCGCTTGAATTTCCTTGTCCAAGTCTTCGTAAAGTTTCTTGTAATATCCCTTTACATTACCCGGCTGGGTGTGACTGATTCGAGGAATCAAATCGTATACGTTGCAAACGGCTTCAAAGATTACTTCACGGTTTACACCTTCTACCAATGCAGCCAATAACAATTCGTCGGCTATGTAGTAAATGTTCTTCTTTAAATCTCTTCTGCTTGCCATAATTCAAATATTTTTTGGTTAATGATAATTTAATTCGGGGTAAAGATACGATTTTTATTTGATACATTTTCATATTCGCAAAAAAATAACGAAATTTGCGAGACAAATGTGAAGAATATCAATATACATTATTTAAAATAGAATTTGAATATGACAAAAAGTGCATTGCAAATTGCTCGTGCTGCTTATCAGCCGAAACTCCCTCAGGCATTGAAAGGTGCTGTAGTTGCAAAGGAAGGCGAACCTACTCAGTCTGTTGCTGACCAGGAAGCTATCAAAGCTTTGTTCCCTAACACATACGGCATGCCGTTGATTCAGTTCGTAGAAGGCGAAGCTGTGGAATTCCCGGCTATCAACGTAGGTGTAATCTTGTCGGGTGGTCAGGCTCCTGGCGGTCATAACGTAATCTCCGGTTTGTTCGACGGAATCAAGAAGTTGAACAAGGACAGCAAGCTTTACGGCTTCATCCTCGGTCCTGGCGGTTTGGTAGACCACAACTACAAGGAACTGACTGCTGAAATCATCGACGAATACCGTAACACAGGTGGTTTCGACATCATCGGTTCCGGTCGTACAAAGCTCGAAAAGGAAGAACAGTTTGAAAAGGGTTATGAAATCATCAAGGAATTGGGCATCAAGGCTTTGGTTATCATTGGTGGTGATGACTCTAATACCAATGCTTGCGTGTTGGCCGAATATTATGCTGCCAAGAACTATGGCGTACAGGTAATCGGTTGTCCGAAGACTATCGACGGCGACTTGAAGAACGAAATGATTGAAACTTCATTCGGTTTCGATACAGCTTGTAAGACATACGCAGAAGTAATCGGTAACATCCAGCGCGACTGTAACTCAGCTCGTAAATACTGGCACTTCATCAAGTTGATGGGACGTTCGGCTTCTCACATCGCTTTGGAATGTGCTTTGCAAGTTCAGCCGAACATCTGCATCGTATCAGAAGAAGTGGAAGCAAAGGAAATGTCTTTGGACGATGTAGTGACTTACATTGCTCAGGTAGTTGCTGACCGTGCTGCAGCCGGTAACAACTTCGGTACAGTATTGATTCCGGAAGGTTTGATTGAATTTATCCCTGCTATGAAGCGTTTGATTGCTGAATTGAACGATTTCTTGGCTCACAACGGCGCAGAATTTGCGATGATTAAGAAGTCTCAGCAACGTGAATACATCATCAAGCACTTGTCTGAAGCTAATGCAGCCATCTATGCTTCATTGCCAGAAGGTGTTGCCCGTCAGTTGTCTCTCGACCGCGATCCACATGGAAACGTACAGGTTTCTTTGATCGAAACAGAAAAGCTGTTGTCTGAAATGGTAGCTACCAAGTTGGCTGCATGGAAGGAAGAAGGCAAGTATGTAGGCAAGTTCGCTGCTCAGCACCACTTCTTCGGCTATGAAGGCCGTTGCGCTGCTCCGTCAAACTTCGACGCTGACTACTGCTACTCTTTGGGTTACACAGCTTCTATGTTGATTGCCAACGGCAAGACCGGTTACATGTCTTCAGTTCGCAACACAACTGCTCCTGCCGCTGAATGGATTGCAGGTGGTGTGCCTATCACAATGATGATGAACATGGAACGTCGTCATGGCGAAATGAAGCCGGTTATCCAGAAGGCTCTCGTGAAGCTCGACGGTGCTCCATTCCAGAAGTTTGCCGCTTGTCGTGAAGCATGGGCAAAGGAAACTGCATACGTTTATCCAGGTCCTATCCAATACTTCGGCCCAACTGAAGTTTGCGATGAACCGACCAAGACTTTGCAGTTGGAACAAGCTAAGTAATTAATACATCAATCCCCCTCTCGAGAGGGGAATTGATAAATCAACAAAATAAAGGGCAGACACAAAGGTCTGCCTTTCTTGTAATACCATGAAAAAACAAATCTTATCAGCAACATTGCTCTGTGCCGCATTAGGCGTACAGGCACAGCAAATCCCCTCTACCATTGATTCCGTCTTTGCACCGATTCGGGTAGCTACCCCTCCTTCGGATGCCTACATCGGCTTATCTCGATTGGAAACGGGGGAAATCCGCCATTATAATTGTGGTGAGCAGGCACTCCCCGGCAATTTCTACCTCTCCAGCAAGGACAACGGACTGACTTGGAGAACGGTCAAAGCCCCGCATGACATGCCCTTTGCCGACCGCCAAAGCCCGATTAGCAAAGAATACATTCGTGTAACTTACATGCCGGGAATGGGCGTGTATTGTATTCGCACCGTCGGTGGTCTGAACGGTGGACGAACCATCTACAAGATAGCCGAAACCAACTCTATCATGGTCAAGCCGCCTGTATTCATTGAGGGTGGCAAGCGGATTGTGGTGGCTGCACATGGCGACGTTACCCCCAAAGGATGTTATACATACATCTCGGATGACGACGGTTTGACGTGGAAGCGTTCAAACATTGTTACAGCCCCCAATCATGAAGGAGGAGGCTTTCATAAAGGCCTCCGTTGGAATCATGGAGCCGTAGAACCTACGGTTATCGAGTTGAAAGACGGTCGTTTGTGGATGTTGATGCGTACTTCACAAGACTATCATTACGAAGCATTCTCGGAAGACGGCGGGCTGACTTGGAGTGAATCCCGTCCTTCGCAATTCTATGGAACCATCACCATGCCTACCATGAACCGCCTGGAAGACGGCCGTTTGCTTTTCTTCTGGTGTAACACCACACCACTCCCCGAGATGGCCACCGCCAATGGAGTGTGGGATGATGTGTTTACCAATCGGGATGTAACCCACGTAGCCATTTCGGAAGACGATGGAAAGACATGGATAGGATTCCGCGAACTGTATATGAGTCCGAAACGCAATGATTCCGATTACGCCGGACAAGGGGTAGACCGTAGCGTTCATCAAGCCCAAATGGTGGAAGTGGCTCCCGGTAAAATCTTGGCTTCGATAGGCCAGCACGCTACTTTCCGTTCGATGCTCTTGTTTGATGTCGACTGGTTGTACGAAGCCGAACGGAGCAATGACTTCTCCGATGGATTGGCACAATGGACGGTGTTCAATTATATCAAAGGAATCAAAGGGCATTGTTCTTATAACCGCATAGCCGGCTGTTCGTTGGTTCCTCGGATGGGAGAGGAAGGCAAGCAAGCCCTTCGGGTGCAATACAAGGCCGACGAGTCGTTGGTGTCGGATGTACGGGGAGCTGTCTGGAATTTCCCTGCACAAAAACAAGGTGTCTTTACCACGAAGGTGCGTATTCCGGAAGGAAGCGAGGAAGTCTACTTGGTGTTGAACGACCGTTGGATGAATCCTTCGGATACAGTGGCTCGTTATGAGTGCATGTACGAAGTGAAATTGGATCGAAAACAGCTTGGCATTCGGGATGACCAATGGCACGAACTGACTATTTCTTGGGATTTGAAGCAAAAGAATACGGCCGCACGTGTACAAGTTGACGGAAAAAAGCGTAACTTGCGCCCACTTTTGAAACGACCTACGCCAGCAGGCATTAGCTATGTGCATTTTATGGCTTGTCCGGCTCAGCCGAATCCGGGTGTCGAGGTGGCATGGGTAAAAGCTTCTAAGAAGAATAAATAAACATGGTAAAAGAGAAAGTCGTAAAGACTGCTACAAAGAAGAAACAACCTTCCAAGCCGGCAACGAAGCGTACACCGGCCAAGAAGAAAGGAAAAAAGAAAGAGCTGAAGGAGATGCCTGCATGGGTTAGGTATCTGTTGGGTGTTCTCATTGTGGTAGTCTTTTCTTCGGCTTTCTATTTTTTCTTTATCCGTCCGTATGCCTATCGCTGGAAGCCTTGCTATGGACTCAAAGGGTATGGTGTCTGTATGCCTGCCGGCTATAAGGTGCATGGCATTGACATCTCTCACTATCAGGGAAAAATCAACTGGAAGATGTTGGAGATGGCTCGGCAAGGACAGTTCCCAGTACATTTCATGTTCATGAAGGCAACGGAAGGCGGCGATTATGCCGACAAGAATTTTATAGCCAACTTTGATTCGGCCAAAGCACATGGCTTTATTCGGGGGGCTTACCATTTCTACAATCCCAAGACCGATGCCAACAAGCAGGCCGATTTCTTTATCCGTTCCGTACAGTTGGAGCCAGGCGATTTACCTCCTGTTCTTGACATTGAGCAGAAAGGGAAAGACATGAAGAAGTTGCAGGACGACTTGAAGCTATGGCTTCGCAAAGTAGAAGCCCATTATGGAGTGAAGCCCATCATCTATGCGTCTTACAAGTTCAAGACCAGATACTTGAATGATTCTGTGTTCAACTCTTATCCGTATTGGATTGCCCATTATTATGTGGATTCCGTCCGCTATCAGGGCGATTGGAAGTTCTGGCAACACACCGATGTAGGTACGCTTCCCGGCATTAAGGAGCAAGTGGATTTGAATATCTTTAATGGTGGAAAAGAAGGTTTGGATGCAATGAGAATAAAAGAAAAATGAATTAGGAATTTTAATACTATGTTGTCATTCAGAGTGAAACGTAGTGTAACGAAGAATCTCGGTAGCATAAAGAGTGGATGTTACCGAGATTCTTCACTTCGCTATGCTACGTTCTGAATGACAAAATAGTCGTTTATTTCATCACAAACTTCACAGCCGCCCAATTATTCTTTTCCCGATGATGAATAAATTCCATCCCTAAGCTTTCAGCCTTTTCTTGAATGGCAGGGATGTCTTGTACATAGAATCCACTCATGAACAATTCCGAGCCGGC
>JAFTSK010000118.1 GCA_017467385.1 Bacteroidaceae bacterium
AGCCATCGATACGATCCGGAGACTCCATTGGAAGAAACGCTCCAAGCTCTGGTAGATATCGTTCGTCAAGGAAAAGCCCTCTATGTGGGCATTTCCCGTTGGCCGAAGGAAGCTGCCCAAGTGGCATACGACTATTTGGCTGCCCATGATGTGCCTTGCCTCATCTACCAAGGTTGCTACAACCTATTCAACCGCGAACCGGAAGAAATGGGCGTTTTGAAGCAAGCCAAGGAAAACGGTGCTGGATTTATCGTGTTCTCTCCATTGGCACAAGGATTGCTCACCGACCGTTACTTGAACGGCATCCCCGAAGATTCCCGAATCGCCCATGGCGGACACCTCAAGAAGGAAGCTCTCACAGAAAAGAGACTCCAACAAATCAAGGCATTGAATGAAATTGCCCTCCGTCGAGGACAGACATTGGCCGAAATGGCATTGGCATGGATTTTGAAAGACGACTATGTAACCAGCGTCATCATCGGTTCCAGTTCCGTGAACCAATTGGAAAAGAACTTGAAGGCATTGGATAGTGCTCCTTTTAGTGCGGAAGAACTGGAGGAGATGGAAGGTATTTGCAACATATAAAGATTCTGCATCAAATACATTGCACTCATTACACCAACCGTTTAATAGCCTGTGTATCAGTCAAGTTTTGGTGCAATGTGTGCAATGGAGATTACATCTTCATTGCACCAAATGGGTATTGATTATCTGCACGTTAGGATATCGGTGCAATGAATGCAATAAGATATCGCACCTTATCGTTTATACATACGGGAGCATGGCTCACACTCCCGTATGTGCAAGCCGATACTCCCGCAAGCATGTACTGATGAGAGCATTCTCGTTTTTATTAAAAATCTATTCGATAGGATTTCACTAAGCGGAGATAATACGTACGTTTTTCGCCAGCAGCAGTGGTACTTGTTCCTAGTATAAATTGAAAAGAATAATATTTTCCATCTTTCAAACATAGATAGCGTTCTTTTGCCCCGTTTGCAAGGCCATATAAACTAGAATCATATTCAGCTATCAAATCATTCAATTCTTCACGATGATCTCCACTAAACCTTAGCCGTAGAGACTCCACTTCTTCATGCATCGGCAAACGCCAATTCGAGATACCATTTACTTCATAAGTATCAATCACACCATCCACTTGCGAAGTAGTAGCTTCCCATTCATCCAAAGACATCAACAACAAGTCTATTCCAGATTCATCTTCTACGACATCAGCCACAATGGTACCATTCCAAATAGTACCCTCCTCCGGTACTCCCGACAAATCACTACCCGGATTATCTTCTCCTCCATCTTCCTCCGGTTCATCGTCCGGCGAAGATGCAGTACCGAAATTGAACTTAACATCTTCTGCTTCATTCCACCCCGTTACTATGAAAGAGCCAGTCAAAGAGAATCCATCCGAATATTCACCTTGCAGATGATATGGCCGACCAGCTTCAGGAGTATCTTTCCATACATACCCATAAGTTCTCTCTTCCTTGTTCTTTAGTTTCATGGTTATGGAAAGAGCTACCTTTGAGCCACTCCCGGGGAAAACATACCGCGTCTTGGACAACCACTGATTCCCTGTATTCAACGAACAATTAAAATTCAAGGTATAGCCGGTATCTTTATACTCCCCATTCATATCCATTGACGAATGGAAAGAAGACAAAGTAGCCGATACTTCCATGACATCCGATGGAACATTGGAAAGAATGATATCGATAGCCGTAACCACATACGACAATTCCATTTCCAATTTCTTTTCTCTATCAGCACCTACCGTAACGTCAGCCTTTCCCATCATTAAAGGAACTCCAGCGCCAGCTTCACCTGTCATTTGAACAACATCGTCTAACTTGGGTTCGGACGGCATTTGGTAATCATCCGAATATCCGGCAATCGCTACAACCTTGTATTTCCCAGCAGGAAGGCTTAGCTTAACAGCTTCTTCTTCATCTTTAACCGTTTGCGAGACAACGCAATCGCCATCTTCAGAAAAAGCGTAAATATTCAAGGGATAAGCAATAGCCTCCTCATCAGCCGAACGGGTCTTTACATTCAAAGTTCCTACTTCTCCTGTCTCCAGTTCATCCGGCAATTGTTGACAACAAACACAGAAACAGCAGATGGCTACCATTAGTAGCCATCTGCTAGACAGATTCAGTTTCATACGGATGCTGGTTTTTCTTCACCATTAATACTAATATCAGGAAAATCATCACCTTCTCCCCATGGAGCAATCGTTGCCCCTGTAATTACAAGTACATCATTCTTGATAGTAATCGTATATGTCTGACATGCACCACCTTCAAAAAGATTATTCCCCAAATTAGCAGCTTTCGCTTCATAAGTTTTTCCGTTGACTGTATATTCTACGGCAAGTGTTATAGGAGAAGCCGATTCAATATCCTGCTTTTCATTAACAATGAAGTAGAATGTCTGTCCACCTGTCAAATCTTTCGACAAACCATCAGTAGTCAAAGCATCCGAATTACCATCGGGTACTAAAGTTACTTGATTTGTTTGGAAAGAATAAGTAGAAGGAGCAACGATATTAGTACCTTTGAAGGTTATCTTGTTCAATGTCGCCCCACTCAATCCTTCACCTTGTTGAAAGTTCAATTTTAATAAGGTAAATACATGCTTGAAAGAATAATTATTCTCTTCATCTTCCTTATTGAAAGTAACGGTTCCACCTTCACTATAAGATTGCTCTTTTGTAGTCACCAAAAAGTCACATTTACTGATACTTTCAATAGTCCCATCCTGTTCCTGCAAAGAAGGCATAGGAACTTCCGTGTATGTATCCGCTTCTGCATAAGGATAAAATGCACGGAATGTGTGTGTTTTGGTTCTGCTTGGCCAATAAATAATTTTGTCCACTGACGTCCAATCTTCACCATCAAAAATCCATGCATCAGCCGGTTTACTATCAATGAAGACACCTATTTTATCTTTATCTTTAAACACAACGTTACTAGGGTCAGTCCCAGTATACCTTGATTCCGGACTTTCACTCTGACCATTAATACTTGCAACGATTGACATACGCAAATCGTCTGCTTTCGGGTTCTCTACTTCAGCCTGCTGACAGGCTACAAAAAAAGTCATGACAAAGCATGACCAAACAAATGATATTTTCCTCATTTTGTTTAGTGTATTTGGGAATTTTGTTCCCGGTTAATAATATTGTTAATTCTGTAGCAATCTCTTTACATCTCTCGAGTTTGTAGCTTAATGTTTCTGATTTTGCAACGCACAAATGTATTCATAATATTTAATTCTTCCAAACCCGACATTAGAAAAATTAAAAAAAAACGTCCTCTTGCGGTGACTTATAAAAAAAATTAGTAGCTTTGCA
>JAFTSK010000119.1 GCA_017467385.1 Bacteroidaceae bacterium
CACTTCTGCCGTGTATTGGAGGCAGAAATTAGGAAAAAAGAACGTTAAGTAAAAACGAAGTGACCCGCATGAAGTCGCTCCGTGGCAAACTGGCGGTGCTCTGCCCCGAAACCGACGGGTTGCAGGCCAAGCATCGCATCAGATATGAACAGGGAGATAAGAATCAAGCGGTGAAAATGGAAGATATATGGGATATTGAAGCAGGAATCGTTTTGCCAGGTATTGTCAGAGGACATTGCGCCGCTACTCAAAGGACCGCCCGGATTATCAGCTTGATTTACTCCATCGGCAGTTTCACTCAAGAAGAAGTCTATCAATTGCTTTGCTCCAAACGTTTCAGAAACCGAGAATTTAATGACGATTGTAATATGTAATTCTGATATTTAATCCGTATCTTTGTAAATCAGAAATACAGGAACATAAAAAAAACCGGATTCATCACCTGCATCTAATATCAGGGAGAGGAATTACCGGGACTGCACTGCAAAAGTACAAATTATATGAATTATAACAAACAATATTTTGAAAAAGTACAACGCATCAAGCGTCGAATGAATTGGGAATAAGAACTGTTTATATACTTGTTCTTTGTCATCTCTCTTATTGGATCTTTTGTCCCCAACGATTTGGAAAATCGTAAATCTTAATAAAGATTAAATAACGCGCACGGAGGATTGCTCACTTTTTGGGTACTTATGTTGTTTGGAATCAGCAGTATAGGTGTTGAAAAGGTGGGTAAACTTCCGTGCGCTCCTATTTCTGTGCGCCTACCTTTGTACTGTCATATAAAAAATAATCAAATCATGAAAAGAGACCAGTACATTCCGCACGAAGTGAGTATGCGGAACACCAGCGAAGTAATGAACCTTATCGAGAACGAAGGGATGGCGGGCTACGGCATCTATTGGGCACTGATGGAGTATCTGCGTGTGCAGGACAACTATGTGGGCGACATGGAAGCATTGGCTATCTTGAGGCGAGAACTGAGAATACGCCAGTCCAGACTGGACAAGGTATTGCACGGCTATGGACTGTTTATATGCAACGGAAACACCTTCTATTCACCCAAGTTGAACGAGGTAATGAAGCCCTACGAACAACGAAAAGCCAAAATTGAAGCGTTTAAGCGTCGTAAGGAAAAAGAGAACTTGTTGGAAATCAGTAATGAAGCTCCTGAAAAGAGTGACATAGTATCTTTTGAAGGAAAAGGAAAAGGAGAAGGAAAAGGAAAAACAACATCATCAAAAGAAGAAGAGGGTGATGGTGGTGCTGCTTCTGTTCTTGCTTCTGTTCCTGTCTCTGTTCCAACAACCCAGGCTTGGGAACGCTACATCGACGAACTCCTGCAGGAGAAACAATGGATAGAGGTGATGGCGATGCGCAGTGGCTTGGGGCTGGTATTCGTGAACCGATTCCCCGAGGTGCTCCGGCTTTTCAAACTGCACGTACAGGCGGTGGGCAACGAGAAGGATATCCAGTCGCCCGGCGATGCCAAGCGGTATTTCTGCTTCTTCAACACGCCCGGCAGTGCGCCTTTCCGTCAGCTGATGGCGGAACTTCAGAAACCCGTCGACAAGGGGAAGTACCGGTACGAGGACAATGACCCTGCCACGGGGCAACGAAGCTATTGCGGGGTACCGATACCGCCGGAGGCTCCGCCAAGGCCCAATGCGCA
>JAFTSK010000120.1 GCA_017467385.1 Bacteroidaceae bacterium
AACCGATGAGTTTGTTTCCTGGGTTGAGAACAAGTTGAACAACAGACCCAGAAAGAGGCTTGGTTATCTCACACCAAATGAGAAATTTAATTCAATATTAACAAATTAGAATTCGATTGCATTTGCAAGTTGAATTCGCCACTTCAATACCAATGTAAACATCCTCGGTATGGCTACTTTAGGACAAGGCATGTCTATGCTCGATGACTACAAGATGCAAATCTATTTGATCTATCAGGATGAATGGTTGGCTACCGGTTCGGGTTATGATGACAAGATTGGTGCTTTGTGGGTAAATCCGGCCACTTGTCAACCAGTAGGCTCTACCATAGCTCACGAAATTGGTCACTCGTTCCAATATCAGGTATATGCCGACAAAATTAACAAGCAAGGTGCAGCCAACGATTTCCATCATGGCTATCGTTACGGTTTCGGTCCTGATGGAGCCGGTGGTTGTGCATTTTGGGAACAATGTGCGCAATGGCAGGCACAACTTGATTATCCTGCCGAAATGTTCGGTTATGATTTGTCCGTATGGCAGGCTAACTACCACCGCCACTTTAACCACGAATGGATGCGTTATGCCAGCTATTGGTTGCAACATCTTTGGGTAGAAAAACATGGTATTGATGCCTACGGCGCTATTTGGCAACAATCCGAATTCCCCGAAGACCCGTTGCAGACTTACCAACGATTGTTTGCAGGTTCTCAAGAACAACTCTATGCCGATTTGTATGAATATGCTGCACGCATGGTTAATTACGATCTAAAGTTTGCCAACAATGACTTGAAACCTGTAACCGTTCCTGAAGAAGTGAAGGGTGCATACGAAACAGAACTTTATAAAGTGGGTGATTTGCAATATCAAGTGGGTTACGGCAGTTGTCCGGGAACTACAGGTTTCAATGTTATCAAGCTCAAGACTCCGGCAGCAGGTACTCAGGTTTCTGTTAAGGTAGATGCTATCGCTCCAGGTAGTAACCTTGCCAAGGGCGATAAAGGCGAACAAGTGAATGGCGACGGAGCCGTAGCAGGCAAGACCACTACTTACAATGTTCAGGAAAATACTGCTTCAAACTACCGTTGCGGTTATGTAGCCGTAGTCAATGGGAAATCGGTTTATTCGGATATGAACAAGGGTGCTAATGTAACAGCCGCATATACTGTTCCCGAAGGAACTACCGACCTTTACTTTGTAGTAATGGCTGCTCCTGGGACCTACAACCGTCACGAATGGAACGACAATGAAGCTGATGATGAACAATGGCCTTATGGCATTACATTGGATGGAACAGATGTTGAAACATACGTAGAAGTAATTGAAGTGGTAATTCCCGATGATGCCGTTCCTCAGAACTGCGAAGTTACCATCAATGTACGCGGTAATGTAGATTCGGCTTATGATTATGCCCGTTATAATTTGGCATACTATGACAATGCTGCTATCTGCTATGCTTTCTGCTTGATGCCGGAAGAAATCGACGCCATGATGCAGCACAGTTCAGAAGGCTTGGCCGAAGGAAAAATTGTGATGCGTCTGAAGATGACCGATGGTACTTACAGTTATGAAGATAACTGTGGTGGCGAATTGGGTGGATTCTGGTGCGGTGCTGATGGTAATCCTCAAGGTTGGGGTGACAATGCCCGTACTTATACCAAACTGCATACCATCTATGACATGGAGGTCGGTTTCATGCCAGGTACATTGACTGCTGGTGAAACTTATCCTGAGGTGGTAGAATTGGTTTACACAAAGAATGGACAGGAATACATTGCAACTCTCAACTTCAACTTCATAGTGGAATAAGAGGTTCTAATTTTCTTCCTCATACTTTAATTTGAAAAAGGGCACGCTCCGCATGGAGGTGCCCTTTTTAAGTTCTTTAATATGAAGAGGTATATTATTCTATATTTTCTATTTCTTCTGCGGTAAGTCCGGTTGCTTTTATGA
>JAFTSK010000121.1 GCA_017467385.1 Bacteroidaceae bacterium
GCATTTTCGATACGATCCCAACCAAATCCTAAATTGCGTACTACCTTTCCTTTGAAAAGCTTCTCCCAACTGTCCGTTCCTCTGGCAATGGTGTAACTTGGTTCGCCTGCCCAATAATGGGTAATGGAATTGCCAATCAATACTATTCCCGGAGCTTTTTCCTTGTTGAGAGTCAATACCTGTTCGTGCCGTCCTTTCCAGTCGTAGGGATCTCGATGTTGGGTACAAGGGCTGAATACCGTATTTTCTTCGGCGTTTTCCTGTAATATTTCCTTAATCTTCTTGATGTATGCATCGGCGTATTGCTGCATTCCCAAATCGCTGGGGTGAACCCCCTCTACCATTGCATCCTCGGTTAGTCCGATTTCCTCATGCGTCAAGTAATACAGTTCTTTGATTCCTTCTTGTTGAAGGGTGCGGAAAGCCTTACGGAGTTCCACGTTTGTCTTCCGATAGTCGGCTTCAGCTTCCAACGAGGATTGTTCATTGACATAACCACTATGTTCTACCAATAGGATAGGAGCATCGGTCTTTTCTCTCAGTTTTCGTACACCGTTCAAGGTGCGTTCGTAAATATAACCAATACGGTCTAAGTTCATGTTCGGCATACAGTCGATGATGAACAGTTGCGCGTCAAGCTCTGCTAAGAAACCGTATGTTTCCGGTTCTTGTTGTCCGTTGCCGGAGAAGCCCAAATTGATGACCGGATGTTCCAATACGCGGTCGATGATAGCCGGCCAAGTCATGCCCGGGCGAGAAGAGCAGGCACCTTGTGCAATGGAAGTGCCGTACACCACAATCGGTCTTTCTTGTGATTTCGGTAAGAAACGAAGCTCGTATCCTTCCGGTACTCCCACTTCCAACCACTTTACCGAGTTATAAGTGGGCAGGAACAACTGATATTCGTAACCTTTGGTGGGGGAGGTAGCGTAGGAAAGTCGGGAATAAGTATAAGTAATGGTATCTCGGAAAGCATACTTTCCTGCACACCAACGCTTCTGTCCGTTTATATCCGTAGCATACATGTCTACTCCAGATACACCGGTCGATGGCATGTGCGGCATGTTCAATCCTCCACCGACGGTATAACGTACTTTGATTTCAGGAGCATTGCTTCGGAAAACAATCGACAATCCGGCACTCTGACGTGAGAGTTTCCATATCGGAGTACGGACTACATTCTCTGCTCTTTGAGGCAAGCGATAATAAGTTCCGGTCAGTTCGTTTTGCCAACCTTGCCCACGAACAACGGCAAATGTTTCATGCAATGGGTTTTTCCACGTTGTTTGCGCAGAAAGAATAAAGGTGCTTGCCCAATAAGCAAGTCCTAAGAGCAGCATGTTTAGTTTTCTCATAATTACGCTATTTCATTTGTTGCATGTCGCACAGGCGCTTGTAATAGCCATTCAAAGCCAGAAGTTCATCGTGCTTTCCTCGTTCCACAATCTCTCCTTCGTGCAATACACAGATTTCATCGGCATGTCTGATGGTAGACAAACGGTGGGCGATAGCAATGGTAGTACGGTTCTTCATCAATTTTTCGAGGGCATCCTGTACCATGCGTTCACTTTCGGTATCTAATGCAGACGTAGCTTCATCCAAAATCAAGATAGGAGGATTCTTCAAAATAGCCCGAGCAATACTGATGCGTTGGCGTTGTCCGCCGGAAAGCTTTCCCCCTCGGTCGCCAATCATGGTGTCGTATCTATTTTCGCTGGCCATGATAAATTCATGAGCATTGGCAATCTTGGCAGCTTCGACAACTTGTTCCATCGTGGCATTCTCAACACCGAAAGAGATGTTATTGAAGAATGTATCATTGAATAAAATAGCTTCCTGATTCACATTTCCCATGATGCTACGAAGATCGTGCAAGGTGGTACTCTTTACGTTGATACCATCAATCAACACTTCTCCTTCTTGTACGTCATGATAGCGAGGAATGAGGTCTACCAACGTAGACTTTCCTGAACCGGATTGTCCCACCAAAGCAATGGTCTTTCCTTTTTCGATGGTCAGGTTAATGTCTTTCAATACCCATTTGGTGTCATACTTAAAGGATACATTGCGGAATTCAATCTTCTCTTTCAGAGGACCGATATGAACCGGATTGGCCGGAATAGGCATGTTATTTTCTGCCTTGAGTATTTTGTCGATTCGTTCCATACTGGCCATCCCTTTAGGAATACTGTAACTGGCTTTGGAGAAGTTCTTCAATGGGTTGATGACGCTGTAAAGCATTACCAAGTAATAAATGAAAGAAGTAGCTGTAATTGTTCCATTGTCTTTCAAAATGAGTGTGCCACCGAACCACAACACAATGACAATCAGCAATGTTCCTAAAAATTCGCTGACAGGATGAGCCATTTGTTGGCGAACATTCACGCGAGTGATGGTACTTCTGTGAAGATTGTTGGCATCCGTAAAACGTTTGTTCATCTTATGTTCAGCGTTGAAGGCTTTGATGATACGCAAACCGCCAAGTGTTTCTTCCACTTGTGCCATCAAGTTACTCCATTGTTCTTGTGCCAACAGCGATTTACGTTTCAATGCTTTCCCGATTTTTCCCATGAGCCATCCCATAACAGGAAGTACGGTAATAGTAAACAAGGTCAATTCCCAGCTGATAGCGATTAATATGCTGAAGTAAGAGATAATAAGAATCGGTTCCTTGAATATGGCATCTAATGAAGCCATGATGCTGACTTCCACTTCATTTACGTCGCCGCTTATGCGTGCAATGATGTCTCCCTTACGTTTCTCAGAGAAGAATCCCAAAGGCAATTTAAGGATTTTCTGATACAAAGCCACGCGAATATCACGTACAACACCGGTTCGGATAGGAATCAAGGTTGCTGAGGATAAGAAGATGCAAGCGGTCTTGAAGAAAGTCATTACGGCTAAGAATAAACCTAAGAACAAAAGGGTAGTGCTTTCGCCATATTCACCCATCAATAATGTAGTGTAATAATAGAAGTTGTTGGTCGCAATGTCTTGAATCGAAAGGTCGGCATCCCAGGGGATATAGCTATATGTTTCTTCGTCTATTTTGAACAATATTTGTAAAATAGGCATGATAAGTGCGAACGAGAAAATGTTCATTATAGCCGATAAGAAATTGAATATGATGTGTGAGACCAAGTATTTCTTGTATGGTGGAATAAAACGGCGGAGTACTTGTATAAATTCTTTCATGTCTTTCCCTTACTTCTATTTCTTGATTATTTCATTGTAAATGCTTGTTGCCCAATCATGGTGCCGTCAGCAAAAATATAAACATTATAAGTTCCTGCCGGGAGATATTCTTCTACATCCCAATATACGGTAACGGTTTGTTCTTCTCCGGTGTACTCGATGTATTTCTTAATGGAATAAGCCAACTCCCGGTTTTCGTAGTCGAATGTATCCGACGCACTTTTACTTAATACTTCGTTGTCTGGCTTAGCTATACGAACATATAAAGTACGATCACCGGTTTTAGCGGTAATGTTCTTGACGATGGTAAAGGAGATAGCGATTTTCTTGACGTTCTTAACTTTGTTGATGGTCTTGCCACGTTTGTTTCTGGGTTCAACGACGATGTTCGTGGCATCCAACTGTGCGGCCAATGTAACTTTCTTGTCCAAAGTCTTTTTTTCTTCAGCCAAAGTATTGATTTGACGGGTGGCTTCGTTGTACTTCTTCTTGACTTCTTTGTTTTCTGTGGTCAAGGCTTCGTTGATTCGGTTTAATGAGTCAATCTGTATGACATAACTTCTCAATACGGCACGTACCGTCTTCAGTTCTTTTTTCAAACGCATGATTTCGGCTGCATTGCTACTCTTTACTTGGCGAAGTTCTTCCAATAAACGTTGAGTCTTCAACTTTTCGCTGGCCAGTTTCTCTCTCAATGAATCATTGTTGATTTGAATTTGCAATTCGTCGTATTGGGTGGCAAATGTGGTGTATTCATTTTCCATTTCTTCTTTCTCGATGGCAAACAATTCGGCCATTTCTTTGTTTTCTTGTACTTGATGAAGTGCAAAGAAGGAAACTCCGCCGATTATAACAATCAGCAATCCAATGATAATGATTAGTTTTTTATTCTTATCCATAGCGCTATGTTAATTTGTCGCAAAAGTACAATAAATTGCGTAGACTGCCCGAAAAATACGATAGATTTTTTCTTTAAATCGGAATAAGATTGTATTTTTGCGGAGCAATTTTAGGAAATTAATTATCAACTTTAAATAAAATAAAGAATTATGTCAAAAGTAACCGTAGTTGGCGCAGGTAATGTAGGCGCTACATGTGCAAATGTTCTTGCTTTTAATGAAGTAGCAGATGAAGTGGTAATGCTCGACGTTAAGGAAGGCGTTTCTGAAGGTAAGGCAATGGATATGATGCAGACAGCACAGCTGTTGGGCTTCGATTCTACTTTGGTCGGTTGCACAAATGATTATGAAAAGACTGCAAACTCAGATGTGGTAGTGATTACTTCAGGTATTCCTCGTAAGCCGGGCATGACTCGCGAAGAATTGATTGGTGTGAATGCCGGAATCGTGAAGTCTGTAGCTCAAAATATCTTGAAGTATTCTCCAAACGCAATCTTGGTGGTTATCTCTAATCCGATGGATACCATGACTTACTTGGCTCTTAAGTCTTTGGGCTTGCCGAAGAACAGAGTAATTGGTATGGGTGGTGCTTTGGATAGCTCTCGTTTCAAATATTTCTTGTCTCAGGCTTTGGGTTGCAATGCTAATGAAGTGGAAGGTATGGTAATCGGTGGTCATGGTGATACAACTATGATTCCTTTGACTCGCTTCGCTACTTACAAAGGTTTGCCGGTTTCTAACTTCTTGTCAGCTGAAAAGTTGGAAGAAGTTGCAGCAGCTACTATGGTCGGTGGTGCTACATTGACTAAGTTGCTCGGCACATCTGCTTGGTATGCTCCGGGTGCAGCAGGTGCATACGTGGTTGAAGCTATTATCCACAACCAGAAGAAGATGATTCCTTGCTCTGTATTGTTGGAAGGCGAATATGGTGAATCAGACCTTTGCTGTGGCGTTCCTGTTATCTTGGGTAAGAACGGTATCGAAAAGATCGTTGAATTGCCGTTGAACGAAGACGAAAAGGCTAAGTTTGCTGCAAGTGCTGCCGCTGTTCACAAGACTAACGCTGCTTTGAAAGAAGTAGGTGCGCTTTAATTAATTGAACAAACGTTATAAGTATAGAGATTGGATGTGCCGAAAGGTGCATCCAATCTTTTTTTGTTTCGATATAAAATTGTTAGAAATTGAAGATAGGCTGATTATTGTCGACTTCCCATTGCTTGAACTCGATATCCGGATATTCGCTTGCTCCCGTAAGGGTAATCCACTCATTTAAATAATTACTAACGGGAATTTCGTTGACAGAAAACGATTCATCGTATAAGAATACATTGCTTTTCGTTGTATTGCTTGAGTTTCCGGTATTCAGCAATGGCTCTTTATGGTAAAAGAAATTGGATATACTGACATTTTTGGCTCCTTCCATGAGTGCCCAGAAAGAATTACTTGTTCCTTCATCATATACATAACAGTTGGCTATGGTCAATAAATAACTTGCGGAAGAATTGCCGGCAATACCTCCAGCTTTGTTGTTGGAACCAAGTGTGTAATGGTTGTGAGAGGTATAACAATTTAGAATGGTACCATTGGCATAAGCGACAATCCCACCGATGTAATATGAGTTATCTGAAACAATGGTGTCGTTAGCAGCATAACAGTTGGCAATGGTTCCTCGTGAGTTTAACTGTCCGCAGATAAATCCACTCTTTTCACTGCTTCCATTTGTGATTGTCGAATGTTCCACACTACAATTCATGATTGTTCCTTCGTTGACTGTTGCAATAAACCCGATGCGGGTACAAGTAGGTTCGCTTACGGTTTTTGCGTTTCTAATGTGCAGATTCTTGATTACTCCCTCTGTTCCTATGTGTCCGAAAAGACCGGAATATTGCAGTTGAACTTTGCTATAATTACTTTTGTCGGGTAGGGTTAGATTGGATATGCAATGTCCTTCTCCGTCGAATACATATTGAAAAGCCCGGCTCTCATAATATCCGATGGGCAGGAATTCTTTACATTGTTCCTCGGTAAAGGTTATGTCGGATAATAACCGATAAGTGGTTATTCCGTCGACTTCTTCTCCAAAGTCCTCCAATGTTTTTTCGCCGTTGTAGGTTTGTTTGTTTATCAGAAGGCTGAATGTTATCAAGTCTTCGGCGGTTCTTATTCCTGGGCGTTGGTCTTCTTTGATGAGATTGCATGTATAGTTGTGGCCACTTTTAAAACTGTAAGGTTCCAACGTATGGGTATATTCCTCTCCGTTTTGCAGAACGATGCGTAACTCTAAAACCGCATTTTCCATTGGAGGCAGAATAAAATGAACCTCTTGGTTTTCATCGAAGTTGGCTATGTGAGTATGGGGTTCGGATAAAGTAGTGAAACTTCCTTCGGTAACATCCACTTGTTCTATGCTTTGAGGTACGGTAAGATAAATTTCTTGCAGCTCTTGCGCAAGTGTTTCGTTTATTTGAATGGTTAGCGAAGCAAACAGATGTTTAAAGCGTAGCTCAATGTCATTTCCGGTCGTTAAGGTGTCTTGGGCAATTAGTATGTCTGTTAGCTTCCCTTCTGTGTATAGATTGGACTGCTGATATTCATCGAGGACAGGATGAAGGACAGTAATAAAAGTTTCATTTACAGATTCATCCCAGACGAGAGGGAAGTCATGTTTCCATGTATTATTGGAAAAAGTCAGTATTTCATTGGTGAATTGCAGGCCACCACTTGCGTTGAGTAGGGCAGTAGAACCTTCCGGA
>JAFTSK010000122.1 GCA_017467385.1 Bacteroidaceae bacterium
CAGAAAATACGCAAAGAGAGTTGGGTGGAGTATGATGACATCACTCGTCAGATTTTGGGTGTTCCTTCTGAAAACCTGAAAGATATGAATGCAGATGGAATAATCGGACGATATGAGGGAGACTCCAACCAAATGGGAAAGATAGAATTGGCGGCTATGACCATGCTGAAGATAGCGGACGAAATGGAAGATAGTCAGTTGATTTTGAAGTCAAGCCTACAACAAGAGGGGCTTTCCTTGTTGGAATATGTACAGGAGAAAAGTGGAACTTTCTCTATTCAACGGGTGGCGCTCATCGGCATGTTGAAGAGGTTCTTATGATAATTGAGCCAGCTTACTTAATCGTATGCTGGCTTTTCCCTATATTACATAATATTTATAGTTTTTCTATATCAAGAGATTGTTTGGATTTTCCCAATTCCCCTCTTGAGAGGGGATTAAGGGGTGTGTGAGACACATACAGGTGGGGGATACATTCATTGCTGATTATTTCACACACCCCCTTCCCCCTCTCAAGAGGGGGAGATAACTATTTCAAAACAGCTTCTAAGAGGATTATTTTTTCATTCCTTCATTTACAGCCTTATCAAATTCTTTTTTAGTGCAAGGTTTACGCATTATCCAATATGTGGAGGATGTTCCAGTACCTTGATAGGATGAATTTGTAGCACCATTTACATACAGTTCCCAACCTTCTGAAATAAGATACATAAGAGCTGCAGCAGGTGTATTAAACTTCATTCTATTACCATCCTTGTCTTTCAGTTTTTCAATGGCCTTACCATTATCAAAATCTACCCTAAAACCTTCATTTTTCAGACTGCCAGAAAAAGTAACTATGCTATAAATATAGTGCTGTTTCTCGGGTACTTGTGCAAAAGCCAATATTGGCAAACATAATACAGCTAATAGTAATATTTTCTTTATAATTTATAGATATTTGATACAAATATACATATTTAAAAATAATCCTAACCAAAATAGTATTTTGCGTAATAAAAAGTTATTACCCAGTCAATAATACTATAAATGTACATCGAGGACATTTTCTATGGGAGTCATTCTGCATGATTTATCAGATCTTCAACAGCTTGGATAAAGGATTCGGCTTGGGGATAAAGTTCATTCACCGTTTCTCTATCGTTATAGATGAAATCATCATAATCACCACTTTGTCTTTTCTCAAACAATGTGTTAAATGTATTTCCATGTTCTTTAGACAGTTTACCTTTGGATACAAAATGTAACCCTAACATAGTCTTTACTCCATTGTGGGTTTGGGGCTGAATTTCATACTTTATGAGCAATGCTATCGCGGCATAATAGCAAGCATAATAAAGTCGATTGACCGCAGCATTATAAAATGACTCACGACTCATCACGAGAGCTTCTTTCATGGTTTCGTGAGCACGTTGCATTCGATAACTCATCAAATCGAAACGTTCTTGTTCTGTGAGTTGCTGTTTCATAGCACAATTCCTTCGTTAACTACATTGATATAAAACGGTGTACGGAAAGGGCGGTTCTCCCATTGCGATTTCAACATCACCATCGGACTGATACTTACTCCGGTTTCCAACTCAATGTCATAGAGAGGGCTTGTTACCTCCATCTGTCTGGCAAGAGAAAGACGATTCTCTCCTTCAAGCAACACCAATAGGTCGATGTCGCTATCCGGTCGTGCATCGCCACGAGCCTCCGAACCATAAAGGATGGTCTTGGCATCGGGAGCCACTCGTTTGATAGCTTCGGCTATGCGTTGTACAATTTCGGGACGTCTCATAAGCTAATACTATATCTGCAAAAATAAACAAATATATCGAATAGATGATAGGTATTTTAGATTTTCTTATTGTAGACGAACATTTTAATGGCTTTATTTTGCAGATAAAAGAAACAAATTCTATTTCTGATACAAATAAAAAGAAGCTGGAAACATGATTCCCAGCTTCAAATATTAATTAAGAAATTGTTTGGATTTTCAAATTCCCTTCTTGAGAGGGGAGACAACTATTTCAAAATAGATACATTATTTCTTCTTCGGCTTTCTTCTTGCCCAACCTTCTTCTTCAAAATCCGGTTCTTCCCCCTTCAGCCATTTGCTGTTTTCCGGTGCGAAGAACTGCTTCCAGTCGTCTTTCTTCTTCGGACCACGAGGAGAGGTGTAACCACGTTCTTCCCGACTTGGTTTTGCTTTCTTTTCTTTCTTCGGTTCTTTTTCGGGCTTGGCGGCTTTGCGGGATTCCTTCTTTGGAGCTTCTTCCCGATTGCCACGCTTCTTGCCGCCCTTGTCGCTTTTGCCGTTGTTTTCTCCAGCGAGTTCTACAATCACCCGGCGACCGTTGATGTTAATCTTGTTCAATGCTTTGATGACTCCAGCGGCTTGGTCTTCCGGCACTTCAAAGAACGAGAAGTTTTGCATCAAGTCGATACGACCGATGTCTACCCGTTGCTTCTTGGCATGGCGATTGATCATGTCAATGATTTGAGTGGCAAAGAAGCCATCGCTTTTACCCATGTTCAGGAAGAGACGGGCATAACCTTCTTCGGCTTTGCGAGAAGTCTTTTCCTTGTCGGTTCCATGATTCTTACGCTTGTTTTCCTTGTCGGCTTCGCGTTGGTCTTTCTTGCTTGGTGTCTCGATTTCCGGCGCATTGCTATAATATTCCAAGAAACGGTTGAACTCCATCGAAACTACACGCTTCAGCAAATCTTCTTTCGAGAGCCATTCCAATTTGCGATAGATACCCGGCAAGAAAGCTTCGATTTCTTCTTCGTTGACTTTTACCTTTTCAATGTCATCAATCACCTTGATGAGTTGTTGCTCACAGATTTCCTTACCGGTTGGCATGTCGCCGATGGTGAATTTCTTGTTGAGGATACGTTCGATTTCCTTCATGCGCCCCTTTTCGCGGAGGTTCATGATGGCAATGGAAATACCTGTCTTTCCGGCACGACCTGTACGTCCGCTTCGATGGGTATAGACTTCCACGTCTTCCGGCAAACCGTAGTTGATGACGTGCGTCAAATCGTTTACGTCCAAGCCACGAGCCGCTACATCGGTGGCCACAAGCAATTGTAGATGACCTTGACGGAACTTCTGCATCACCAAGTCGCGTTGAGCTTGTGAGAGTTCTCCATGCAAGGAATCGGCATTGTAGCCGTCTTGAATCAGCTTGTCGGCTATCTCCTGAGTCTCCTTACGAGTACGACAGAAGATGATGCCGTAAATCTGCGGATAGTAGTCGGCTATGCGCTTCAAGGCGTTGTACTTGTCTTTGGCATGAACCATGTAAGCGATGTGGTTCACGTTCTTCGTTCCTTCGTTCTTCACACCGATGGTGATTTCCTTCGCATCTTTCAAGTATTGCTTGGCGATGCGGGAGATTTCTGCACTCATGGTGGCCGAGAACATCAACGTGTTACGGTCTTCTGGTACTTGCTCAAGGATGGCATTGATGCTGTCTGTAAAACCCATGTTCAACATCTCGTCGGCTTCGTCCATCACGACATTGATGATGTTGTCGAGCTTTGCCACGCCACGTTCCATGAGGTCGATGAGGCGGCCGGGTGTAGCCACAATGATGTGTACACCTGTTTTCAGCATACGGATTTGGCTTTCGATGGACGAGCCGCCATATACCGGAAGCACTTTCAGTCCGTCGATGTATTTGGAATAATCGTTCAAGTCGCCGGCTATCTGCAAACAAAGTTCGCGGGTAGGGCAGAGGATGAGTGCTTGCGGCACTCTATGCTTTACATTTATTTTCTGGATAAGGGGTAAACCGAATGCGGCCGTCTTACCGGTTCCGGTTTGTGCAAGGGCTACTACATCGTTTCCTTCGCCGAGCAAATAAGGAATCACTTCTTCTTGTACAGGCATGGGATTCTCATATCCCATTTCTTCAATCGCGCGGCGTATTTCGGCAGAAACGCCCAATTCTTCAAATGTCTTCATCAAATATAGTTTATTTATGGCGCAAAGATACGGAGAAAATATGGAATACCATGCAACAAGACAAGCTGTTATTTCGGATTGTACACCTGCAAGGTACGTTCTCCCTTCAATGCGCACCAAGCATTGTAAGCCAATGAACCCATTTCGTCTTCGCCGGGGGTTACGACGATAGGAGCCAGATAGTCAATCCAGGGGCGCAATAGGTTGATGCAATATTCGCTATGCGCAATGCCGCCTGTCAGGATAATGGCATCCAACTTTCCTTTCAGGGCTATGTAACGCGAGCCTACCTCTTTGGCAATCGTGTAGAACATGCTGTCGAGAACACTCTTGAACGGCTCTTCTCCTGCCTCGGCTTTTGCCGCGATGGTTATCATGTCGTTCATGCCTAAATGAGCCGAAAGTCCTCCTCGTCCATTCAGCATTTTCTTGAGTTGCCGTTTGCTATAACGACCGCTGAAGCAAAGCTCTACCAACTGGTCGGCAGGGATGGTGCCGGCTCGTTCGGTGCTGAAAGGGCCGTCGCCGTTCAAGGCATTGTTTACATCGACCACCAAGCCCTTGCGATGGGCGCCCACCGAAATGCCGCCCCCCAAATGTACGACAATCAGGTTCAGGTCTTCGTTTTCTTTTCCGATGGAAGCCGCGTATCTGCGGGATACGGCTTTGCTGTTCAAAGCATGGAAGATAGAGATGCGTTCGATTTCGGGAATACCTGTCAGACGGGCTTCGGGCATCAGCTCATCGGCCACTTCCGGATCGGCAATATAGGCAGGACAATGACATTCTTCGGCCAGTTCATCGGCTATCAATGCCCCTAAGTTACAAGCATGTTCCATCTGTGCGTGGATAAGGTCATGCTTCATCTGCTCGTTGATGGCATACACCCCACTCGGCGTTGGTTTCAACAGGCCGCCGCGAGCTATTACGGCATCAAATTGGATAGGAATGTCCGCCTTTGCCAACATATCATGTACAAACTGTTTGCGATAGTCAAATTGTTCGTTGACATGGGCAAATTTTGCCAAATCGTCTAACGGGTGGTGCGCTCCACCTACCCATACCGGTTTGTCGTCCTCATACAAAGCCAACTTTGTAGAAGTAGAACCGGGGTTGATTACAAATATTTTCATGGATGTCAATTTATTGTTTAGGTTCAGAACATACACAAGCAAGAGCCAAGCTATAGAACTTCGAGTTACCCGAATCGGCACGTGAAGGAACGACCACCGGAGCCGTTGTTCCTTGTAGCATACCCGCCATGTTAGCATCGCCAAACAAGGAAACGGTTTTGTAGAACGTGTTTCCCGATTCGATGTTAGGGAAAATCAGCATGTCGGCATAGCCTACCACCGGAGAGCTGATGCCTTTTACTTCGCCGCTATGCGAGTCGCAAGCCGTCTTTACGTCCATTGGACCGTCCAAATACATCTCGCCATACTCGCCCGCTTCGGCACGTTCTTTTAAAGCTACATAATCCAACGTGTGGGGGAACTTCTCGTTTACTTTCTCCGTACAATGAATCAAGGCAATTCGGGGAGCAGAGATTCCCATCCGACGGCATACGGCCACGTTATAGCGAATCATCGCGTCGAAATGTGCTAAGGTCGGTCGAGGAATGACGGCCGCATCGGAAAAGAACAGGAGCTTGTTGTAAGTGGGAATCTCGGCCACCGTTACATGGCTCAGGATATTTCCTTTGGGAAGCAGACCATGTTCTTTGTTCAGCACCGCCCGAAGCAGATTGTCTGTATTGATAATCCCTTTCATCAACACATCGGCATGACCTTCCCGCACCAGCAAAACCCCTTCTTGGGCAGCCTTGTCGGGGCTACTTGCTTCGTACACTTTCACATGGTCGGGATATTGATGACGTATATACTCTGCGTTAAGCAAATGGGGAGTGTCGGCTACTAACAGGAAATCGGCGAAGCCCTCCCGTAAGCTACGCATAATAACATATTCTGTATGAGGATCGTTGGGGCAAACCACCACCACACGTTTGCGTTCTTTCAGTGTTCTCAAACGTCCTACTAAACCGGAAAAGTCCTGTATCGGTTCCATTCGTATCAGATTTTTAGCAAATATGCAAAAATTATCTGGATTTATCCCTATCTTTGTTCAAGTTTCTTTCAATGATTAAGTAATGAAAACAATTTCTGCGTTTGATATACAAGCCGACTATGACCGTATTCATAGCCGGTTGCCCCATCGGAAGACGGCTCCCGTCATTGGGCTGACCGGCAATTTCCAAGATAACAACTGTACATTGGCCGAAGGGTATTACTCTTCCATTCTGAAGGCCGGCGGAGTGCCTTTCATCATCCCGCCTTATGAGGACACCGATTTGTTGATGAATGCCTTGAACAATGTGGACGGAATTCTGCTAACGGGGGGAGCCGACATCAATCCGTTGTTCATGGGCGAAGAACCCGTCAAGGAATTGCATGGCATCAACCCTCGCCGAGACCGTCAGGAACTGTTGCTTATCCGATTGGCGGCCAACCGACAAATCCCCATCTTGGGTATATGTCGGGGAATCCAAGCCATGAATGTGGCTTTGGGAGGTTCGTTGTATCAGGACATTCATTCACAGATGGAAGGTACACGCATCAAACACGACCAGGAACTTGACCGAAGCTATGCCTCGCATACCGTACAAGTGGAAAAGGGTACGTTGTTGCACCGGCTTTTTCAGTCGGACATCATAGCCGTCAACTCTTTCCACCATCAGGCTGTGAAAGAAACGGCTCCCGGCTTCCGAGTTTGCGCCCGTTCTACCGACGGTGTAATAGAAGCCATCGAATCCACCGAATACAAGTCGATGTTAGGGGTGCAATGGCATCCCGAATGTTTTCTCTTGAAAGGCGATGAATGTATGATGCCGTTGTTTCATTGGCTCATTCAGGAGGCAGGTTCTTTCCGGGAAGCCAAGCGGTTGCACAGCCGTATGCTTACGCTTGATTCGCATTGCGACACACCGATGTTCTTCGACCAACAGATTGACTTTGCTTCACGCGACTCTAAAATCTTGGTCGACTTGCACAAGATGACGGAAGGACACCTTGATGCCACCATCATGGTAGCCTACTTGAAACAATTGGAGCTGACCGACGAGGCTTTGTTGGCCGCCACAGCCAAAGCCGACCGTATCTTGAACGAGATAGAAATGATGGTTGCCAAGAGTTGTACAGCAGTAGACATTGCTTATACTCCGGCCGACCTTTATCGGCTGAAGGCCGAAGGAAAGAAAGCCATCATGTTGGGGATTGAAAACGGCTATGCCATTGGGAATGACCTCAGCCATGTGGAACGTTTCCGCAAGCGTGGCGTAGTGTATATGACGCTTTGCCACAACGGAAACAACCAGCTTTGTGGCTCTGCCCGTTACAATGAAGAAGGATTGGGGGTGAATGCCTTCGGCGAACAAGTCATTCGGGAGATGAATCGGGGAGGGATGATGGTAGACATTTCCCATGCCGGCGAACAAACGTTCTATGATGCTTTGAGCATCAGCAACAAACCGATTGTGGCTTCTCATTCATCGGCACGAGCCCTTTGTAACCATCCCCGTAATCTCACCGATGACCAACTGAAAGCATTGGCCGCAAGGGGAGGAGTGGCACAAGTTACCCTTTATAGCGGCTTCCTGCGTGAAAATGGTACGGCTACGATTATGGATGCCATCGAACACCTCAACCACATGGTCAATATCATGGGCATAGAGCATGTGGGCATTGGCACCGACTTTGATGGCGATGGAGGCATTATCGGTTGTGCTTCGGCCTCCGAACTTATCAACTTCACCCGTTGTTTGCTGAAGGAACGGTATAGCGAAGAAGATATACGACGCATTTGGGGAGGAAACTTCCTGCGTGTGATGGAAGAGGTACAAAAAGTTTGATTACCTTTGCAACCGATTGGACTATAATAATTATCAACCATGAGAATAAAGAAACTATTTATTACTCCCATGTTCCTACTCACTTTGACAGGTGTGGTGGCATGTGGAAACAGTAAGAAAGCAGATAACACCGATGCGGCCGAAAAGCAAGTTGTCGTCAAGGCACCGGCTTTCAATGCCGACAGTGCATACGCATACGTTCAGGCACAGACAGATTTCGGCCCTCGTGTTCCGAATACACAGGCTCATAAGGAATGTGGTGAATACTTGGCTAAGCAATTGGAAAAGTTCGGAGCAAAGGTTTATAATCAGTATGCCGATTTGGAAGCCTGGAACGGCACAATCCTGAAAGCCCGCAACATCATTGGTGCCTACAAACCGGAGAGCAAAAAACGTGTCATGCTTTGTGCGCATTGGGATAGCCGTCCTTACGCCGATTACGATGCCGACGAAAAGAACCACCGCAAACCGATTGACGGGGCGAACGATGGAGCCAGTGGGGTAGGTGTGTTGCTTGAGATAGCCCGCCAGATTCAACAGAAAGCACCGGAACTGGGTGTTGACATCATCTTCTTTGACGCAGAAGACTATGGCACACCGGAATGGCATACGGGAGCTTACAAACCGCATGACTGGTGCTTAGGCTCGCAATATTGGGGGCGTACTCCGCATGTATCGGGCTATTATGCTCGTTATGGAATCTTGCTTGATATGGTAGGCGGTAAAGGGGGAACCTTCTATTACGAACCGTATTCCTATCGAACCGCCCGCAAGGAAGTCAAGAAGATTTGGAAGAAGGCACACGAATTGGGTTACGGAAGCTATTTCATTATGGAAGAAGGAAGTGAAGTAACAGACGACCATGTATATGTGAATCAGTTGGCTCGTATCCCCTGTGTAGACATCATCAACTATGATCCGACTTGCGAAACCTCGTCTTTCGGACCGACTTGGCACACAGTAAATGATAACATCAGCAACATCGACCGAAACACGCTGAAAGCGGTTGGACAAACGGTTATGGATGTGATTTATAATGAAAAGTAATACATATTATATGAAAACGATTAACGAACTGCAAGACGAAGTGATTGAAGAATTCAGCGACTTCGACGATTGGATGGACAAGTATCAACTGTTGATTGACCTCGGCAACGAACAAGAGCCGCTTGCTCCCGAATATAAGAATGACCAGAACCTGATAGAAGGGTGCCAAAGTCGTGTGTGGTTGCAAGCCGACTTGGTGGATGGTAAGGTTGAGTTTCAGGCGGAAAGCGATGCACTGATAGTAAAAGGTATCATCGCTTTGTTGATTAAGGTTGTTTCAGGACACACTCCCGATGAAATCCTTGACAATGAACTTTATTTCATCGAAGCCATTGGATTGAAAGATCATCTTTCCCCTACCCGTAGCAATGGTCTGTTGGCTATGGTCAAACAAATGCGTATGTATGCGTTGGCATTCAAAGCTAAAATGGCATAAACAGAAAAAAGCACGATTGATTCGTGCTTTTTTCTTTATCGTCCAATTCGGGAAGTATCCACAGCTTCCCGTTTCCTTTCTTTATAGCCACCGAACTTGTAAAGCAACGTAATTGAGACGTTACGGTTATTCCAGTCCAAGCGTTGTTCCATTCGCTGACCTTCCCAATCAATCAAGGTATGTGGGCTTGATGTACGGAACAAGTCCTCTCCTGTCACTATCAACTTGGCTTTGCCGTTGGCAGAAGTCCATTGCAAAGAAACATCAGCACTTCCCATCGGGCGGATATCATATATGCCCTGTATGGCTGCTGTCTGGTATCTACCCGACAGTGTAGCTACCCAATTTGGTTTCTTGGACAAACGAAAAGTATTGTTGGTTGTCAGCACTGCCGATAACTTTTTCCGATTGAAAGCAATATGATGAAAGTTATCAAGTTTGTCTCGGGAGAGCAGTCCGAAAGCAAAGACACGTCCGTTCCACCAGTTGCCTATCCGGTAGGAAGCCATGAGTTGCAACATCCAGCTCCGGCGATAGTCAAAATTAACAAACTGGTTGATTTCGGCTAAACGGTCGGGGGCTTGA
>JAFTSK010000123.1 GCA_017467385.1 Bacteroidaceae bacterium
ATTCCTCGTTGAAAAATCCGTCGGTTTCGCGGCTGATGTTGCTATCTTCCAGGGGCATACCGCAACATTGACAGATCAAGTTTTGAGGATAGCCAAGAAGCGTGTTGATAGATACATCAAACAGTTTTGATAACAGTTTTAATGTTTCAGTATTAGGAATAGTTTCTCCATTTTCCCAACGGCTGACTGCCTGACGAGTGACGAATACCTTTTCGGCAAGTTCCTCCTGGGAGAGTCCGTTTTTCGTTCTTAGTTCGAGAATAATATCTTTAGTTTCCATAAAATTATCACCTCGCATTTACTATACTGCACCCCATAATCATAAACAAGCAACTCGCTGTTGCTACCGGTTCGATATATAGTAATACGGTATCTTAAACGTAATACTTGTCTATTCCACCGAAACCGACAATCAACTTTCCGTTACGAGTCTTGTTTATAAAACTCGCAAGGCGTTTTTTGAACTCATCCGGGCGTTTTCTTGCCGCATCGATATAGGCAATGCGAATGCGTTTGTATGGTTCGGATAATTTCTCATAGTTCTCCCACGCAACCGTATCTGCTTTTATTGCATCAAGTATATCGTTTGGGAAAACATATGGTGCACGAATGATGGGTAATACATCATCTCTTATGCTTGGATGGAGCATTCCACGTTCATCAAGCCAAATCAGTCGTTCTATATTCGGGCGTGAATAGGAACTACCTTTCTTTCTTGGTGTAAATCGCTGTGCACGATGCATAGGGTCTATGTGTTTAATGGTGCTATCTATCCAACCAAAGCAAAGTGCTTCTTCTACTGCATCGTTATAGGAAAGTGCTTTATCGCCTGATTCCTTCATTGGAAACACAAACCATATTTCGCTCTCTGTTTCAAAGTGTTCAGCAAGCCACTTTCGCCATATATCTCGTTCACTCGTATAAAATATGTTCATTCTCTCATCCCTATAAATTTTGGTTTATCGATGAGATTATTATATCATTTTTCGTACCTTATCTCAACCCTCTTTTTCTTTGTCTACTGCGGGGCAAAAATTGTTTCGCGAAAGGCCTTGACTTTTGGCGAAACAAGAGTTACCATACAGACGACAAAAAACTCCCCGAGTACGGCAGATGCCGTATTCGGGGAGTATCTTTTTGACCACAGTTTATCCCACAGACACGACCGGAGCACACGGAAACAGTGGAGGTAAGAGCGCCGGAAAGGATGTGTTTCCGAGCGGAAAGGGGCGGAAATGCCCTGAAACGAGCAGAAACTGGTACTCCCAAATTCTTTGGGACAGTGTCGAAAAACGTCGGATTTTGACAGGTTCAAATTCAGGGAAAAGCCTTATTTTATGCGGTTTTTCAGCATTTTGAAACTCATTCGAACCTTTCTCTTGTTCGGTGTTTGACCACAGTTATTCCTCTTTATTTCCATTTTAAAAATTGGTTGAATTTTGTGCAACAACAAAATTGATATGAACGAAACCGGATGTTAAAGTTTTCTATGTTAAAGGCTTCCGGCAAGCCGTGTGCCTATCCCTATATCGCTCAAAATTATTTTATCATATCCATTCCTTTTTGAAGCGTATCCGCAGAGATGGCACCCGTTGCTTGTGCAATCAAATATCCCTCTCCATCTATAAAGTATGTGGTAGGTAAGGAATATACACTGTAAGTGGTTGCCGCATCGGAGTCTGTATCATAGAACACCGGGAAAGAATATCCTTTCTCTGAAAAAAAAGCCTTTGCGCTACTGAGCGTTTCACGTCCGCCGGTCATATTGACCATCAAGAAATGGATCTTGTTCCCAAACTCCAGATATTTTTCGTGGAAGTCAGGCATCTCGCTTTGACAAGGGCCACACCAGCTTGCCCAGAAATTCAACACGATCGGCTTACCGACATAATCCGACAGATTGACTTTGTTTCCCGATCCATCATAAACAGTGAAATCGGGAGCTTTCGTCAGTTGCCGTTCAGTGTCATCTGTATCCGAACTGTCACTTTGACTTTCGTTATCGTTCTTGTCTTGCTCCTCCTGTATCAGCAACCCGTCGGGAGCATCGTCCTTGCTAAGCTGCGTATAAAGCACCGAAGCACCGCCAATCAGAAGAACAAACACCAACACA
>JAFTSK010000011.1 GCA_017467385.1 Bacteroidaceae bacterium
CCATTTGTCGCACAATGTCGCATATATGTCGCATTCAATGCGACAAAAAGTCTAAAAATGTCGCACATTGTCGCGCATTGTCGCAATTCGTTTTTTATCTCATTGTCGCCCGTTTTTGTCGTAACTCATTGTACTACAAATAATTTGCCGCCGTTGTTTATGCTTCATGACTGGAACATTTTGTTTTGTGCCCCTTACCATTTTCTTACTCCTCGACATTTCTTCTAATGGTATTTTCCAATCGTCAAACTCATGAAATACATCCGGATTTCCAATGACATTTTCAGATATTTCTACTGACATTTCCGAATTTCTACTGACATCTTCCGATGTTTCTTCCGACATTTCCGGGTTTCTGCTGACAATTTCGGAGATTTCTACTGACATTTTCGCATAAGTAATAGAGAACGTAAATTGTGATCCGTTACTTATCTCGACTTTATAATCAGGATAATATAAAGGTGCGTATCGTAAGATGTTACGAATTCCGGAACCCATGTCTTCCACCCAAGACAGTTCATGAAAAACTCGAACTAAAAGAGGATTTTTAGTATAATTGTTCAGTTGCTTCAGTGTCAATTCTCCCTCTGGAGTTTCTGGCAACAAGCGAGTTGGGTTTTTGGTTACTACACGATCCTTGAATACATGAAAAAAGCAAGCGTATCCCGTACTGTAATCCGTATGAACGCAGAGGTTTCCAATAACTTCTCTGAATAAATTCCAGCGCAAATCTTCCCGTTGAGTACTTCCTGCAGGCAAATAGAATTTGTCAGGCAGATAGCGTTCTGCGAATTGTGTTAGCCGGTCGTACACCTTAATCAGATTACAACGCATGGTTTTGCGATCGTTGTATCGGTTAGGGAATTGCGTCATGTCATTGTATTGCTCATAAGTACACATGTGAAAAAGTGCCTCAAACCGATAACGAGGCATAAACTCTTCGATCGCTTCTTCTTTGCCAAACAAGATTAAAGCCGCATATTTCAGTTTCAGTTCGCCCGTAACATAATCCTTTCTTGCCAAGTGGGTGTGAATCAATATTTCATCATCGGTTAGTTGTAACCAACTATGATTAGGTTTTATTACTGCAACGATATTACGGCAGAACTGAAACGTACTCTGTTCAAGATGCTCTATTTTTAAGCCTTCGACTACTCTTTCCTCAAATAAATGAGGATTTTTACGTTCAAAAAGCGTCAGCAATAATTCCGGCTGGTCGGTTACATCAATATCAGCCTCTCCGTTTCTATCCCAATATCTTCCATTGTAGCGATATACGTATTGTCCACAAGGAATATCAAGAAGCAAAACCTTTTTTCTTTCCACGTCTAATATATGTGGCGTAAAGTATGGGCATGGTAGAAAGAGGTCTTGATTTTTGATTGCGGTAACAATGTTTGTCTTTAAGATTTCCACTTTGTCCGGATTTACACCGATGATTTTTCCATTGTCTTTTACTCCAAGTAGAATCCTGCCGCCGCTGTGATTTAAAAACGAACATATTGTCTCGTATAGAGATTCCGAAATCTTCTCTGTACAAGTCTTATACTCAATTTGTGTACTTTCGCCAGCTTTGGCCAGTTTTATAAATATCTCTTCGTTCATAGCTTTAAAAATAAAAGACTCCCTCGAGTGCGTGCAACTTCGGCACACCCCCTCGGGAGCCTTCCCGTTTAGTTGTTGTAAAAACTTAATATGAAAAGCGAAATGTCTTTACTAAACGGACGTAGTAAGTACGCTTACTGCCCGCCTTTGAAATGGTGGTTCCCCCTTGAAAGATAAAGGAATAATACTCTCCGTCTTTATCGCACAAGTAACGTTCCTCGCCATCAAGACCATACAAGCTGTCGTCGTAGGCCGCAATCCGTTCGTTGAGTGAGAGACGGTTATCGCCGCTGTAACTGCTACGAAGAGATTTTGCTTCGTCGTAAGTAGGCAACCGCCAACCGGAAATGTCATTCACGCTGTATCCGGCGGTCAGCGTCTCGACTTGGGCGGTGGTAGCTTCCCATTCGTCCAACGAAAGCAAGAAGAGATCGGCTCCGGTCGTATCCGCTTCGCCTACATCGGCTACGATAGCTCCCTGCCAAATACTTCCAATCTCCGGTAGCTTCAACAAGTCGACCTCCGAATTCTCGCCTTCTCCCTCGCCATCGGTAGAAAAGGCCGCCCCGAAGTCAAACTCCACCTCGATGGCCGTTCCCCAATCACCACCGATGAAACTGCCGCCTACCGTTACGCTGCCCGAGTAATTACCACCCACATTGAACGGCCGGCCGGCTACCGGCACACCCGCATACGTGTATCCGTAAGTGCTTCGACTTCCATCTTTCTTTTCCAAAACAATCGAGAAGGTTGTCTCGGCTTCCTGTCCAGGGAAGATGTACAGCGTCTTTGAACTCCAGACATTCTCCGTATCCAGCGAGCAAGCCGTTTCCACCTTTAACGGATTTCCACCATAACTACCATTAAACGACCAAGAAGAATGAAGCGGAGAAAGACTGAAAGATATCGCCGCCACATCCGACGGAACGTTTTTCAAGGCCACATTGAGGGCAGCCACCGCGTATGAAAGCGTGATCACCAACGTCTCCTCGCTACTGCTTCCGATGGAAACATCCGCTTTCCCCACCATCAAAGGAGAATTGGCACCCCCTTCCATTGAAATGACATCCTCAAGGGAAGGACTGTCCGGCATTTTGTACGCCTCAGAGACACCGGAAATGGCTACAACCTGATAATTCCCGGCCGGCAAGACCAGTTCCATTGCCTCATTAGCTTCCGTTATGATTTGTGAAGCCGCACACGTTCCATTTTCGGAAAACGCATACAAATACAACGGGAAAAGCACTTCAGAAGAGCCTGAAGAACGTGTCTCCACCCTCAACGACCGGCCATCAGTAGCCGACAAATCTTCTTCCGGCAGACTCTGACAAGCACAGAAGCAGGAGCAAATGGCTGTAAGCAACAGCCATTTGCAGATTACGGATACATTCATCACGCCTTTTCGTCACCATTAATAATAATATCTTCCAGCGTTTCGCCTTCTCCCCAGGGCTCGATTTCCGAACCGGAGATAATCAACGAGCTGTCTTTAATCGTAATGGTGTAACTTTGTTGCATTCCCCCGGCAAAGGTGTTTCCTGCAAAGTTTTCCATCGAGGCCACGTAGGTTTTTCCGGCAGTTGTGTATTCGATGGTCAGTGTAACCGTTGCCGAAGCATCCAACTTTTCATTGACGATAAAATAGTACGTTGCATCCGCGCCGTTCATCTCGTGCGAAGGAGTTGTTTCCAACAAGTCTGAATCAGCATCCGGACTTAGCGTAACTGCTTTATCAACAAAAGAATAGGTAGAAGGGGCAACGATGTTTGTACCCGCTATCGAAATCTTGTCCAACGTAGAAGTCTGCAAGTCGCCATCCCCCTTGATGGTCAGTTTCAGCAAAGACGAAACATGCGAAAACGACTTGCCTTCCCCGTAAAAGGCGACGGTGCCATCCGTTCCGTAAGATTGCGTAGTGGCAGCCACCAAGAAGTCGCAAGCACTGAGGCTCTCCATCGTACCAGCCTGGCTTTTCAGATCAGGCATAGGCACTTCCTCTGTAGAAGTTGCTTCCGCATACGGATAGAAAGCACAGAACGAGTGTTCCTCCGTCTTATCCGGCCAATAAACAAGCGTTTCGGCCGTCCATCCGGAGAGTCCGTAGGTCCATTTAAGGGCTTCGTCCTCATCCATAAACACACCGATGCAGTCATTCTCTGCAAATTCTGCATGATTAGGCTCATCCCCCGCATAGCGGCTGGCCGGCGCTTCCGTAAGATTTCCGATTCTTGCAACGAGAGACATGCGAAGGTCGTTGCTTTCTGAGTTTTCCACTTCCGACTGTTGACAGCCGGTCATCAACGTTATGCCCATGCATAACAAACCCCATTGTAGAGGTCTTTTGAAATGTTTAGTCATATTATTAAGAACTTTTGTTAATAATCAATGTACAAGAAAGACAAAAGTATCCTCGAGATTGTAGCTAATTCCATTGTTTTCTCGTACTTGCGGCAAATGTATGTAAAAAAAGCGAAAAACCAAGACTTCAGAACATTTATTTTCTCTTTTATTTTGTAATGCACTGAAAATGAAATGATTAAAAATCTCCTCCAAGAGAAGTCCCGTTTTGGACTATACCTTATTATATATAATAGGGGAAGTGGAAAAGTTCCTTTCAAAAAAATCAGCCAACTATACATTGCAATCAAAAAAAATTCGTAGCTTTGCATGTTGAGGTGGAAATTTAACTTTAAACTATATAAAACAAACAAATTATGATGACTATTGACAATTACAATTTTGCCGGTAAAAAGGCAATCGTTCGTGTAGACTTCAACGTACCTTTGAACGAAGAAGGTAAGATTACTGACGACACCCGTATTCGTGGTGCTCTTCCTACATTGAAGAAAGTATTGGCCGAAGGTGGTGCTTTGATTATCATGTCTCACATGGGTAAGCCAAAAGGCAAAGTAAACCCGAAATTCTCTCTGAGCCAGATTGTTGACGCTGTTTCTGAAAAGTTGGGCGTGGCTGTTCAGTTTGCTCCAGACTGTGCAAAGGCTGCTGAAGCTGCTGCCGCTTTGAAGGCTGGTGAAGTGTTGTTGCTCGAAAACCTCCGTTACTATCCGGAAGAAGAAGGTAAGCCGGTAGGTATCGACAAGGAAGATCCTGCTTACAACGATGCCAAGAAGGCCATGAAGGAATCTCAGAAAGAATTTGCCAAGACTTTGGCTTCTTACGCTGACTGCTACATCAACGATGCATTCGGTACAGCTCACCGTCGTCATGCTTCTACAGCTGTGATCGCTGACTACTTCAACGAAGACAGCAAGATGCTTGGCTACTTGATGGAAAAAGAAGTACAGGCTGTTGACAATATCTTGAAGGACATCAAGCGTCCGTTTACTGCTATCATGGGTGGTTCTAAGGTTTCTACAAAGATCGGTATCATCGAAAACTTGATGGATAAGGTAGACAACTTGATTCTTTGCGGTGGTATGACTTATACTTTTGCTAAGGCTCAGGGTGGTAACGTAGGTAATTCTATCTGCGAAATGGACAAGTTGGATTTGGCTCTCAACATCATCGAACAAGCTAAGGCTAAGGGTGTAAACTTGGTTTTGGGTACAGACTGTGTAGCCGGAGACGACTTCAAGAACGACTGTAACACTCAGGTTTGCCCGGCTAACGCTATTCCAGAAGGTTGGGAAGGTTTGGATGCAGGTCCTGAAACTCAAAAGGCATTTGCTGCTGCTATCGAAGGTGCTAAGACTATTCTTTGGAACGGTCCTGCCGGTGTATTTGAATTTGATAACTTTACAGCCGGTTCTCGCGCTATCGCTGAAGCTATCGCTAAGGCAACCGCTGAAGGTGCATTCTCTTTGATTGGTGGTGGTGACTCAGTAGCTTGTATTAACAAGTTTGGTATGGCTGACCAAGTTTCTTACATCTCTACCGGTGGTGGTGCTTTGTTGGAAGCTATTGAAGGTAAGGTACTTCCGGGTGTAGCTGCTATCAAGGGCGAATAATTCTTTGGAGCTTTAAAGAATTTATTTAAGAAATATTTTTGTAAGGACGGTTTTTCTTTTTGGGAAGAACCGTTCTTTTTTTTTGTGGAAGTTCTGGCTTCTTACTTTTTCTTTCTGGCAACAGAAAGAAAAAGATAACAAAAAGAAAGATTGCCGGCTCCCGTTGCGAAGCTAAAATTTTCACTCTTTCCCTAAAGAAAAAGAACTCGCTTTGCTCAAACAGCTTTTTCTTCTTCACGGGAAAGAGCAAAAATTTCTTCACGCTTCTCCACTAAAGGCCGGTTCCCCAACGGGGAACTCAAATGCGCTTCGCTGTTTGAAAAAACATCCACAGCAACGAGCAAAGCGATGTTGCGTCATAGAAGATTGGCCTCACTTTTTGGACGTGAAGCGGAGGTGCTTTTCGGAACGTTAAAAACAAAAAGCTGTTTGAGCAAAGCGAGTTCTTTTTGTTTAGTGGAGAAAAGTGCCGGAGTAGTCCAAAAAGTGCAGCCTTGATTTTTTCTTTTGTTACCTTTTCTTTTGTATCAAGACAAAAGAAAAGTAAGGAAAATCACATTACAAACAAAAAAACTCTTTAATTTATTTGGTAGTTTCAAATAAAACCTCTACTTTTGCACTCGCTTTCGGAAAGGAAGTGAGTTCTTTAAAGTTGGTGTGGTAGTTCAGCTGGTTAGAATACCTGCCTGTCACGCAGGGGGTCGCGGGTTCGAGTCCCGTCCATACCGCCAAAAATGAACAAATATCGTTTCGACGATACAAAGGATGGTCCGTTCGTATATCGGTTAGTACTCAAGATTTTCATTCTTGCAAGGGGGGTTCGATTCCCCCACGGACTACAACCTGCGGAAATAGCTCAGTTGGTAGAGCACAACCTTGCCAAGGTTGGGGTCGCGAGTTC
>JAFTSK010000124.1 GCA_017467385.1 Bacteroidaceae bacterium
AAAATAGCCCTTCAGAACTTGTCTTATAATCCGTTCAAAGCACATCGTATCGTGGTTCAAAGTACATCGTACCGTCGTTCACAATACTTTGAATAGTGGTTCAAAGTACTTTGAACGGGATATGCGAACTGCACTAACACATTTGTGAATGTGGAGAAAAGCAAACCTTAGTAAGTATTGTAAAAGAAAAGACCGATGTACCAAACTCAGTACAACGGTCTTATTCTTTATGGGGTACTACCTGCATTAATGAATATCAACGCAAAAAGCCCTTATTTCAACTCCTGCAACATTCGTTTCAATACTACAGTTGCCGAGATTTCACGATTGGCGGCTTCGGAAATGACAAGTGAAGTCGGAGCTTCGATTACTTCATCGGTTACAATCATATTCCGACGAACCGGCAAACAATGCATGAAATAAGCATTATTCGTTACAGCCATGTGTGCGGCATCTACCGTCCAGCTCATGTCTTTACAAAGAATCTTACCATAATCTTCCGGACGAGTAACACCCGGGCAAGCCCAGTTCTTGGCATAGATAAAATCTGCTCCCTCAAAAGCTTTCAGCTGATCGTATTCCACCTTTGCACCGCGAACGAAAGCCGGATCAAGTTCATAACCTTCGGGATGTGTAATTACAAAGTCCACATCTGCTTCGTTCATAAAATCCGCAAACGAGTTTGGTACAGCTTGCGGCAAAGCCTTTGGATGAGGCGCCCAAGTCAAGACTACTTTCGGACGGTCTTTCTTCTTGTATTCCTCGATGGTAATCAAGTCGGCAAAGGCTTGCAACGGATGACCGGTTGCCGCTTCCATCGAGAACACCGGCTTGCCGGAATACTTAATAAACTGGTTCAGAATCTTTTCGGTATAATCGTCTTCGCGACTTTCAAATTGGGCAAACGAACGAACCCCAATAATATCACAATAAGACGCCATAACTGGAATCGCTTCCAATAGATGTTCACTCTTGTCTCCATCCATGATGACTCCCCGTTCGGTTTCCAACTTCCAGGCACCCTGGTTAACGTCGAGAACAATCACGTCCATTCCCAAATTGCGGGCTGCCTTTTGTGTACTTAATCGAGTACGAAGGCTATTATTAAAGAATATCAGCAAACAAGTCTTATGCTTGCCCAATGATTCATACTTATAGCGGTCTTGCTTAATCTCGAACGCTTCTTGTAAGGCGGTCTTCAAATCGCCCAAATCAAATACATTTCTATAATATCTCATCTGATTTATGATTTTTGATTTATGATTTATTTTCTTGTTTGTCCTTCTCCACGAATCACCCATTTGTAAGTATTTAGTTCTTCCAATCCCATAGGGCCACGAGCATGAAGCTTTTGTGTGCTAATACCAATCTCAGCACCCAATCCGAATTCTCCACCATCGGTAAACGAAGTCGGAACATTAACATACACACAAGCGGCATCAACGGCTTTCGTGAAATATTCGGCACACTTTGGATTCTCCGTTATAATACATTCACTATGCCCCGAACCATATTTGTTAATGTGGGCTATGGCTCCTTGTAACGAAGTCGAAGTAGCGATTGACATCTTGTAGTCCAAGAACTCCCTACCATAATCTTCGTCGGTTGATTTCTGCAATAATTCAGACGGATAATATCCTTTTAATGCCTCATAAGCTGATGTGTCAGCATAAATCATCACACTCTTATCAGCCAAACCTTTGCAAAGCTTGGGCAAATCCATCAACCGTTCCCAATGCACCAGCAGACAATCAAGTGCATTGCATACACTTACTCGACGTGTCTTGGCATTACAAATGATGGTGGCCCCCTTTTCCACCTGGCCGTTTTTATCAAAATAGGTATGACAAACGCCTGCTCCGGTCTCAATAACCGGAATGGTAGCATGTTGACGAACAAAGTCAATCAAATTACGACCGCCACGAGGAATAAGTAAATCCACATAGCCACGAGCATTCAACAATTCTGCCGTAGCTTCATGTTCCGGTGGTAGAAGCGCCACTACATCGGGATTCATAAAACATTGAATCAGTACGTTGCGGATAATCTCCACAATCGTCCGATTGGTACAATCGGCATCACTTCCCCCTTTCAGAATACAAGCATTGCCAGACTTCAAACAAAGTGCAAAAACATCTAACGTTACATTGGGGCGTGCTTCATATATAATACCTATCACGCCAAAAGGAACACTTACCTTTGTCAGCTTCATGCCATTCGGACGAACCGTTTCTGCCAAGACTTTTCCTATTGGAGACGGTAAAAGTGCCACGTTACGAATCCCCTCCGCAATAGTCTGAATTCGTTCTTTGGTTAATTGCAGACGGTCGTATTTAGGGTTGTTCACATCCATGCGTGCCAAGTCATCGGCATTGGCGGCCAATATCTGTGGCGCATTATTCTCAATGGCATCGGCCAACATGAATAATACTTGATTTATTTGCTCTACCTCACAAGTAGTCAATGAATGGCTTGCACCACGTACTTTCTTAAATGTTTCTGTCAATTCTCTCATAGTTGTTCTAAATATAAATAATCATAATGTACCAAAGCCTTTTGTCCATGCTTGCCAATCAGTTGTTGGGCTTCCTTTGAATCGAAGGCAACACGTCCTACTCCTATCGGGAAACCCTTTGGATTTATCAACTTTACAATGTCATCTTTTTCAAAATCTCCTTTAATCTGTACGACACCCACCGGTAGCAAACTTACTGCTTTTTCTCCTTTCAAGGCTTCTACCGCCTTTTCGTTCAAATGAAGTTCTCCTTTCGCAAAGCCACCACTATGGGCAATCCATTTCTTTACGCTGGAGACATCGCCTTGCGAAGGTATGAATCGTGTGCAAACCGTTGTATCCGGCATTTGCAATAAATTTAAAAGGATATTATCTTTCTTTCCATTGGCAATAATTACTTCAATGCCTTCATCTGCCATTTTACGGGCAATCGTTGTTTTGGTAAGCATACCTCCTCGGCCAAAACCGGACTTCTCCATTTGGATGTAATCCGACAAGTCCTTTCCCGGCTCTACTTCCCGAATGACTTTTGTATTCGGTGCGGAAGGGGAACCGTTATAAATTCCATCGATATTACTCAATATGATCAATGCTTGTACATCCATCATGGAAGCAATCATTCCCGAGAGTTCATCGTTATCCGTAAACATCAGTTCAGTAACCGACACAGTATCGTTCTCATTCACAATAGGAATAACCCCATTCTCCAACATAACCAGCATACAATTCCGCTGATTCAAATAGTGTCGACGTGTGCTAAAGTTTTCTTTCATGGTCAGAACCTGGCCAACCGGAATACCATGTTCCCGAAAAAGTTCATAGTAACGATTGATAAGTTTAGCCTGACCTACCGCCGAAAACAACTGACGCTGGTCTACACTATCCAATTTCTTGGAAGGCTTAATTTCGCTTCTGCCGGAAGCAACAGCACCGGATGAAATCAGAATCACTTCAATACCAGACTTGTAAAGCTCCGCAATCTGGTCAACCAAAGCTGACATTCGGGTTACATCAAGCGTACCGTCGCGTCGCGTCAGGACGTTACTTCCCACCTTTACTGCTATCTTTGTAAACTGATATTTCATATCTCATCATCTTTGGATTCGCAAAGATAGAAGAATTAAATCAATTTGTAAGAAATAAAGCCATTAAAAAAACATTCAAGCGAAGGTTATGATAATTAGATGAAAAAGTGTACCTTTACGCAATTATTCATAAATCCTTATTATCCTATGAAAAATATCCTACAAAAAAGTATTTGTGCGATGATACTCTGTATTTTCGTAACATCTGTGTATGCCCAAGTTTCTCCAAAGAAATTTAAAAAGGCTAAAGGTATTGAAGTTACTTATCAATCAAGTTACAAAGGTAAGGTACGCCCCGGGCAAATTCTGATGAAAGTCAGTGGAGACCAAGTAGCCCTGGAAAGTGTTCGCCCCAAAATGGATAGACAACGCCCGGAAAGGCCTCAACCTAAAGACGATGCACGTCCAAAGCGAAAAGCACCTATTACAAAGAGTTACATGGATTATGCGGCCAATGAGTATTATAATTGGGCAGAGCTTCCCAACGGCGAAATCATTTCTTCTGCAAAGTCCTACGAGTTGGATAAAGATTTCAAAGTGATTGGTCAAGAAAAATATTTAGGTTTGAATTGTACGGTTGTTCGTACTTCTGTACGTTCTAATACGATTGAAATCTGGTATACCAACGACATCGCTTTCCGGGGTACTCCTCAACCCAGCGTAGGCGTTCCTAACGGTTTGGTTCTTCGCGTGGTTCGCAACGGCGATACGGCACAAGAAGCCATTGCCATTACTCCAGTCAAGGAAGAACAGACATTATTGCCTGAGACATGGGGAAAGAAAATGATTGCAGAGGTTTATCAATATACCATCAACCACAGCAATGTAATCACAATCCCTGTTTTTGAAGAACAAAATGTAGGCTTTACCGGTGCTAAGATTCCTGAAACATTGGAAGACGGTGTTGCTTATAATGTAGCTGGTGGTACCATCCTTTTGAAGAAAGTGAAACTTCCGGAATATGTGAAGGACCGTAGTATCTTTGTGGAATTGATTCAATATTCTGACGGTGATGCATACGACCGTACCGGTTCTGTGTTTGTGATTCCAACCGACAAGAAACAATCATTCTTGGATATGTTACGCGACATCAAGAGTGTACCGGCTTTCCAATCGGGTAATGAAAGCTATCATGGCCTTGTTTCTAATGAAGACTATAATGTACCATTGGAATTGATGCGTTTCTTTACCGGCTTCGGTGTACGCCAATACAACCACAACATTGTTCCCGGTCAGGAATGGTCGGACTCGGTTCTCTATAAAACAGAAGTTACCGCTTTGGCCGACCGTTTACAAGGTGAAGTATGGGTAGGGGCTTACATTGGCAACTGGGATGCAAAGGGACACAAGGTTACTTTGAAGATGAAATACTATCCGGATGGTGATCGTCGTATGTACAAGGTTATGCCATTGTTTAATACCGTTAACTACATGGAACAAGCCGGTCAGAATTATCCGATTTTCATGTTGAACGACAAGTTGAATGCCAAGTTTACATTGAAAGAACCGGTAAAGAATGCAGTTCTTTATTATACCACTACCGGACATGGTGGTTGGGGCAATGGAGACGAGTTCAACCAAAAACCGAACACCATCTATTTGAATGGTAATAAGGTCATTTCTTTTGTACCCTGGCGTGATGATTGCGGTACATACCGTAATTGGAATCCATGTTCAGGCAATTTCTCCAATGGCTTGAGTTCTTCGGATTTGAGTCGTTCTAACTGGTGCCCGGGTACTGTAACCAATCCGGAATATATCTACTTGGGCGACTTGGAAGCTGGCGAACACACCATTACCGTTGAGATTCCGCAAGGTGCGCCGGAAGGCAGCAGCCACAGCTATTGGTGCATTGCAGGAACTTTGCTTTATTAAATTGAAAATTGAGAATTAAAAAATGAAAATCAATCAGACAATGAAGAAAACAATCATCTTAGGTTCATTTGCATTGGCCGGTATGTTTGCCAGTTGTGTAAGCCAAACACAGACCGATGCGGAAACTGACTATACGCAATTTGTTAATCCGTTTATCGGAGCCGCCGATAACGGACATACATTCCCGGGAGCTACCACTCCGTTTGGTATGATTCAAACCAGTCCGGTAACGGGTGCTGTGGGTTGGAGATACTGCTCAGAATATATGAACGCAGACTCCATCATCTGGGGCTTTACTCAAACACATCTGAGTGGAACCGGCTGTATGGACTTAGGCGATGTACTTGTGATGCCGGTAACTGGTAATCGAACTCGTGCATGGGATGCTTATCGTAGCCGTTTTACCAAAGAAAAGGAATCTGCTACACCAGGATATTATAGCGTTGTATTGGACGAACCAAACGTAACGGTAGAACTGACTGCTTCACCACGCGTGGCACTCCATCGTTATACCTATCACAATGCCGATTCGGCTTCTGTGTTGATTGACTTACAGCATGGCCCTACTTGGAATGAAGCCCAATATCATTCCCAAGTAAGTATTTGTGAGGTGAATTGGGAAGATGCACAGACATTGACCGGCCATGTACGGAACAGCGTTTGGGTACACCAGGATTATTTCTTTGCTTTGAAGTTCAACCGTCCAGTTACGGAACATATCAATCTCCCGATGGCTGAAACGGAAAAAGGCCAACGTATTGTAGCCAGCTTCGATATGCAGCCGGGTGATGAACTGTTGACAAAGATTGCTCTTTCAACCACCAGCGTGGAAGGTGCCAAGAAGAACTTGGAAACTGAAATGCCGGATTGGGATTTTGAAGCTACTCGTCAAACAGCAAAAGCAAATTGGAACAAGTATTTGAGTCGTATTGACGTTACAGGAACAAACGATCAAAAGACAAACTACTATACAAGCTTCTATCATGCACTTATCCAACCGAATCAGATTTCGGACGTTGACGGCATGTATCGGAATGCCAAAGATGAGATTGTCAAGACCGATGGCGAGGCATTCTATTCTACCTTCTCTTTGTGGGATACTTATCGCGCTGCACACCCCTTCTATACGTTGATGGTACCTGAAAAGGTCGACGGTTTTGTTACCTCATTGGTAGAACAAGGCGAAGCGCAAGGCTTCCTGCCTATCTGGGGATTGTGGGGCAAAGAAACGTATACGATGATTGGTAATCATGGTGTTTCTGTCATTGCCGAAGCATACCGCAAAGGCTTCAGAGGTTTTGATGCAGAACGTGCTTTCAACATGGTTAAACAGACTCAAACCGTATCACATCCACACAAGTCCAATTGGGAAAACTACATGAAGTACGGATACTTCCCTACCGACTTGACCGAAGTGGAATCGGTATCGTCTACCCTTGAATCGGTTTACGATGACTATGCGGCTGCCGACATGGCCAAACGTATGGGCAAGGGGGAAGATGCAACCTATTTTGCAAAGCGTGCTGATTTCTATAAAAACTTGTTCGATAAGGAAACGCAGTTTATGCGTCCTCGTAACGCTGACGGTACTTGGAAATCTCCATTTAACCCGAGTGAAGTGGCACACGCAGAAAGCAAAGGCGGCGACTATACAGAAGGAAACGCTTGGCAATACACTTGGCATGTACAGCATGACGTACCGGGCTTAATTGATTTGTTCGGTGGTGAAGAAGCTTTCTTGACCAAATTGGACTCAGTATTTACCGTTAAGTTGGAAACTACTCAAGCAGATGTAACTGGTTTGATAGGCCAATATGCACATGGCAACGAACCAAGCCACCATGTAGCATACCTTTATACAATGGCCGGTCGTCCGGAACGTACTCAAGAATTGATTCGTCAGATTTTCGATACACAGTATCGTCCGGAACCAGACGGCTTATGTGGAAACGACGACTGTGGCCAAATGTCGGCATGGTACATGTTCTCGGCAATGGGTTTCTATCCAGTCGATCCGGTAAGCGGTAATTATGTATTTGGAGCTCCTCAAATGCCTCAAATTACTTTGAAATTAGCCAACGGCAAGACATTTACCGTCATTGCAGAAGGTATTTCTGAAGACAACAAATATATAGAAAGCGTAACGCTGAATGGAGAACCTTATACCAACAATTACATAACCCATGAAGATATTCTAAACGGTGGTACGTTGGTATTCAAGATGAAAAAATAGTTTCTTTTCTGTACCCGATTCCCGACCTCGGTTGTATTAAGATAAAAGAACAACAAAAATCTACAAAGACATGAAAGAAAAAAGAAACAACCGAGGTCGGGCAATCATCTTATTGTTGCTTGCCTTTACCTTACAGACGCAGGCACAGAACCTCATCAACTTAAATTTGAAAGAGAAACCGCTTCCGACCGCCTTGAAACTGATTGAACGGGAAGGCGGAAAGAACATTATCTTTTCTGTTACCGAAACGGAGAAGTATTCCGTAACTGCCGATATCCGGCAGAAGACACAAGCTGAGGCTATCAACATCGTACTGCAAGGTACACCGTTCATCTACAAGGAACGTACCGACTATTTCGCTATACAGAAGAAAGACGCACGAACGAAAAGCACCGAAATTCGGGGTATGGTTTTGGATGAAAACAACCGACCGTTACCGTACTGCAACGTACTTTTGCTTTCGCCTGATTCTTGTTTCGTTAATGGTTGTGTAACCCAAACCGACGGTTCTTTTCTGATGATTGGCGAAGAGGGAACACCCTACATGCTAAAGGTCTCATACATCGGCTATACTACTGCCGTACAAGGTGTCAGCCAGAAAAACATCATCAGTCTTTCTCCCGACGCACAACATCTGGAAGAGGTTACTGTTACCGCCCACCGCCCTTTGATAGAACCGAGTGCCAATGGATTGAAAGCAAATGTAGCCGGCACTTCGCTTGCCAAAATGGGAACAGCCGGCGAAATGCTTTCGCACTTGCCGTTTGTAACCGGAAGTGATGGAAGCTATACCGTCTTGGGACATGGTACACCCGAAATTTACATCAACAACCGCAAGGTACGCGATACAGGAGAACTCGACCGACTTCGGGCTGATGAGATTGTTTCTGCTGAAGTGATTACCACACCGGGCGCGGAGTATGCTTCGGATGTAACGGCTGTTATCCGTATCAAGACCATCAAGCAACGTGGACAAGGGTGGAGTGGAAGTTATGCCGCTAACTATTCGCAGGGGAGCATGGTACGAGGCTATGGACAAGTGAAACTAAACTATCGCACAGGCGGGCTGGACATCTTCGGAAGTGTCTACGCAAATCGTAGTACATTCTATGGCAATAGTACCGCCGATGATGTGTTGGAAGCGTCGTCTCTTTGGGAAACACATACACAAAAACATTATAACCAAAGACAGGATTATTTCTTTGGAACATTGGGATTTAATTACGATTTCAACGAACATCATTCCATCGGTTTGCGATACGAACCGAATACTCCTTTCGGCAATCACAAGAAGCATGTGTATTCGGACGTGAGTGTAAGTCGTGATGGCACGCTTTACGAAGAAATGCAGACGGAGCAGACGAACGAGACGAAAGGACGTTGGAAGCATTCGGTTAACGGATACTATACCGGAAACATCGGCAAGTGGCAGATAGATGTAAATGCCGACTATCTTTTTGGACAAAGCGAATCCCTTCAAGAGATAGTCAATGATGGAGTAGAGGCTGCCGAATCGGCCAGTAAGATACGTAACTATCTGTATGCAGTAAAGGCTGTAGCCAGTACATCGCTTCCACTCGGCCAGTTGTCTTTCGGTACGGAAGAAACCTTTACTAACCGTCATGACTTGTTTCTGCAAAGTGGATTCAGTGCCGATGCCGACAATCATGTGAAGCAAAGCATTTGGTCGGCCTTCGCCAATTATTCCTTTCCGCTTGGCAAATGGAAACTGAGTGCAGGCTTTCGCTATGAACATCAGCAGACGGATTATTATGAAAACAAGATTTATAAAAAGGAACAGAGTCCGAGCAATAAAGACTTTATCCCTACGTTTTCGGCTAATTATGCCAATGGAGATTGGAACCTGAACTTGAGTTACAAGACCGGTATCTTCCATCCGTCTTATAGTGTCTTGACCAATGCCATCAACTACCGAAGCAAGTATGAGTATATGACAGGTAATCCATTATTGAAAAAGATAGAGAACAAGAACTTGTCGATGGACTTGTCATGGAAATGGATTTATTTGACGGCATGGTATATGTCGACAAAGAACCAATATATGACTGTGATACAGCCTTATAATGACGAAACTCATCCGGGAGTCAGACTTATTGACTATAAGAACATTCCACAAACTTATACGATGGGTGGTTTGATTACTTTGTCGCCCAAAGTCGGTTTCTGGCAACCACAAGCGACAGTCAATATCACTTATTGGGATGCTCATCTGGAAGAAATCGGTATTGACAAGAGCTGGAAAGGTCCTTATTTCTATTTCATCTTAGACAATACGTTTAATCTGCCAAAAGGTTGGTTTGTCAATGTAGAAGGAACTTATGTTCCGAAATTCAAACAGGGTGCCTCCAAGAAGAAAGCAATGGGCGTAGTTGACCTCCGTCTCTCCAAATCCTTCTTGAAGGACGATGCGTTGAGTGTAACTCTAATCGCCAGCGACATCTTTCATGGTCAGCACAATGTCATGACTTCCTACAGCATAGCCACCTCTACCACCTTTACGGAATATTACGACCACCAATGCGTCGGTCTGACTCTCTCTTATAAGTTTAACGCTACCAAGAGCAAATACAAGGGTACAGGTGCCGGACAGAGTGAAAAGAACCGTTTGTGATACTTTTTACCCAAAAGATAAAGCCGTTTGAAAGAACGGCATTATCTTTGCAATACTATGGTAGGACTATCGATATTCAACATCAGGCGAACGCCCGGCAAGGAAGAACGTTTCCACAAGTTGTTTGTGAAAATGCACCCCAAACTTGTGCGTTACGCTACCTCGTTGATGAACGATACGGATGAAGCGAAAGACATTGTAAGCGAAGCTTTCGGCAAGGCGTGGGAAACCTTTGAGACCATAGAGACCGACACGCAACAGGCCTGGCTCTATACGGCAGTGCGTAATGGTTGCCTCAACCGATTGAAACACTTGCAAGTGGAGAGAGAACATATCGAAGCCATTGTCTTTGCCACTCAAGCGGATGTAGCAGACGGATATTGGGAACACGAAGCATTGTTGCAAAAGGCAGAAGCCATTGCCCGAAGTCTTCCCGAACCGACTTGTACGGTTCTTAGGTTGTGCTATTGGGAGAAGAAAACCTATCGCGAAGTGGCGGAGCAATTAGGTATCAGCCCCGATACTGTGAAGAAACATATCAGTAAGGCTTTGCGGATGTTACGAGAAGAAATGAATAATTAATCAGTGGACGTGCTTCACACACCCCTGCCCCCTCTCAAGAGGGGAAATAAAAAATAGGAAAATATGAAAGACGAAAATACTAACGACCAACGATTGGAAGCTCTATTCAGCGAGGCGCTCAGTCCCAAGCCTACTCAGGAAGAAACGGAACAGGCTTGGCAGGAGTTCATACACAACCGCCGACAAATGAAGCAAAAACGCCTTCCTTATTGGGCAATGGCTTCTGTTGCAGCTGTCCTTGTTCTCTGCATCGTGCTATGGCCTATGCTAAACAAAGGAAGTTTGCAGGAAATACAGGTATTTGCTTCGTTGAGTGTTCCTACCCAAACTACGATTGTGGAAGAAGGACAACAAGTGATTGTCAGCACACCCGCCCAACAAACAACCACCGTTTTGTTAAGTGATGGTACTGAGGTGTTGCTGAATGCCAACAGTCGATTGGAGTATCCGAAAGAATTTAGCGGCGGCCAACGGTCTGTTACCTTGACCGGCGAAGCCCGTTTTCATGTAACCAAAGACACTCGCCATCCTTTCATTGTGCATACCCAACAAATCCAAACGCAGGTGTTGGGTACGGTCTTCGATGTGAAAGCTTATCCGCAAGGCACTCCGGACGTAACGCTTTATGAAGGGAAGGTAGCCGTCAGTCTCAACGGAGAGGAAGTAGGGCAAACCTTGCAACCAGGCGAACAGGCTACAATCGACAATAACGGCCGTTTGCAACTAACGCAAGCCACGCCCGACAAAGGGAAATGGGCGGAAGGAGAATTCGTCTTTGACGACCAACAGCTGATGACCGTTATGCAGGAGATTGCTTCTTGGTACAATGTTAGTGTGGTTTTCCGTTCCCGTCCGTTGCTTGAAGAACGTATTTACTTCCGAATGAATCGCGAGCAACAGTTAGAAAAGGTTTTGGAAGTATTGAACGACATCGGAATTGCTCGCTTCGAGCAGGCCGGAGGAAAGGTTATTGTACGACCATAATCTTTCTCCATTTCCAACAAAACTTTCTCTAAAGAATGCCCCAAAATTCTCTTTGGAGAAAAGGTCAACGTTCTTTGATGTTAACACTTTTTCTCCAAAGAGAATTTTTGGGGATGCTAAAGAACTTTTTCAGTAAGGTTTTGAAGTAGGTTTTTTATGAAAATACGCTATAAAGCGTTTGGAGATGAAGGGAAAGTTTTCCTTCACTTTCTTCATACTGCTTGGTAAACTGCATGTTAGAGTGAAGATCGTAATTCTTGGGTGAACTTGGAGAAAGAGAATACGCTTGCAGTCTCGCATGTCAACGGAGCAAGTTTCGTTGGGCTACATTTGCAGTCTCATAGCCTCACGAGACAGCAAGCGTTCTTCTTCACTCCTGTGTTAAAAGGATCTTCACTCCAATCGCTTGTAAATCAATGGAGAGTGAAGATGGTGAAGATGATTTTCGTTTTGTTCTTAAATTCTTAACTTTAAATTTAGTTTTCTCGCACATGCAACTCTTTAACTTCTCTCAAAATATGTCCTCCCTGCATCACTCCTTCAACCACGATAGAATAATTAGCGGAGACTCCTGATGTATAAAAGATTACTTCCGCTTTACCATCTTTAAAAACAATGTCGGGTTGCCAATGAATAGTGGTTCTCAAGTTCCAATCATCCATTCTATTTTTAGCAACATTGTATTTAGGAACATAAAATTTTGCTTCCTTCTGATAACCCAATGGAAGAATATGAGCAATATTGACTGGACTCCAAGAAGCACCTACTCCACCTGATTTTAAAGTAACAGCAATGATTGCATCTTGTTTCCCTGTAAAATAGCCAATACATTTCATTCCTTTAATAATATCTATTTGTTGAATATCTTCTGGCCGTATCATTGACATCACTTGCCGAGCCACACTTCCATCCAATGGGGTATTATCCAAGACATACAATGTATTGCCATTCAAAATACGAAAACCAGCTAACGAACGAATAAGTATATCAAATGAACCGGCACCACTTTTCTTTATCATCTCTTCTGTTATAACCTTATCCGCATCCATCTGATAATTTGTTTTATATCGTTTGTAGGAAGCAGTAACGACTACCTCATCCAAAAAGATATGCCGCATACCTTTTTCATACGCCAAACGTTCATTAACCTTTTCAATATATTGAGGCCAACCCACTTCTTCATGCTTATATAACTCGTTGGGTTGAAATTCCTTAATCAAAGGAGATTCTTCTTTCTCGATTTCAACGACAACATTACTTTTCCCCTTTTTTGAGTTAGCCATAACAATATAAGTAGTTGAATCTGGAAACTCAAACCCTTTCAATTTGTATCGTCCTTCTTTGTCTGTTACGACTTCCTCCATCATCCCTACTGTTGGTGCCATAATTCTGACTATAGCTCCTTCCATTGGTTTACGAAGCACTGCTGAGATAATCTTTCCTTTTAGTATCATATGTTCTTCTTGCTGATAATGAGGAAATGTGTAATCTTTTTCTTTAATGATTTTTTGAAAATCATATCTTCGCCAACCTTGCGTGAGCATTAACATGTCCAATGCTTCCAGTCTTTTTCTGTCAGGTTTTTGAAAATACCAATGAGGTTCCTCTATATAACCCTTTAGTTCAGAAGTCAAGAGCAATGATGATAGTATGCTGTTTAATGAATCTGGTAATAGGTCTGCATTGTCAGTAACAGCAATAGATGCATGGCCATTTAACGGATTTCCATCAATGCCATTGGCCTGCAATGATAAAACAACTTTACTATATGGAAGATAATTTAAAGAATCTTGAAAGACGCATTTCTCTTCCCGTTTTTTTGAAGCAAAAGCCATTCGTTCACTTAAAACATTCCCTTGCTTATCCAATAAAAGGAAATTAACGATTCCTTCCGCAAAGGTATCTAATTCAAATATCCATTCTTTCAATCCGGAAGGCCAAAATTCAATAAACTTAGGCACTCCTCTTTGGTGTACCAATAATAGAAGAGAATCCTGTTGCTCCAATTCTCCCAGACAAGAGACGAAGAAGAATTTTTTATTCCGTTTAACAGTTAATGCATATTTATCAGCTTCTATTTTTGGTAACTGAAACACCTTCTTTAGTCCTATTGAGTTTGTACAATGAGCATAATACATTTCCTCTGAAGAGGGTGTAAGGCTAAAAGTTCCCATTCCTTTATGGAAACTTCGGAGAGAAGTTATCGTATCCCCTTTCTCGTTTACGATGACTCCTTCAACATTTTCTCCCAATCCTTCTTTGTTTATTGCCTTAAATGCCACCTTACATAAAGCTCCTATTACCAATTGTCCTCCTTCAGGCATGAAAGAAACATCATAATCGCTTTCACTTTCACAAGAAAGATATTGTTTGTAATTACCTGCTTTTACCAATATCATTTTCTTCTCTTTATTCCAATGAGGAACTTTTATCTGGTTATCTTCCTTATTGCAATATACTGTACCATCTTTTGATGATACTTCCACATTGTTAATAGAAAAGGGAGCCCCTGTTATTTTGTTGACAAAACTAACACATAGTTCTTGATTCTTATCCCATAAAACCTGCATCTTTATCGTTTTCTCAATTGGACTCAGAATTTTTATTGGTTTTTGGAAAAAATAATCTATTCCCTCATTTTGCATAAAACGAGTATAAGCGCGCAACAAATAATTACCTGCCGGCAATGTATCTTGCAAAATAAGATTTCCATGAATCATACCCAAAGAATCCTGGCGTAACTTTATTCGGCATTCCTGTTGATTGAAAGGATTAATTAATTCTACATACGCATATCGACTCTTGTATATAGGACTATGCGTCATTGCATCAACTACATACGCTTTCATCCAGACTGTATCCCCTATTGTATAAACCGACCTGTCTGTATGCAAATAGAGTTTTTCTTGTGAATAAATACATGTCTGCTCATGGATACGAGTTAAAATCGTATCCATGAGCAGGCTTTGAGCTTTTATAGATACATTCCAACAGAATACACATTCTATCAGAATAATAAGACGATACATTTTTATAATAATTATTAGTTAGGCATCATACAAATGACCATGATCCAGGCCCTGCGGAATAAGCCGTAAAACTTCCAGTCATACCCTCTGTATCTACCTGCCCCGCAGAACCGACTTTACTTACAATCTCACTTAAAGGTCCTCTGGAAATATCGATACTGTCACTGCCATTTAATCGGGGATAAGTAGCGATAGTGTAATCAGCTTTTAAAGTTAAACTTATAATTCCATTACTAATCTCATTTATCGTCTGTCCCCAGTTTGTCATAGTATAAAGAATAATATCCCCACCTGTTGTATCATAAATTCGACCTCCTAATCCTGCGACAACATCTTTTATTTCCCCTGTTTGATTATCTTTCTGCCAAAATACACCTGCCGAAAACCAACGTCCTTCATATGTTACATCTCCAGAATAAGAAAAAGACTCAAAAACTCGGCTCTTAGGAGCATCAGAGCTTAAATGAAATGTATATCCATCTAATTTAGATATATTTTCAAAAAGAGACCTATACATATCAAATTGTTCTTTTGATATAGGTTGATTAAATTCCTCTGATAGTTTTATCTTTACATCGCACCCTACTTCTTTTGCTAAACAATAAAGATCTTTCAAATTTTGATCTTTCTGAGAAATATTTGAAATATTCTCATTTACACAGCCTGTACACAACAAACAGGTAGTAAAAATAGCAATAATAATATTTTTCATATAAAGGTATCTTTAGTTTTTTATCATTCAAACTTCAACCCGCCAAAGAATTCCGGGCAATGGAACTTGGGCTGTGGAAGTTCAATTGGACTCCAGGAAAGGAAATGCGGAGTCTGGAGCAAGTCGCCACATTTGTAGAAATTTCCACGCATGGTTTGTCCGTTCAAGTCCGTAATCTTATGGCGGAAGATAGCTGAAGCCGGGATAACCAAAGCCACCTCCCAGGCACATTCTCCGATTCTTTCTTCAAACGGCTCTGTACCCAACGAAGCCCAACGCTTCACGCTTTTCAAAATCTCTTCCGAAGCTCCGGGACGTTCGCCACCGGCAGGACCACCATGAAGCAGTAGTTTTCCGGCACAGTTACATTCAAAGTTATAGTAGAAGTCATTGCCTTCCGGCGAGAGGAAAAACTCTACACAAGCGTCTTCCCAAACCTTGCCGTCATCATGAGTTGCCACCGCACGCACGCTGGCTTCTACTACCTGATAATGAAGCAAGATTTCCTTACCCGTATGAGCCACTCTGAATTTTACTTCCGGTTGATATGGATATTCCGGCCAGTTTACACAAGCAATCGGATGGAAGCCGATGCCGGCCTCGTCCAATAAAGCAGGTACGGCAGAAACTTCTACCGCACTTGCTTCAATCTTTTTTATTGACAAACTTTTCATATTACTTCTTCAAATACACGTTCCAACCGGAGAGGATGTCGCCATAGAAATAGAAATAAACATCAAAAGTCTTTTTGCTATTGGCATCCGTAATTTCGTAACGCTTGGTTACATCGTGTTCTTCCTTCAATGTATATTCACTCAAAGCCAAAGGAGCCAATTCTTCTGTACCCTTTGCTTCAGCGATGAGCTTCTGCATACGGCTTTCAATCAGCTTCATCACACCTTCGTGCTTGAATGGACCCGGATCGGCAACAGTCGGATAAGTCGCTTTCATCACACCGCCATTGGCTTTGCGAACGGCTCTAACGCTATCGGCATAAGCCTTGAATTGTTTGCGGATTTCCGGATCGACAATGTATTCGGCTGTATAGAAAGAAACACCCTGTGCGCCATTGTTGAATGCGGCATCCATGCTTTCAAACAGCTCATTGTTGTTGCTTCCCCACAAACCGGCATACAGTGTAGTCGTTTCCTTCTTGTCGCGAGCATTTTCGATGGTACAGTCTGCCACGAAACTTGCGTCTTCCGTATAGAAGTTGTGATAAACCATCGGGAACACAATGTCAAGGTTCCAATCACCCCAATATTGACGTACCATGCGAGCAGACATCTTTGGTGTCGGGAATGGAGAAGCCGCCATCAGCAAACCGTTAGCATGTACAGTTTCGGCTACAAGATTAGCTACTTCGCTTACCATATCGCAACGGAACTTGAGCCACTTCTCATCCTTTGAAGGATCTTCCTGTTCGCGAGGATCGTAACCATGCTTTTCCTTGAAAGCCTTGATCATTTCCGGGTGATAGCCATAGTCCCATTGCGGATACTCACGATCTTGTACAATGCCATAATTCGGCCACAACGTAGTAGGAAGAACCACATCCACCAAGCGGTGATAGTCAATAGAGATCGCTTCGATGCCTTCCACCTTACAAATTTCATCTATCTGCTTGCAGATTTCCTGACGAGCTTCCGGGATAATCGGACTGAGGAACTTGTAATAAGGAACGTATGCCATGCTGTCGGCAATGCTATAACCATCGCGGTTCACACTCAACCATTCCGGATGTTCTGCCGCTATAATCGGATTATTCAACGTCCACACCCAAGCATAAACAGTTAACCCATGCTTCTTTGCTACCGGAACAGTCTTACGATAATTTTCTGCTGTTCCTGCCTTCAAAACAATTCCGTCGATACCCAGTTCGCTGAACGAACGGCAAATGGAATCAAAATCTTCCTTTTCTGTGTAGGTGTACCATGTGCAGAACATCGGTTTTTCCTTCACTTGACTCTCTGCCGGTTTCTGACAAGAGACAAAGCCACAAGCCATAGAAACCGCAACCAACATTAATAATAGACTTCTTTTCATCATTTTATATTTTAAAATTATTATTTCTTTTCTTCAAGTTCTTTTGTCAATGAATAAGGAAGGTCTTCTTCCGATGTGCCACGTTGCATATTGGGAGTAGCACTCATCTTTACATCAATCTTGGCACCCTTCATCAAATCATCGTGTGTGTAATAATTCTTGGTGTACTCCTTGCCGTTTACTTTCATTGCATCAATATAGATGTTTTCAGCACTATTTTCCGGTGCATTGATGACAATATCATTGCCGTTTTCCAAATGGATGGTAGCCTTCTTAAACAACGGTGCACCTAAAATATACTGGTCTGTTCCCGGACAAACCGGATAGAAACCAAGTGCAGAGAATACATACCAGGCCGAAGTCTGACCGTTGTCTTCATCGCCGCAGTAAGCATCCGGAGTAGGAGTGTACATGCGGTTCATGACCTCACGCAACCAATATTGAGCCTTCCAGGGAGTTCCACCATAATTGTACATATAAATCATGTGTTGAATTGGCTGATTGCCATGTGCATAGTTACCCATGTTCATGACCGTCATTTCGCGAATTTCATGAATCGGGAAACCGTAGTAGCTGTCGTCAAAGATAGGTGGAACCGCAAATACAGAGTCAAGCATCTGTACGAACACTTCTTTGCCTCCCATCAAGTCAATCAACCCTTGTGGATCATGGAATACAGACCAACTGTAATGCCAGCTGTTGCCTTCTGTGAAGTTACCGCCCCATTTCAGCGGAGAGAAGTTTTCTTCAAACGTACCGTCTTGCTTCTTGCCACACATCAGTTTGAATTCCGGACGATAAACATTCTTATAGTTTTGCGCACGCTGTTCAAATAACTTGATTTCTTTTTCCGGACGGTTCAGTTCCTTTGCTAACTGAAGAATACACCAGTCATTGTAAGCATATTCCAATGTACGAGCTACATTTTCATGTATATTCACATCGCAAGGCACATAACCTAACTCATTGTAGTATTCATGGCCAAGTCGACCGGTTGAAGAAACGGTCGGGTGTACATTTTGGGTGCCATTAATCAAGCCGGCATAGAGTGCTTCCAAATCTTCTACCCGAACTCCCTTCATGTAAGCATCCACCAAGACAGAAGCAGAGTTGTTTCCTACCATACATCCACGATGTCCCGGACTTGCCCATTCAGGGAAAAATCCACTCTCTTTATAAGTATTAATCAATCCTTCTTGTATCTTTTGGTTTTCAGATGGATACATCAAATTCAATAACGGGAACAAGCAACGGAACGTATCCCAGAAACCTGTATCTGTATACATATATCCTGGCAATACTTCACCATTGTACGGACTGTAATGAACAGGCTTTCCTTCTGCATCCACTTCCCAGAACATACGAGGGAACAACAACGAACGATACAAACAAGAATAGAACATGCGATATTGGTCGAGTGTACCACCTTCTACATCTACTTTAGCCAATACTTCGTTCCACTTATTTTTTCCCTTTTCTACGACTGTGTCAAAATTATCATCTCCCAATTCCTTCAAGTTTAACTCGGCTTGTTCTGGACTAATAAATGAAGAAGCTACACGAGCATGTACTTTCTCTCCCTTATTGGTCTTGAATCCAATAACAGCTCCTGTATGAAAATCAGTTTGTTCCAACTGACCTTCCTTCAAGGTTACAGGTACGTTTGCGTCTGGCTTAGCGGGCTTGACATCATTGGAAAAAGTGGCTGTATAAGTAAACGGTTTGTCAAACTCTACCACAAAGTAATTCTTGAAATTATCGGGAACACCACCGCTATTACGAGTCGTATAACCTACAATCTTGTTTTCTTCCGGAATGACTTTGATGGAAGAATTGCGGTCGTAAGCATCAATCACTACATACGAGTCCGCATCAGGAAACGTAAAGCGGAACATGGCCGCACGTTCCGTTGGAGCCATTTCTGTTACAACATCATAATCTGCCAGATATACCTTATAATAATGGGGCATGGCTATCTCTCCTTTGTGAGAAAACCAACTTGCTCGCTTGCCTTCATCTAATTCTACCTTACCGGTTACCGGCATCAAAGAGAACTGACCGTAGTCATTGATCCAGGGACTCGGTTGGTGTGTCTGTTCAAAACCATAGATTTTGTGAGCATCATAAGTATATTGCCAACCATCTCCCATTCGATTGGTACGAGGAGTCCAGAAATTCATTCCCCAGGGCATTGCAATGGCCGGATAAGTATTTCCGGTTGAAAGCGCAAAGCTTGACTGTGTACCCATAAGTGGATTCACGTATTGTGTGTAATCCGTTCCTACGGAATCATGTACGGCATCCGTCTGTGTGCCACAACTGGTAAGCATACCGACAAACGCCACTACTGCTAAAATTACTTTCTTCATATTTGATTGATGATTTTTGATTGATGATTCTTTTAATACCATATTTCTCCTGGTTGGCTTCCCATTTCAAACTCAACAGTTGCACCTTCCATAATCTGCTGATGGGTAATGTAACTCTTATCGTAAGGCTTGCCATTTACTTTTACACGTTGAATATAGATATTTTCCCTACTCACGTTCGGAGCCAAGATTGTAAAGGTCTTTCCGTTGGCAAGGTTCACACGAGTTTCAGGGAAAAGCGGTGTGCCGATTTCATATTCTCCGCTGACCGGATTGACCGGATAAAGCCCCATTGCACTAAATACATACCAAGCCGACATCTGACCACAGTCTTCATTTCCACAAAGACCTGCAGGAGCATTGAAATACAATTCATGCATCACTTGAGCCGCGTATTTTTGTGCTTTCCAGGGCTGGCGAACCTTATTATAAAGGTAAATGACATGATGGCTTGGTTCGTTGCCATGTGCATACTGACCAATCATGCCTGTGCTGAAGATAGGAAGTTCTTCGTTACCGGCAGGAATGTAGGTGAACATACTATCCAACTTGGCCGCAAATTTGTCCTGCCCACCTGTCAAGGCAATCAAACCCTTGACATCTTGCTGAACCGACCAGAAATAATGCCAGGCATTGCTTTCGCAGATGTGAGCCGTATATTCATCCGGATTGAAGTTCGGTTGGAAGATGCCTTTGTCGTCTATCGGTTGCATGAAGCCGGTAGCCGGATTATATACGTTGCGATAGTTCTGGGAACGTTTGTAGAATTCATCAGCTAAGGCTGTTTTGCCCATCTTTTGAGCCATTTCTGCAATACAATAATCATCGAACGCATATTCCAATGTGCGAGACAACGACCAGTTTTCTGAATTATACTTATCCACGACATCGTAAGGGATATAGCCTTTCTTCTTATAAGAGCCAATGCCTCGATATTCGTCAATATTAGCCGTCGCTACACATGCTTCTAATGCTTTTTCGGCATCAAAATCGCCGATGCCTTTCAAATACGCATCCACAATGACAGGCACAGCATGATAGCCAATCATCATGTCTGTCTCACTTCCCCAGAAATTCCACACCGGCAAACGGCCGTTCTGCTCATAGAAAGCAATGAAGGACTTAATCATGTCATTCACTCGTTCCGGTTGGGTGTAAGTAAGCAACGGATGAGCCGCGCGGAATGTGTCCCACAAGGAGAATGTGCTGTAATTTACCCAACCATCGGCTTGATGGACTTTCTTGTCCGGTCCGTAATATTTGCCGTCTACATCACTATAAATAGTTGGAGCAATCATGGTGTGATACAAGGCCGTATAGAAATTCATGCGGTCATCAGCATTTCCGCCCACAACTTCTATCGTATTTAATTGGTTGTTCCAATCAGCCTTTGTCTCTGCTACATACTTGTCGAAATCATTGTGAGGAGCCTCTGCATTCAAGTTTTCAGTTGCTCCTTCTACACTTACGCCCGACAAAGCAGTTGCTACAATAAGTTGGTCGCCTTCTTCCGTATCAAAGTAGAAGCGAGCCACATTGGAGTTGCCCACGTTTTCACCCTTTAGCTTGATTTCTGCCTTGTCGACCTCTACGGCTTTAAATGGACGAGAGAAGCGAGTGGCAAAATATACTTTCTGTCCTCTGGCCCAACCTTCCGAGAAACGATAGCCGCGAATGTTGCAAGAATCGACAATCTCAATCTGAGAGTCCATCGTAAAATCCCAATTCATTGCCTTCTTCAAATTCAAGACAACCATTGATTCGGCTTTCGGGAATGTATATCGTTGAACTCCACAACGAGGAGTAGCCGTTAATTCTACATTTATATGGTAATCTTTCAACATCACTTGATAATAACCGGCTGAGGCTTTCTCATCGGCATGGTCAAACTTGGAGTAAATGCCCAATCCGCCTTCTGCACTCTCGTTGTAGGGCAAAGTTACAGGCATAAAAGAAATGTCGTACAAGTCGCCTGCACCCGTTCCAGACAAGTGTGTATGGCTGAATCCGGCAATTGTGCTGTCCGGATAGAAATAGCCGGAGATGCGGTCCCAACCGGCCAAACCATTGTCCGGACTCAACTGCACCATGCCAAATGGAGCTTGCGCCCCCGGATATGTATTGCCGGTAAAATCTGTGCCAATAAAAGGATTCACTTCTTGCGTGTAATCAACAGCAGGCTTCGTTGACGGGGCAGATACACATGCACCCAACGAAAGAACCAGCGCCAACGCTGGAATAAGAGATATTTTCATATAGAAAAAAGGTTTTAATTCATTATTTCGACAAATATACACAAATCCATGAATATGAGGAAAAAAAAGTGTAATTTCGCCCAAAATATAAGTTTTATTATGGGAATCGAGAAAGGAATTTTCAAACGTACAGAACTTTTAGTAGGGAATGAGGTCTTTAAACAAATAAAAGATGTTCGTGTCATCATCTTCGGAGTAGGAGGCGTAGGAAGTTGGTGTGCAGAGAGCCTGATTCGTTCGGGCATTCAACATCTGACGATTGTCGACTCAGATAGAGTGTGCATCACGAATATCAATCGCCAGTTGATGGCTACCACCGAAACGGTAGGTCAAGTGAAGGTAGAAGCCCTTAAAAAACGTTTGCTTTCCATCAATCCGACCGCAGAGATAAATGCCCTCCAACAGATTTATTGTGCAGAAACGGCCGAGAGCTTCCAACTTGAAACATACGACTATATCATTGATGCGATTGATAGTTTGGAAAACAAGGCCGCCCTTATTCGTCATGCTTGTGAAACAAAGGCCACTTTCTTTTCTTCGATGGGCGCTGCCCTTAAAATGGATCCTCTAAAGATAGATGTGGCTGAGTTTTGGAAAGTCAAAGGATGTCCGTTGGCCGCCGCCCTTCGCCGCAAATTCAAGAAAAACAAGACATTCCCCGCTAAGAAGTTCAAATGCGTTTATAGCGAGGAGTTATTGGAAAATCAGGGCATTCCCTCTTTGTGTGGCACAGACCAATGCATTTGTAAAGAAAAAGGGAGTCCGTTGGCTGATGGACAAGAGCAAGGCAACGATTGGCATGCCGCCAAGATACACACCAATGGCACAATGGCTCATATTACGGCTATCTTTGGATTCACCATTGCAGGCTTAGTCATTCAAGACATCATGAAAAAGGAAATTGTCTAAAGATGAAAAGCTTTTTTGAGAAATATGTCCGTTTGTAATCATATTGTAACAAGAACATTGTACTTTTGCAATTTTAATCTACTCCTCATAATAAATATGAAAAGAAGAAATGTTATTTTCGCCATTATCATGGCTTGCTTTTGCGCTTCAAGTTTTGCACAAGAATCTACTTCTCCTAAAGGAAAGGCTATCATTCAAGTTTTTGGAAATTTCCATTCCGGGTTCGGACAACAAAATGACGATCGCGGATTTGAACTCGATCGTAGTTATTTAGGTTATCAATACGACCTCGGCAAAGGTCTTCAGGTCAAAGGTGTGATGGACATCGGCCAGTCGGATGACGTGAACGACTACCACCGAATCGCCTATATCAAGAACGCCCAAATCAGTTGGAAGACAGGCAAACTGACTTTGACAGGTGGTTTGATTTCGACCATCCAGTTCAATATGCAGGAAAAATTCTGGGGCTATCGCTACATCATGAAGTCCTTCCAAGATCAATATAAGTTTGGAAGCAGTGCAGACTTAGGTGTTTCAGCATCCTATAAGCTGGCCGATTGGCTGACCGCCGATGCGATTGTTGTAAACGGTGAAGGCTATAAAAAGATTCAAAAGAACGATGGTCTGATGTATGGTTTAGGAGCTACTCTTACTCCCGTCAAAGGACTTTCCATGCGTATCTACTACGGTTTGAATGAAGGAGCTGATGATACAAAAGAAGACAAGCAAAACTTGGCTACTTTCATCGGATATAAAGGAGAAGGCTTCTCGTTAGGTGCGGAATACAACCTTTATAAGAATGATGGCAATGTCAAAGGCAATGACTTGTATGGCTTTTCCATTTACGGTTCAACCAAACTAAACAAGAAGGCAGAGATTTATGCCCGCTACGACAACCTTTCATCCAAAGACGACTGGAATGAAGCAAAAGACGAGTCGGCAATCTTGGCCGGTCTTCAGTTCAAATTAGGTAAATACGTAAAGATTGCCCCTAATTTCCGTATGAACATTCCGAAAGCCAACGGGGCAGACAACCGTTACATGGGTTATGTAAGTTGTTATTTCGGTCTTTAATATCCAAAGAGGCTACATCGTCTGCTATGATGTAGTCTCTTTTTATGTAACATTTTTGTAACCTTCCTTTCACAAAAGCGTAATTCTTACGACATTTTTCTGTAACACATTTCCTCTACTTTTGCACCGTCTGATAAAACCAATTTTTATTAGCACTTGTTATATTTATATAATCTAAAAGCAAAAGAGATGAAAAAACTGAATGTTTTTTTATTCGGTGCAATAATGATGTTTGCACTTATTTCATGTAAGAATACGAAAAAGACTACTGAAGAAGGGCGTGATGCAGTCGAACTATCGGGAGCCGGCGCTACTTTTCCTCTTCCTTTCTACAATGTCATCTTTGAAAATTTTTCCAACGAGAACGGAGATGTTGTGGCCTATGGCGGCATTGGAAGTGGCGGCGGAGTGCGTAATCTTCGCGATGAAATCGTAGATTTTTCCGGAAGCGATGCCTATCTCAGTGATAAGGAAATGGCAGAAATGCCAGCGGTTATTCACGTGCCAACCTGTATGGGAGCCGTTGTCTTGGCCTACAACTTACCAGGCGTAGCCGAACTAAATCTCTCAGGAGGTGTTGTGGCTGACATCTTTGCTGGCAACATCCGTAAATGGAACGATCCACGCATCCAAGACTTAAACAAAGAGATTAATCTGCCGAACGCAGAGATTATTCCTGTATTCCGTTCAGACGGAAGTGGAACAACCTTTGTTTTTACAGACTATCTAAGTAAGGTAAGCGAACATTGGAAGAGCACTTATGGTGCAGGAAAGTCTGTCAACTTCCCCATCGGCCAAGCCGCCAAAGGGAATCCGGGAGTGGCCGGTGTTATTGCTCAGACGGCTCATTCCATCGGATATGTCGGTTCTGAATATGCCTTTGCACAAGGTATTCCGTATGCCTCCTTGATGAATGTCAACGGTGAAATAGTCAAGCCGACCGCCGAAAGTATCTCGGCCGCGGCTTCTGGCGAGATTCCTGCCGACACGCGTACTTCGATAACCAACTCATCGGCAACAGGGGCTTATCCTATCAGTTGTTTTACTTGGATTATCATCTATAAAGAACAAAAGTATGCCAAGCGTTCAGAAGAGCAAGCGCAGGCAACCCTCGACTTGCTTCAATATTTCCTAAGCGACCAAGCCCAACAAATTACCTCTGAGGTACATTACGCACCGCTACCTCAAAAGGCGGTTGAACTAAGTCTTCGAAATCTTCAGGGTGTAACATTCAACGGAAAACCTCTTACCCATGAATGATAAAGTTTTTCGGACAACGCTTTTAGCGGCAGCATTGGTTATGCCTATCGTTTGTGGGGGAGTCATTCTTTCCCTCACGACCGATGCTTCCGAAGCCCTTAGCCATTTCGGATTCTTTGAATTTTTATTCTCAGACGAATGGAGTTACACCCCAGGAAATGAACATTATGGAGCATTACCTTTTATTACCGGCACATTGCTTACTACGCTATTAGCCTTGTTGTTTTGTATTCCTTTTTCCTTACCTGTATCTCTTTTTGTTGGAGAGTATTTCAAAGGAACCCGTATGGCAGAGGTTCTCAGCACCGTAACCGACTTATTGGCTGGTATTCCTTCCATCATTTATGGGTTGTGGGGATTCTACACTCTTCGTCCATTAATTATGGAGTTGGGCATCTCTCCACAAGGATCTGGAATTCTTACTGCCGCATTGGTTTTGGCCATTATGATTGTGCCATACGCTGCATCGCTAAGTGCGGAATTCATTAAAATGGTGCCTGCCGACTTAAAAGAAGGAGCTTATAGTCTGGGAGCTACCCGAGCTGAAGTCGTTCGATACGTTGTGTTTCCAGTAGCAGGTTCGGGGATTTTCTCATCTTACATCTTGGCTATTGGTCGGGCTTTAGGCGAAACGATGACTGTAACCATGCTAATAGGCAATACGAACCAAATGCCGGGTTCTTTGGTCGACACAGGTAATACGATGGCAAGTATTATTGCCAATCAATTCGGAGAAGCCGATGGATTACGCTTGTCATCCCTTATCGCCATTGCGTTGATGTTGTTTCTCATTACTGCCATTATCAATATGATAGGGAAGTTTTTAATCAAACGTGCAAGAATTGTATAAAATTATGATACAAACCAATCATCTGAAACATCGTCTTTGGACCAACCGCCTTGTATATGGAAGTGTCTGCTTATTTGCCGGACTTACAGCTGTACCTTTGCTTGCCATCTTAGGAGAAGTTTTACTACGAGGCTGGCAACAATTCAGTTGGGAGTTCTTTACCGAACCTACTCCTACTGCTTTCAAAGCCATGAAAGCGGTTGCTGCGGGTGAGACTATTCCAGGTGGTATAGCCAATGGCATCATAGGAACAATGCTCATGCTCGGCATGGCTACCGCCGTTGCTGTTCCTGTCGGGATTCTTTGTGGAATTTATTTGGCAGAAAACAACAAGAAACGTTTTGCTATTATCGTGAGTTATTTGACCGATTTACTGCAAGGCACGCCTTCGGTCATTATCGGTATTATTACTTACATTTGGGTGGTTGTACCCATGAGAGGATACTCAGCCATTGCCGGTAGCGTAGCATTGTTCATTATGATGCTTCCACTTATCATTCGTTCGACGGAAGAAACCATGAAGATTTTGTCTTCTTCTTTAAAGGAAGCCGGATTGGCTTTAGGTGGAAATTACGCACGAGTCGTATTGAAAGTACAACTTCCTGCCGCTTTTGGGGGTATCTTTACTGGAGTACTTCTGGCCATTTCACGTGTCATTGGCGAAACTGCTCCTTTGATGTTTACCGCTTTGGGTTGTTCGCTTATCCGTTGGGACGTTGATAAGCCGATAGCTGCCGTACCTTTATTGATTTGGGAATTTTTTAACGATCCTAACTTACAAGAACTCATTTGGGGAGCTTCTCTTTTTCTCTTAGTATTTGTATTAGTCTTGAATATCATTGCCAAAACATTAGCAAGAAAATGGAAATCATAAAACCAATTATAGAATTTAAAGATGTCTGTGTCTCTTATACACGTAATACAATGGCCGTTAAACATGTATCGGCAATCGTTGAACGAAACACAATTACGGCTATCATGGGACCTTCGGGCTGTGGAAAAAGTACACTTCTTCGTGCTGCTAACCTAATGCATGAACTTTATCCGAACATTCGAGTCGAAGGTGAAATCTTACTGAATGAAAGAAATATTTTAGCGATGGAACCTATTGATGTGCGTCGTCGGATTGGGATGGTATTCCAACGCCCAACCCCTTTCCCTACAATGAGTATTTCCGAAAATGTCTTAGCCGGATTCATGCTGAATGGTATCCGCCTTTCTAAAAGCGAAAAAGAAGAAATCGTAGAGACAAGTTTGCGAAATGTTTCACTTTGGGAAGAAGTAAAAGATGTATTGAACAAAAAAGGCACTTTCCTTTCAGGCGGCCAGCAACAACGGCTTTGTATAGCACGAGCATTGGCCATGAAACCAGACGTTTTACTAATGGACGAACCAACCTCAGCCCTTGATCCGATTGCCACTAAGCATATTGAAGAACTATTAGTACAACTGAAAGACGAGGTTACTATCCTTATTGTTACACATAATATGGGGCAGGCAAAACGTATTTCTTCTCGTTCCATGTTCATGTATCTGGGTGAGTTGATTGAATACGACGAATCCGATAAGATGTTTAGTAATCCCAAAGACGAACGTACTAAAGCTTATCTAACAGGAAAAATGGGATAACAAATCAATATTTAATATCATTTTCGGTTTAACTCTCAGTTTAACTTTGGAGTAAAACGAGTGTTGGTTTACACCCCAGTTTACACAAATTGCTGTAAATCATGCGAAAGGAAGCTATATAGAAACGAAAAAAGCAGTTGCTTTTGACTGTAACTGCTTGATTTTTAGTGGTGGTGCCACCAGGAATCGAACCGGGGACACAAGGATTTTCAGTCCTTGGCTCTACCAACTGAGCTATGGCACCATCATTTCTTGTTTGCGGTTGCAAAGGTAGGATATTTTTTTGAACTGGCAAAATTTTATCAAAATATATAGCAAATTCTTTTTGTATTCAAAAAAAAGAGTTACCTTTGCAACCGCAAACAAGGACGGAA
>JAFTSK010000125.1 GCA_017467385.1 Bacteroidaceae bacterium
ATAAGAGTTCAATATTCTGGACTTTGATAAGAAGCCTTTGTATTTTCCTACGCTATCAATAACCGGTAGATTCCAAGCTTTTGTCTCATCGAATTTCTTCATGACATCTTCCATTGAGTCGTCGATGTTGATGCGTGTCGGGGGTGTTGTCATAAAGCGATTAACGGTAAACCGGTGATACAACTCTTGGCGGAAGATGATGTTACGTATGTCGTCCAATACCACTACTCCTAACAACATACCACGTCCGTCGACCACAGGAAACATGTTTCGTCGGGCTTTGGATATGACTTGCACCATAGCTCCCAAGTCCATGTCGGGGAGTACCTTCTGGAAGTCGGTCTCTACTACGCTTTCTATATCCATTAAGGTTAATACGGATTTATCTTTGTTGTGAGTAAGTAATTCCCCTTTCTTGGCCAAACGCATGGAGTAAATGCTGTGTGGCTCGAAGATGATAATGGTCAGATAGGCACTGACGGATACCATCATCAAAGGAAGGAAGAGGTCATATCCACCGGTTAACTCTGCAATCAAGAACACACCGGTAAGTGGGGCGTGCATAACCCCTGACATCAGCCCCGCCATACCCAACAAAGCAAAGTTCTTTTCGGGTAAAGCGTCGGAAATGATAGGCTCAAGTGCATATCCGTTACAAAAATGGGCAAAGACAAATCCTGTGATACAGCCTAAAAACAAACTTGGAGCAAAGGTTCCCCCACAACCGCCACCTCCGTTGGTCGCAGTCGTCGCAAATACCTTGAACAAAACAATCAACGACAAGTAAAGCAACAGCAAACCACCATCACCATAAAAGATAGAGTTGTTCATGACGGTATCCCATTCCTGCGCATTGGTTCCGTTTAGCAATAAGCCGATGGTGTCATAACCTTCCCCATAAAGCGGTGGGAACAAAAAGATAAGAATACTTAGCAAAGCGCCTCCTATCATTAGTTTAATGTACGGGTTACTATATCTTCGGAAGATGTTCTCAAACCAGTTCATAGCACGAGTGAAGTAGAGAGAAACTAATCCGCAAAGGATACCCAATAACATAACTGCCGGAATACGTTCCATTAGGAAAGGTTGGTCCATGTGAAACTCAAACATGGCTTCCGTACCTGTAAGCAAATAAGACACAGTAGCTGCCGTTACGCAAGAAACCAATAAAGGAAGTAAGGAACCCATTGTCAAGTCTATCATCAACACTTCAAGCGTAAAGACCAGACCGGCAATGGGAGCTTTGAAGATGCCCGATACAGCTCCGGCTGCCCCACAACCTACCAACAACATCAAAGTACGATGTTCCAAACGGAAAATGCTACCCAAGTTGGAACCAATGGCCGAACCGGTCAGCACAATCGGAGCTTCTGCTCCTACTGAACCCCCGAAGCCGATAGTGATAGCGCTCGCTATCAATGACGACCAAGTATTGTGGCGTTTGATGCGGCTCTGCCTACGTGAGATGGCATACAGGATTTTAGTTACCCCATGACTGATGTCGTCTTTTACTACATGGCGAACAAACAGCCCCGTCAGGAAAATACCGATGACCGGATAAACCAGGTAGAGCCAGTTTACCCCCGTAATATCGAAATTCTCGGTCAAGAATTCCTTGATCCACTCTATCAAATGCTTTAACAAACATGCGGCTAAGGCTGTGAGGATACCAACTATAAAGCTCAGAATCAGTACAAACTGTTTTAAACTTATCTTCTTCTCACGCCACTCGTTGAAACGTTGCAGAAGGCTTTTCTTCTCTTCCGGGAAAACACTCATTGCTTTTACTCTTTATTCTCTGATAATTTTGACCACGCCTCCTTTGCCCAACTTCAAAATGCTTGATGGCTTGGCGTTGGCGGGTTCGTTTTGTCGATAGCCTACGATGTAGTCTACCGATTGTTTGATTTCGTCCTGTATCTCACAGAATGCGGCAGGAGCCGGTTGACCGCTGATGTTAGCCGATGTAGAGACAATGGCTTTACGGAACCGGAAACAAAGTTGTTTGGAGAACTCTTCGGAAGTAACCCGAATGCCCACGCTTCCGTCTTCGGCCAATAAATTTGGAGCCAAGTTACGCGCCCCGTCGTAAATGATGGTAAGCGGTTTGGTGGTGTATTGAATCAAATCCCAAGCTACTTCCGGTACATCCTGCACGTAATAATCTACCTTCACATCGCTGTCTACCAAGACTAACATGGCTTTGCTGTCTGTGCGTCGCTTGATTTCATAGACCTTTTTAACAGCGTCTTCGTTGGTAGCATCGCAACCGATGCCCCAAACGGTATCGGTGGGGTAAAGAATTACCCCACCTTTTTGTAACACCTCACATGCTTTTTTTATTTCTTCCCTCAAACTTTCGTTCATAGGCTTACTTCTTGAATAACGTATTGGAGCCTTCCACTAACTTGCCCATTGTCCAAATGGCACGAACATTCTGCTTTCCGTCGATAATCAAAATGTCGGCATCTTTTCCTCTTTCCAAAGAACCCTTGCGATCGTACACGTTCATCAATCGGGCAGGAGTTTCCGAAACCATGCGGAGTACATGTTCCAACTGTACGCCGGCTTTAACCATGTTCTTCACCAATACGTCCATTGTGGCAATACTTCCTACCAACTGGGCGTGGTCTTTGCTCTTGCAAACGCCATCTTCCACAACAATGTTCGGATTGTTGATTTCGCTTGGGTCGGCAGCAGCATAAGCCAAAGCAGCAGTTACCAAACAAGTCTTTTCCACTCCCTTTACTTTATAGGCCAAGTTCAAAATGGTATTCGGTAAGTGTCGGCCGTCGGCAATCAGTTCGATGGTCATGTCGTCTACCAAATAAACACTTTCTACTGTACCTTCGTATTTATATTCACGACATTTGTGGAAGCCCGGCATACCGTTGTAGAAATGCGCAGTATGTGTAAATCCGGCTTCAAAGGCTGCTTTCACTTCCGGATATTCGGCTTCTGTATGAGTGATGGCTGCCAAGATTCCTTTTGACTTCAAATAACGAGCAAACTCTAAGGCCCCGGGTATTTCGGGAGAAGCATCCCAACGCTTGATACAATTCGTGGATTCCAACAAGGTCTTGTAATCATCCGGATTAGGTTCGCATAGCTTGTCGCCAAATTCATCGCTGGCACGCTTCGGGTTGAGGTAAGGACCTTCCAAATGCAAGCCAAGTATCGGACTGTCTTTTTCGGCCATCAACTTCTCGCAGACAGCTGTTCCTTTGCGGATGTTGTCAAACGTGGAAGAAGACATAGTCGGGAAAATACTGGTTGCACCATGTTTCTGATGGGCTTCCACTGCTTTGCGGAAAGCTTCTTCTGTGGCTTCGGTGAAGTCGTGTCCTCCACCGCCATGTGCGTGCATACAAACATACCCCGGAACAATGAACAATCCTTTGGCATCGACCAGTTCGGCACCTTCGACAGCCAAATCACAGTTTGTTACTTCCAAAATCTTATTGTCTCTTATCAAGACTGAACCGTTTTCAATCCAACCCTGTGGTGTAAAAACACTACCGTTAATAATCTGAGTCAACATGCTTTTCTCGTATTATGAATTATAATAATACAAAAGTAAAGGATTTTATTTGATTCTTACCCTTTTCAGCCTAAAAAATAAACGAAAAAATTAAAGGACATAGTCGAACGGATTATTGCCCTTAGAACTTTTAAAAATTCTCTTTGGACAATGAAAGAAAACTCTTTGGAGAGTTTGGTCGTTCTCCAAAGAGTTTTTCAGGGGGGATAAAAGTGTATTTTATAAGGTGTTTATTCAACCGAAGGCAGAATTTCGTTTCCGGCCAGCAACCAGTCAAGAGTAAAGCGATAGTAGCCTAAATTAAATCCATCTTCTCCCGGAAGGCCGCCATCCCACTTTCCTTCTTCAACGATGATGCCGATAGTGCCGTCATCCAAAACTTGCAAAGATGAATAAGCCGAATATCCGTTGTAAATTCTTCGCTTGGCACTCCAGGTTGCTCCGTTGTCCGAACTTACATAAACGGTTACATGCTCGCGTGTGGTCGGACTTGCCGGAAGAGAATGAAGCAAATAGTTGGCTCCGTTGTGTGTATAAGCAATGATGTCGCCATTGCATGCCGGATCGAGAATGGTTGTGTTCAACTGTGGTTCACTCCATGTTTCTCCGCCATCGGTCGAAGTGGAGAAGAGTCGATGACCTTTGTTACGGTTGCGGATACTCATGAGTACGTTGCCATTGCTCAACTCTACCACTTTGGCTTCATCGCCATTGGTGCAAGCAGCGTTCTTTGAAGCATGCCAAGACTGGCCGCCGTCATCGGAATAGATGGCATAGTTACTCAAGGTTCCTCCCCATGAAGCGTCGTTACGGGCGGCCACTACAAGCATCAAACGACCGGCGTGTTTGCCATGCTTCAGCTGAATGCCGCTTCCAGAACCGGTAAATAAGCCATGACGGGTGTTGGTTCCATAAACTCCACCGTAGACTTGTTCTGTAATATCTACCACCGGCTCCCATGATTTTCCGTTGTCTTTGCTAATAGCCGAATAAGTACGGATAAGATTGGCTTCGTTGGAATGCCACAAACCATTGTTGCCCGAGAATACAGCTACTAAGTTTCCGTTAACTTCATCGGCCATCACCACAGCATCGCCATAGCCACATTGAGCCACAGTATCGCCTTGTGCAACAATGGCCATATCACTCCATGTCTTTCCGCCGTCTGTACTTCGCTTGGAAACAATGGTAATCACGTTTGGTAAATCGCCTAATGCACTTCCGCGCTTGTCGGCAATGGCAACGAGTGCGCCGTCTTTCGCTTTGACTAAAGCCGGAATACGATAATATTGAGAACCGGCTTCGCCCATTTCAAACAAGGAAATTCTTTGGGGTGTTTCCTGCACGCTTTTGGAAGAGCAGGATGCGAATGTACATGCAATAATCAGTGCAAACAAGGCAATGAATAAGTTCTTTTGCTTTTTCATGATTAGAATTTTGAAGGTTTGTCTGCAAATATACGATAAAGAAATGAAAGGACGTGTAAAATGGGAAAAGATTATGTAGGTTTGTTGGATGACATTTTAAAGAATCTTCTTTTGAATCTCAATAAGTATTCGTATCTTTGTCGTATCTGAAAATTAATAACTTAATACACTTATGAGCAAACCTATCATATCTCCGTCTTTGTTGTCGGCGAATTTCTTGAATTTGGAGGCCGATCTTGATGCTATAAACCGTAGTGAAGCCGATTGGTTGCATATTGATGTTATGGATGGCGTGTTTGTTCCGAACATCTCTTTTGGGTTTCCTGTGCTGAAGTATGTGGCCGAAAAATGTACTAAGCCTCTTGATGTACATCTGATGATTGTACAACCGGAAAAGTTTATCAAGGAGGTCAAGGACTTAGGCTCCATGATGATGAATGTGCATTATGAGACATGTACCCATTTGCATCGTGTGGTGCAACAAATCAAGGATGCAGGAATGAAGGCAGGAGTAACGTTGAATCCGGCTACTCCGGTGGCATTGTTGAAAGACATTGTAGCCGATTTGGATATGGTGTTGCTGATGAGTGTGAATCCGGGATTTGGCGGACAGAAGTTTATTCCACAGACATTGAACAAACTGAGAGAATGTCGTGAATTGGTCGATAAAACAGGTTCCAAAGCGTTGATTCAGATTGACGGTGGGGTAAACTTGGAAACAGGTAAATTGTTGGTGGATGCCGGAGCTGATGTGTTGGTTGCCGGAAATGCTGTGTTTAAGGCTCCTGATATGGTTGAGATGATACACCAGTTGAAGAATTTGTAATTTGTGATTCTAATTTGAAAACTTATCCCATACTCCGGTTGGTCATTCCGTTGGCAACCGGAGTGTTTTTTGCCGAATATTTCCATGAACTTTTATCCTTGACTTGGGTAGCATACGCCTTGTTTGCTCTATTTATCCTATTAGGTGGGCTGCTGTTTCTACGAAAATTTGAATGTCGATGGATGTTTGGCTTTGGCGTGATGTTTTTTATGTTTCTGTTGGGCAACTTCTTGTTTTTGCAGAAATGGCAACAAGTAAAGGTAGAATGGCCTTCGGAGAAAATGTATTATAGCGGAGTTGTGCAGGAGACTCCTGTGGAAAAGAAGCGAACGATGCAATGTAAGGTTAGACTAAACGAACGAAATGTACTCCTTTATGTATGGAAAGACAGCCTTTCTCGCGAAATTAAGATGGGAGACCGGCTTCTTTTTCAAGCTCAAATCGCCCCACCCACTCGTACAAACCTTTCAGGAGATTTTGACTATGCCAGCTATTTGCTTCACCAGGGAATCAGTGGTACATCGTTCATTTCTTCCGGGCGTTGGACGATTGCTCAAGAAAAGCCTTGCTTAAGTCTGAAGCAGAAAGCCTTGCAAATAAGAAATCGCATTGTTAACTCTTATAAAGAATGGGGAATCGGAGAGGAGCAACTGCCGGTTTTGGCCGCCTTGACCGTTGGGGCTAAAATGGAATTGGATGCTGAAACACGAACGGCCTATTCTACCGCAGGGATAGCTCATGTCCTTGCTTTGTCCGGTTTGCATATAGCGATTGTTTGGTTGTTGTTGGATTTTTTGTTGAGACCGTTGGAACGAACCAAAGGGTTACGTCGGTTAAAATGGTTGCTTTCTACGGTTCTTTTATGGAGTTTTGCTTTCATTGCCGGATTGGAGGCTTCGGTTGTTCGAGCGGTTATCATGTGTATGTTGTTGGAATTAGGCAAACTCATGGGGAGTCGGGTTTTGTCAATGAACACGTTGGCGATTGCGGCATTCTTTATGTTGTTGTATAATCCTTTCTATTTATTTGATGTTGGGTTTCAGTTGTCCTTTATTGCCGTAGCTTCCATATTATTGTTTTACCCTGTCATATATAAAAGGTGGAGAACAAAAAGTTGGATAGCTAAATGGGGATGGGGAACCGTTTCTGTATCTTTGGCGGCTCAGTTGGGAACAGCTCCTTTGGTGATGTATTACTTTTCGACTTTCTCGGTGTATTTCCTTTTGGCCAATCTGATAGTAGCCATCTGGGTGCCTTTGATTATTTATGTTTGTGCTTTGTTGGCTCTTGTGGCTATCTTTATCAAGCCTTTTGCATGGCTTGTATGGATTTTGGACAAGCAAGTTCTTGTGTTGAATGAGGTTGCAGAACATGTTAGTCGTTTGCCATACGCCACCATCTCTTGGACGGAAATGAGCCGGTGGGAAGTGTTTTTGCTGTATGTGTTATTTGCTTTGGTTTTGTGGCATGTGAAAGTCCGAAGACATATCTCCTTGATTGTTGTTTTATTTGGAGTGGTTGTGTTGCTACTGGTTCGTTTGTTGGTTGTGAGTGGCATTCTCACTTGATGTAAGTGGTCTTATCGGATGTAATGAACTTCCACTCCAATTCTCTTTCCTTGTGCTTGCATGGGTGGATTCTCTTTAAAGAGACTGATTTCTATTTCTTCAATGCTGGCAAACTCCTTGAAAATTCGTGTGGCGATTCGTTGGCATACATGCTCTAAAAGTTTGGAAGGAATTTCCATCTCTGCTTTTACGGCCTGATAGATGTCTGCATAACTTACTGTTCCTGCCAGCTCATCAGTCTGAGCTGCCTGACTAAAGTCTGTTTTAAGTTTTAAGTCAATGTAAAAGTAGGCTCCAACTTTTGTTTCTTGAGGAAGCACGCCATGATAGGCATATAGTTGGATTCCTTTTAACTGGATGTACATGTCTGTTGCTTTCATGGTTAGGATGAAAAAGCTCCTTTCTCATGATAAGTTGACAAAGGAGCTTTTCGTTTTATATAGATTTAGTAAGGTACATTATTTAATTAACCGCATCTGGAAGTTCCACAATTCTTGCAGATCAGACAACCTTCCTGGTAAACTAAGGTCTCTTGTCCGCAATTAGGACATTTCTGTCCTTCGGCTTTCGTTCCGTCGATAACGTATTTCTTAAGTGCGCGTTCTACACCGTTTTTCCAAGTGTTGATGTTTTCGCTGTCTAATTGCAAAGAGTCAACCAACTTGATAACGCGGTCTATTGGCATTCTCCAACGAAGCACTCCGGAAATCAGCTTAGCGTAGTTCCAATATTCTTTGTTGAACTTTTCAGACAAACCTTCGATGGTTGTCTTGTATCCACGCTTGTTTTCAAACTGGAAGTCGTAATGTTTGTATCCGTCTTCGTCTACATTCTTGATAATACGTCCGCTGGTTACAGATTTTGGAAGGAGGATACCTTCTTCGTCGTCTTGTAAACCGGTAAAGATTTCGTAAGGATGGCCGTCAAGCAATCCAACGAAAGCCACCCATTTTTCTTTGTTGTTCTGGAAACGGATAACGTCTGCTTCCAATACTTTCGGGCGAACTTCCACTACATCCGGTTGTTTGCAAACGGGAACTGTATTCTTGTTTTCGCTTTTGGTCGATACGAGTACTCCGGCACGAGAACCATCGCGATAGACAGTACATCCTTTACATCCCGATTTCCATGCTTCCACATATAAACGATTTACCAATTCTTCATCTACGTCATTCGGAAGATTAATCGTAACGCTGATAGAGTGGTCTACCCATTTCTGGATTCTGCCCTGCATCTTTACCTTCATCAACCAGTCTACATCGTTTGAAGTAGCCTTGTAATAAGGAGACTGAGCAACCAACGCATCAATTTCCTCTTGAGTATAACGCTTTTCTGTATCGAAACCATTTATCCTCATCCATGTGAGGAATTTGTGGTGGTACACAATGTATTCTTCAAATGCATCTCCGGTTTCATCTACAAAGTCTACATGTACTTGCGGATCGTTCGGGTTTACCTTTCTTCTGCGTTTGTAAACAGGCATGAAGACAGGTTCAATGCCCGAAGTTGTTTGAGTCATCAAACTGGTAGTTCCGGTTGGAGCAATGGTCAAACAAGCAATGTTGCGGCGACCATATTGTTTCATCTCTTCGTATAAAGC
>JAFTSK010000126.1 GCA_017467385.1 Bacteroidaceae bacterium
CCGCCGATGATGATGTCGAAGAAGTCCGTTGGAAAATGCAAGTCGAGGACGGCTTTAAGCCGATAGCGGAATTTGGTGGATATAACACCTATTTTTGCTCCTTTCTCTTTCAATGTCGTAAGGGTGGGAACAGTTTCAGGGAAAAGGAAAGTGTTCACATTCATGTAAGTGTCCGCTTCCCGAATGTATTCCTTCTTGTAGGAAGCAAGAGTGTCAGCATCTTCAATCCCAGTTAGAATGGAGAAGGATTCTTCCAATGTCTTGCCGATGGTACGTTTGATTTGAGTGTCCGTAATATCGGTATATCCATGTCGATTCAAAACATTTTGGAAGCAAATGACAATCCCTTGCGAGGAGTCGGCCAGTGTATAATCGAAATCAAATAAATAGGTGGTGTATTCCATGTCTTTAGCTTTTTAAAATTCCTCAAGTTGTTTTGTTCAATTTCTCTTCAGCTTTTTCTAAAAGCTTTAGGGGCGTCCGCCGCAAAGCCAATGTTTCTCCCAATAATCCTCACCCAATCGGCTGACCATAACTCCCTTTCGTGTGCTGGCATGAATGAATTTTCCGTCTTTCAGATAAATGCCCACATGCGTGGCTTTCTTTTTCTTCCGACCGCCATGAAAGAAAACTAAATCACCTTCTTGAAGCTTTCCTTTCTTGACCTTTCGGCAGTCCTTCTTCCGTTGATCGTCGGCATTTCGTTCGAGCTTCTTTCCATATACCTTATTATATATAGCCGAAGTGAATCCGGAACAGTCTACTCCTTGCTTGCCGTTTCCACCACTTCGATAAGGCACACCCAACCATTTGGCTGACTCCACATACAAGGTATGATTGTCTTTCATGTCGATGTCTACCTCCAAGCGGAGAGAGGCATGCGCCAACTCCTGATAATCGTAGCGAGGAGTGGCGGTGCGACAACTTCCGAGAAGGAGAGGGAAGAGGAATAAGATGTAGTGTAGATGTTTCATAAATCCATAGTTGCCATTCAAAGCGAAACAGAGTGTAGCGAAGAATGACATTGATGTATTATTCCATTACATTCACATTAAAGTAGTCTTCCAATTCCTTTTCAGCCGAACCATCTTGATTGTCAATGTCTCGAATGATGTGTCCATGCTCCATCAAAGCGATGCGCGGGCAAACATCCACCGTATGATTCAAGTTGTGGCTTGAAACCAAGATGGTGGCTCCTGTCTGCTGATTGTATTCCTTCAGCAAATGCTTGATGATGGATTGCGAACTTGGATCAAGGAAGTTGAACGGCTCATCAAGGATAAGCACTTGAGGTTGGTGAAGCATAGCCGAAATAATGCCAATCTTCTGCTTATTTCCAGCCGAATAGTCTCGAATAAGCTTCTTGTGGCCAATCACTTCGCCATTCATGAAGCGTTCAAACTGAGCTACCCGTTCATCAACTTCTTCCTTCTTCATGCCATACATCTTACCCACAAAGTGGAAATATTCTTCCGGAGTCAGGTAATCAATCAGAAAACCATCGTCGATAAATGCTCCTGTATGTGCTTTCCAGTCTTCATTTTCGCTGACATTGTTCTCGCCGATGTGTACATTTCCGTTATCTGCTTGAAGCAAGTCGAGCATCAAGCGGAAAAGAGTGGTTTTACCGGCTCCATTGTTTCCCACCAAGCCGAGCATGTCTCCACTATGGATGGTATAGCCATCTATGTCTACGGCAACTTTTTCGCCGAAATTCTTTCTAAGTTGTTCTATCTTTATTTCCATAATCATTCATCACTTAAAACTCATAACTCATCTTGTGGCTCTGAATTCTTCCATATTCTTATATCTACGCTTCATGAAACGTTGGTAGATGTTCTTAATCCAAAGGTTGTGGGTAGCCATAAAGCCCATACCTATTATTATGAGGATGATATGCACCACTTCTTCGGGTAAGAATGCCGAGAGCATCGAATCAACTATCAAAGGCAAGCCGAAAGTACAACCCATCAGAATGCTTTGTGCGGTTGAACTGCTCTTGTTGCCCTTCATCAAGTTGGCATTGAGGGGGAGGGTACGGGTGTTATACACCGCCAATTGCAACAGCATGAAGAACACGAAGCCCATTACAAATACCAGATAAGCAACCGCCATCAGTAAAGTCATCTTCTCCTTTGATACTGGAAACAGCATGAAAAGGAAGGGGATGACGATGATACATGTGGTCAGGTAATATTTGGCACGAAGCAGATTAAAGATGGATTCCTTGCGGCTCATCAGCCCATCGATATAGTTTCCTTCAAAGCTCATCACTTGCCCTAAAGTCATGATGGGCAGTATGGCATAGTTGTACAGGCAGATGAAACGAATCATGCCCGTACCGTCATAGACATCAGTGAAGGCCACCAAGAAAGAGAAAGCCATCATTACGATAAACCCCATACGGAATTGTGTTTTAACCGTCTTGTTGCGGGCTATCAATTTCAATTCCAAACGGAGATATTCGCCTACTTCGCCATACTTATCCAAGAACTTATATTCCGATACACGCTTGATTTTCGTATCTTCCTTCTTGGAGATTTCGTTGTAAATCATCTTCTGCTGAAGCTTCAGGTTGATGAAGAACATCATGCCGATGCAAGCGAGAATAAACAAGAAACTAAGTGGATTTCCTTCGATGAAGCCTTCGCCTAAGTTCATGGTGAATCGGCTGATAGGGAGACCGTCCAACAAGAATTCGGCTACTCCTAACACACCAAATACGGCAACCGGAAGCAATAACCAAAGCGTTTTTTCGCCCAACAACAACTTGCAAAGCAAATACCAATAGTTGTTGAATACAAAAACCAACCAAATACCTATTAAATATAGGAACATGCCTCCGAACCCATAAAAACGGATGATGGTAAGGAAAGCAAACGGCACATACACAAAGAACCAAAGGAAATTATAACTATCCAGCCCCGACTTTAGCAAAAGCAAACTGATAAGTTTGTTTCGCTTGACGGGCATGAGCAAATAAGGCTTTATTTCTTGTGAAACGGACGGCTGACCGATAAAGCGAATCAGAAAGTCGGCCAACATCACATAAAGAATGCCCTGGTTCATGATATGGTAAGGCTCCATGTTCGGAACCAAACCCTCAAACATAAAGGGCAACATTACCCCCATAAAAAGGAATAATGCAGCCCAATATACAATCATGAAATACATCAGAAACTTGGCGAAGCGGTTCGTGTCAAATGCCGGATTCCGCTTCTCTGCCAGTTTCTGGTTTTGTTTGATTATCTTGTAGAGATTCATTTTGCTTCTTTAGCAGTCATGGTTACTTCAATGATATTACCCTGATCGATCAATGCCTTTGCAAAGTTTTTCACATCTTCTACGGTCAGTTCGTTTACCAATTTTTCATAGTTGGTATCCATGTCGGTATTATTCCAATAATAGTTGACTAAACGTCCCAACCAATATCCGTTTTCCTTCGCATTTTCAAGATGTTTCTTCAATAAGAATCCTTTTACCTTTGCCAAATGTTCTGGGCGAGGACCTTCTTTAACAACTTTTTGAAGTTCTGTCATTACAATCTGCTCCATCTTTTCACGCTTGGCTGGATCTGTGTCGAAATAGATTTGGAACAAAGCTTCGTCTTTGATTCCACGAGTCAACTGTCCGGCCACACTTACGCCATACGATGCACCTTCTTTCTCACGAATGGTTTCTGTGTAAACCATATCCATTGTTTGCTTCAGCATGGTCATGAGCAAACTATTCTTCAGATTGTATTCGCAATCGCCGGAAATGATGCTCAATACAGTAGCTTTCGGAGTTTCCAACTGTTTTTCAAACACGTTTTTGTGTACACCTTTGCGAATATTCAACTTAATGTCTTGGTAGTTTTCTTTGCGGTTGATGGTTGGCAATCCACCGAGGTATGTTTCAATCAACGGTTTGGCTTCTTCTAAGTTGATGTTACCCACGAATAAGAAAGTAAAGTCTCCTGCTTCTTTGAAGCGATCCTTGTACATTTCCATGATACGATTATAATCTATCTGGTCGATCATATCGGCTTTGATTCGGGTGGCCATCGGATGATTACCATACATTTCCATCTGTAATGTGTCCGAAAGGGCTGTACTTGGATTGGCTTCTTGGTTAGCTAAAGCCGCTTTGGTACGTGCCTTGAACGATTCAAAGGCAGCATCGTCCATACGAGGAGCTGTAAAGCTCAAATAAACCAATTGCAACAGAGTTTCCAAATCTTTAGGAGAACAGCTACCGTTCAAGCCTTCACTTAAACCACTAACCGATGCACTTATACTTGCTTTTTTACCTGCCAAAACCTTTTCCAAATCCACATTGCTGAAGTTGCCCAAACCACCAAGACCGGCTACAGAATTCAACATTCTCAGTTGCAAGGCTTCTTTTGTTCCAAATACCGATGTTCCACCCGGACTCAATGCACGCATACGGATTTCATCTGCTTTAAAATCTGTATTCTTTATGACCACTCGTACTCCATTGGAAAGAGTTAATGCAGTAGATCCGAACGCACCTTCTTCTGTCTTGATAATTTTACCAGCCTTTGGAGCTTCTTTCATCAAAGGTTCATCTGACACTTTATCTACGTATGCTGTAATGTCTTCAGCCTTAGTCTGCTTCAAGACATTCAGGATTTCTTCTTCAGTTGGATAAACCATGCCTTCCTTATCCGGACCTAACACCATGATAACAGTATTTTCATCATTAATCAGTTGTGGAAGAATGCTGTTAATGGCTTCTACTGGAATGTTCGGTACAATCTGATTCATGATGGCATATTCATTCTCTATGCCTAAAATCGGCTCATTGTTGATGAAATGATTCAAACATTCAGATACATAAGCATCGTTCTTTATCTTTTCACGTTCATTGTATGCTGATTCTAATTGACGGAGGTAATCAGCTTTTGCACGACTATATTCAGAAGCTGTGAAACCAAACTTGCGGGCACGTTCGATTTCACGAACCAATGTACTCAATGCCGTTGGAATACCATCATCTTTGCTGGAAGCTATTCCGAAGAAGGCCTTGATAGTCTTGGCAAGGATGAAATCACTATCTCCTGCTGCTCCATAAATGAAAGGAGGCTCAGCGCTTTGTCTCAATTCTTCCAAACGGGCGTTGAGCATATTAGCAATCATGGAAAACATGTAGTTCTGAACCAGATATCCCATGTTGTTCTTTATTTCGTTCGGTGTAGCCGGATGTTTATGCATAAGATAAATCACCGTATTGGCTTGTTCTTTATCCTTTGCAATGGCAACAATCGGCTCCTTATTGTCAGGCACTTGCTCATACACACGTTTCGGGGCATTAGCCGGCATCTCGATGTCCGAGAACATTTCCTTAATTTTGGCTTCTACCTTATCTACATCTATATCACCGACTACAATAATACCTTGTTGGTCTGGACGATACCAAGTCTCATAATAATCGCGAAGAGCCTGATAAGGGAAGTTGTCAATAACTTCAATTGTACCGATAGGCAGGCGATGGCCATACTTGCTTCCAGCGAAAATCTTTGGAAGGACTTGGTCGTACATACGCATCATAGCACCTTGACCGGTACGCCATTCTTCGTGAATAACTCCACGTTCGTTATCAATTTCTTTCGGATCAAGAGTCAAGTCATTTGCCCAATCGTGAAGGATAAGTAAACAAGAATCTACTATACCATCGCGGATTACAGGCACATTTTCAATGTTATATACGGTTTCATCAATGCTAGTGTAAGCATTCAAGTTTTCGCCAAAGCGGACACCAATGGTTTCCAAGTAGTTGATAATCCCCTTACCTGGGAAGTGGGTAGTTCCGTTGAAGCACATGTGTTCAAGGAAGTGAGCCAACCCACGTTGGTTTTCTTCTTCGAGGATAGAGCCAACCTTCTGTGCAATATAGAAATCAGCACGGTTTTCCGGCAATTCATTGTGACGGATGTAGTAAGTCAATCCGTTTTCCAATTTTCCGATACGAACATTAGGATCGGTTGGGATGGGAGGCATTTGAGGCTGTTGCTGAGCCGAGGCCACCACTACACTGCCCAATAAAATAAGGGCGGTAAATAACCTTTTCATCATAAGAATCATGGTGTTTGTTGTAGTTTTGATTAATAAATACTTATAAGACGAAACGGCAGACAGAAAAGCTACCGTTTATACGTTAAATTTTATTATAACAATCCGTTGGCCGACAAGAAACGTTCTGCTTCGATGGCCGCTTTACATCCGCTTCCGGCAGCTGTAATGGCCTGACGATAATGCGGATCGGCTACGTCTCCGGCGGCAAATACGCCAGGAACCTTTGTACGTGGACTCGCACCTTCTGTGAGGATGTAGCCTACTTCGTCTGTATCTAACCAGGGCTTGAAAACTTCTGAATTTGGATTGTGCCCGATGGCAAGGAAGAAACCGTCGATAGCCAAATCATAATATTCTTCATCCGGCTCACCTTTGCGCTTTACCAAGTGAACGCCTTCTACGCCATTTTCTCCATAGAGTCCTACCGCATTATGCTCAAACAAAACTTGAATATTAGGATGATTCAACACACGATCCTGCATGATTTGAGAAGCACGTAAGTAAGGTTTGCGAACGACCAAATATACTTGTTTTGCCATACCTGCCAAATAAATGGCTTCTTCACAAGCGGTGTCTCCACCACCTACTACGGCTACCACCTTTTTGCGATAGAAGAATCCGTCGCAAGTGGCACATGCACTTACGCCCATGCCGGCATATTTCTTTTCATCGTCCAAACCTAAATATTTGGCTGACGCACCGGTCGAAATGATAACTGTTTCAGCTTCGATTTCCTTTTCATCATCAATGGTCAGTTTGTATGGGCGTTCGCTGAAATCCACCTTTGTGATGATGCCTGTACGAATTTCCACGCCAAAGCGTTCGGCTTGGGCACGAAGATCATCCATGAGTTGGGTTCCACCGATTCCTTGCGGATAGCCGGGGAAGTTTTCCACTTCAGTCGTAATGGTCAGTTGACCACCTGGCTGAATTCCTTCATACAACACAGGGTTGATGTTTGCACGACCTGTATAAATTGCTGCTGTATAGCCAGCAGGGCCTGAACCGATAATCAGGCACTTTACTCTTTCTATACTCATAATTTTATCTTTTATTTATTACTGTTTTCTTAAACCTCTTGAACTTTTTCTAAGAGCTTTTCATCTTTTGAAGAAAAGCTCTTCACTTATTTATCTTAAATCAATAATCTCTGCATCAGGAAACAAACTCTTATTGAAGCGAAAGACCTGATCGTTGATGTGTGGTTGCTTCTGGAAAGACTTGACATTGATTTCGCTGACGGTTTTTTGATTCTGCTCTACCTTAATATATACAGGGTGGTGGAGCTTAGAAACCCGAAGCGTAATCTTATCGGCATTTCCTTTTTCCTTTGGAAACAATACGATTTCATGCACTTGCTTTCCCCCTATATTCTTATAGCCGTTGTATTGGCTATTGAAATTCGCCTGATAGTTGACCAAGACGAAATAAGGATTGACACCTTGCAATTCCTCTTGTGTGGGGTTGCTGACGTTGACTTCTTCTGTATCCGTCACATAACTCCATTGGGTGTTTCCATCATACCAACTTTGTATTTGTCCGCTATGCAGGTAGAACTTTTCTCCTTTTAGGATGATAGAGCCATTTTCTGTTCCATCAAAGTCGATTTGCACTCCTCCGTCTTTGGTCAGTATGTCGATGACCTTATCCAAAATTTCCTTTGCTTTTCCGTCGGTTTGGGCGGAAAGGCAGTAGGGGAGGAGTAAAGCAAGTAAAGCAAAACATAGTTTTTTCATATCTGTAAGTTTTTGTTGGTTAACAAACTTTGTTGTCTATTGTTGTATATTGCTCAAACGCATATCCAAGTCGGTCAGATCCACGCAAAGGACATCTCTGGCCTTGCTTCCTTGTGCCGGCCCTACAACTCCTGCCACCTCTAATTGGTCCATGATTCGACCGGCTCTGTTGTATCCGATGGAGAACTTGCGTTGGATAAGCGAAGTTGAACCTTGTTGATGTGCAACGATCAATTCAGCCGCTTCTCGGAACATCGGGTCCAAGCGAGTCATATCTACATCAGCTACACCACCTTCTCCATCTTCCGATTCTACTTCCGGCAATTCAAATGCAGTAGGATAGCCTTGTTGTTTGCTGATATAATTGGCTATGCGCTCTACTTCCGGTGTGTCAACAAATGCACATTGTACACGAACTGGATCTGTTCCTTGCAGATAAAGCATATCCCCTTTACCTATCAATTGTTGTGCTCCAGAACGATCAAGAATGGTACGTGAGTCCATCATGGCGGCTACTCGGAATGCTACACGAGCAGGGAAGTTAGCCTTGATTGTACCTGTGATGATGTTGGTTGTAGGTCGCTGAGTCGCAATGATTGCATGAATACCTACTGCACGAGCCAACTGAGCAATACGACAAATCGGGAGTTCTACTTCCTTACCAGCCGTCATGATCAAATCTCCAAACTCATCAATGATAATAACGATATAGGGCATAAAGTGATGTCCCTTTTCTGGATTCAACTTACGATCGATGAACTTCGCATTGTATTCCTTTACATTACGGCATCCTGCTTTCTTCAGCAAATCATATCGAGTGTCCATTTCCACACAAAGAGAATTCAGCGTTTGAACCACCTTTGTAACGTCGGTTATAATTGCATCTTCACCATCAGGCAATTTCGCTAAGAAATGTCTTTCGATAGGGGCATACACAGAAAATTCCACCTTCTTTGGATCGACAATCACAAATTTCAGTTCGGCTGGATGCTTCTTATATAATAAGGATGTAACGATAGCATTCAATCCAACGGATTTACCTTGACCGGTTGCCCCAGCAATCAACATGTGCGGAGCTTTGGCCAAATCCACCATGTAGACTTCATTGGTGATGGTCTTTCCCAAAGCAATGGGCAATTCCATTGTTGTTTCTTGGAATTTCTTACTGGCCAAAATACTTTGCATTGGCACAATACGAGGCTTCGTATTAGGAACTTCAATCCCGATGGTTCCTTTTCCCGGAATTGGAGCAATAATACGGATGCCTAATGCAGCTATGCTCAAAGCTATATCGTTTTCCAAACTACGAATCTTTGAAATACGTATTCCTGGAGCCGGAGTAATTTCGTACAATGTAACCGTTGGCCCTACACTTGCCTTGATGGAGCTGATTTCAATGTCAAAGCTACGAAGCACTTCTATGATACGGTTCTTGTTGGCATTTTGCTCTTCCATATCAATGTCGGTGTCTTCATCATAATGATCAAGCAGATTCAGATGGGGGAATTTGTAGTTTTCCAAATCCAAACGCGGGTTGTATGGCTCTAATTCCGGACCATTATACGCTTCATCATCTTCTGTATGTTCATCTTGTACAATGAACTCAGGTTCTTCCATTTCTTTCTCGTCAATGGCAGGAGGAACAGGCATATCATTTTCTAAATCATCCTCCTGCACAGACTCAAAAGGGAAAGGAGGGGTTTCTGTCAGCTCTTCTTCTTTTTGATTTGCAGGAATGTCGAAATCCACTTCAATAGGCTTAGGATCTTCGTAAACTTTCAAAGTCTCTACGTTCGGCTTGACTTCTGGCTTTTCTTGAACCGTTTCATCTTTTACCTTTTTCGACTTAAACTCTGGGTGCAATGCCTTACGGACAATCCGCATGGTCTCACTGCTCAAATATACGCAGAAAAGAATAGCCGCTACAAACAACAACAACCCCAATCCGGGCATTCCTATTTGCGAGATAAGCCAATTGCTTACATTATATCCATGTAATCCACCCGGATAAATAAAACTATTGGTGAATGTTCCATCGAAAATAAAGCCCAATAGAATAGAGAACCACACCATCATAATGGTGCAGGACATAAACCATTTCCACATGCGGAATTTATAAGCCCGCATCAATCTCATGCCCAGAACGGCCAAAAACAAAACGATAAAATAGGCCGCAATGCCAAAGCAATCGTTAATTAAATATTCAGCTAATTGCGCACCTCTTGCTCCGGCATAATTCTTAATCTGATTGGTCGTTTGCAAAAGTTCGCCCGACTGATGATTGTCTAGAATACTTTGGTCGGCTGCTCCTGTAAAGAAGAAGGACGTAAATGCAAGCAATAGATAAACCGCGAAGATTACACTAATCAGTCCAATGACAAAATGTGTAGTTTCGCTTTTTATTATACTTGATATTCGATTATTCTTTATCTCTTTTGGTTCTGGTGTCTTTTCTGTTTTTTTCTTTGCCATATTCGTGTTTCAATTTATTCTTTCGCAAATGTACATGAAAATCGGCAATTATTGATTTATTTATTCGCTTTTTTCTTAACTTTGCACTGTAAAAAATTTGCTATGGAACAAACAAGTCAAGTTATATTCGATAAGAACTCAATAGAATTCGTAACAGTTGCAGCAGAATATTGCGCTTTTATAGAACGTTCCCGTAAAATGGACCGTAAGGATTTTGTGGATACAGCCCTTAAAATTCTTCCTTTACTCTATCTAAAGGCATCTCTTATTCCGGAATGTGAAATGATAGGAGAGGACGATTTGGAAACATTTGTCAATGAGGCAGATTATGAGATGATTCGTATGGCTGTTGCTCATGTCTTAGGTTCTCAAGACGATTATTTAGAAGTCTTTTTACCGGATATGGCTTATAGTGATACACCTATCAAGAAATGTATTTCAGAAGACTTAGCCGACATTTATCAAGATTTAAAGGACTTTATTTGTGTCTTTCAATTAGGGTTGAATGCGACCATGAACGATTCATTATATACTTGCAAAGAACATTTTGCTGAGTTTTGGGGACAACGCTTGGTTAACACAATGAGGGCTCTTCATGACGTGAAATATCATTCATCTGAAGACTTGGATACACCTGGCAACTTTGATAATGATGAATACGATTTGGCATGAAAGAACTGAAAGACACCATAACAAAAGAAGAAATAGCTTGTTTGCCCAAAGTACAATTTCCCGGGCGAATCTATGTAATCTATACAGAATCTGACACAGACAAAGCGGTTGAATATTTAAAAAATCAACGGATTGTGGGTGTGGATACAGAGACACGTCCTTCTTTTAAGAAAGGAACCACCCATAAAGTGGCTTTACTTCAGGTTTCAACAACGGATACATGTTTCTTATTCAGACTAAACAGAATAGGTATGCCACCTTCTTTGCAAGATTTTTTAATGAATAACACATTGAAAATTGGTTTGTCTTTGAAGGATGACTTTACCATGTTGCGCAAACGGAAGGATGTTCATGCAGAAGAAGGGAATTGGATTGAACTTCAGGAATATGTCGGGCGCTTTGGAATAGAGGATAAGAGTTTGCAAAAGATATTTGCGAATCTTTTCGGACAAAAGATTTCCAAGAATCAACGTTTGTCGAATTGGGAAGCCGAAACTCTTTCTGAAGCACAATTACAATATGCTGCAACAGATGCATGGGCCTGTGTGGAAATTTATAATTGTTTGAAAGAATTGGAACGTACAGGTTCCTATGAATTGATAAAAACAATTAAGCAACAAGAGAATATAACCGAATAATAACGAGCATAATATTATAGAATATATGTCCAATAAAAAAGTATATCTTAAAGCAGGGAAAGAAGAATCTTTGAAACGTTTTCATCCCTGGGTGTTTTCTGGTGCAATTTCTCGGATGGAAGGAGAGCCGGAAGAAGGTGAAATTGTAGATGTTTATACATCAAAGAAGGAGTTTATCGCATGTGGCCACTATCAAATTGGAAGTATAGCGGTGCGTGTATTGTCTTTTGTACAAGAAGAAATCAATCATGAGTTTTGGAAACGTCGGTTGACTGTGGCCTTAGACCTTCGCAGAAGTTTAGGTTTAGTTGATAATCCACTCAACAACACTTACCGGTTAGTACATGGAGAAGGAGATAACCTTCCGGGATTGATTATAGATATATACGATCGTACAGCTGTGATGCAAGCTCATTCAGCCGGTATGCATGTATATCGGATGGAAATAGCAGAAGCCTTGTCGGAAGTGATGCAGGGAATGGTAGAAAACATTTATTATAAGTCAGAAACAACTTTACCATTCAAAGCTGATTTAGGTCCTGAAAATGGATTCATCAAAGGAGGAAGTCCGGAAAACATTGCAATGGAATATGGATTGAAATTCCATGTAGACTGGTTGAAAGGACAAAAGACGGGCTTTTTTGTTGACCAACGAGAAAACCGTCATTTGTTGGAACGCTATGCCAAAGGTCGTAATGTCTTGAATATGTTCTGCTATACAGGAGGATTTTCTTTTTATGCCATGAGAGGGGAAGCAAATTTGGTTCATTCCGTTGATAGCTCAGCAAAGGCGATTGACTTGACTAACAAGAATGTAGAATTGAATTTCCCTAATGATAATAGACATCAGGCTTTTGCCGAAGATGCGTTCAAGTTCTTAGATCGCATGGGAGACCAATACGACTTGATTATTCTTGATCCACCGGCCTTTGCTAAACATCGCGATGCGCTACGCAATGCGCTCAGAGGATATAGCAAACTAAACGCCAAAGCATTTGAAAAGATTAAACCGGGAGGTATATTGTTTACGTTCTCCTGTTCACAGGTCGTAGATAAAAAGGATTTTAGAAATGCGGTGTTTACAGCTGCGGCGCAAAGCGGAAGAAGTGTCCGAATATTGCATCAGCTTACTCAACCGGGAGACCATCCGGTAAATATTTACCATCCGGAAGGCGAATATCTAAAAGGCCTTGTATTATATGTTGAATAAAAGGCCTTTTAGATGGTCTCTAAACTAAATAATGTTAAAAGCAAGCAACTTTTAGTTGTTTTATTATGCTATATAACATAAAATCTATATATTTGCACTGTGTTTTTCATGGTATTAGATTTAAGGTTAATGAAGATTGGGTGTCTGCGATAGATACCCTTCTTTTTTATCCCTCTATTTCACTCAATTCCAGCCAGCGCATGGTTTTCTCATCAATCAGGTCGTTGAGCTCAGGGAGACGCTTCGATTTCTCTGTTAGTTCGTCAACTGAAAGAGTACCACTGCATAAGGCCGTTTCTATATCGGTCTTTTCTTGTTCAAGTTCGGCGATGAGAGATTCCAACTTCTCAAATTCTTTTTTCTCTTTGAAAGTCATTTTACGTTTGTCGTTCAGACGGATACGAGCTGTTTTTTCTTCTTTGGGCTTCTCCTGTTCCTTTTCGTGTTGCTCCTTAGCTTCTTTCCAATCCCGATAGTCGGAATAGTTGCCGGGGAAGTCGCGAATATCGCCCTGACCTTTGAACACCAACAGATGGTCGACCACCTTATCCATGAAATAACGGTCGTGGCTCACTACAATTACACATCCCTTGAAGTTTTGCAAATATTCTTCCAGAACTTGGAGGGTAACTATATCGAGGTCATTGGTCGGTTCGTCAAGTACAAGAAAATTAGGGTTACGCATCAAGACCGTACAAAGATAAAGACGACGTTTTTCTCCACCACTCAACTTGTACACATAGTTGTGTTGTTGTTCGGGAGAGAAAAGGAAATGCTGGAGGAATTGTGAGGCTGTAAGCTTTCTTCCGCCCCCTAATTCTATCACTTCGGCAATGTTCTGAACTACGTCTATCACTTTCATCTGCTCGTCAAACTTTAATCCTTCCTGCGAATAGTAGCCAAAACGGACGGTTTCTCCGATGTCAAGGGTGCCGCTATCAAACTTTTCTTCCCCCATCAGAATTTTAATGAAGGTTGACTTGCCGGTGCCGTTGTTGCCTACAATGCCCATCTTTTCATAACGGGCGAAAATGTAGGAGAAGTCGTCTAAGATTCGAAGATCGCCGAAGCTTTTGTACAAATGGTCGGCTTCAAAGATTTTAGATCCGATGTACGATGCTTTTACATCTAACTTCACGTTGCGGTTATCAAAGCGTTGTTTTGCTACTTTTTCCAATTCATAGAAGGCTTCTTCCCGATAGCGTGCCTTGTGGCCGCGAGCCTGAGGCATTCGACGCATCCATTCCAATTCTGTGCGATAGAGATTGTTAGCACGAATAATTTCGGCATTAGTAGCATCAATACGTTCTTGACGTTTTTCCAAATAATAGCTGTAGTTTCCCTTGTAGGAATAAATCTGCTTGTTGTCTATCTCTATGATTTCGGAACATACCCTATCCAGAAAATAACGATCATGGGTAACCATCAACAGGCTTAATGAGCCTCGCCGCAGATAATCTTCCAACCATTCTGTCATGTCAAGATCAAGATGGTTAGTGGGTTCGTCAAGAATCAAGAAGTCCGGTTCGGTTATTAGGACATTGGCTAAAGCTACCCGCTTCAGTTGACCACCGGAAAGATGTTTGATTTGTTGGTCGAAGTTGCGTATTTTTAACTGAGAAAGAATCTGTTTCGCCTTGCGTTCATAATCCCAAGCCTTTTCTTGCTCCATGCGAGCAAGAAGTTCTTCCAATCCAGGATTCCCCTCGGTTTCCATACATTTTTCGTATTCTTTGATAAGCTGAACCACCGGTGTGCCATGATAAAAGCAAGCCTCCAGTACGGTCAGTTCTTCGGGATAATGTGGATTCTGCTCCAAATAACCCACGCGCAGATCACGACGATAAACGATGCTTCCTTCGTCATAGCCTTCTTTGCCGCTAAGAATATTCAATAAGGTAGTCTTTCCGCTTCCGTTTTTGGCTATCAAACCGATTCGTTGACCTTCTGCCACGCCGAAGCATATCTTTTCAAACAAAACCAAATCGCCAAAAGACTTGGTCAGTCCATCTACTTGCAAATAAGGATTTGCCATATTTATCTATTTTGAATCATTATTACCCCCTCTCAAGAGGGGAATAATAATTATAAATTCTTATTAATACTATCTATATAATCCAAAATTTCCTTGCGGCCTGTCTTCTTTTCCGAAGATGAGACAAACACCGGTGGAAGCTCTTCCCATTGCTCGCTGAGTTTCTTTAAGTAAGTATCCACATTGGCTCTTGCCTTACCCACCGTCAGCTTGTCGGCTTTGGTAAAGATGATGGAAAAAGGAATTCCATTTTCGCCTAACCATTCAAAGAATTCTAAGTCGATTTTTTGCGGTTCAAGACGAATGTCGACAAGCACAAAGAGGTTGGTCATCTGCTCACGTTCCAATACGTAGTCTTCGATGATTTTCTGAATCTTGTCTACCTGCTTCTTGCCTCTGGCCGCATATCCGTAGCCGGGAAGGTCGACTAAATACCATTCCTTGTTTATCAGGAAATGGTTGATGAGCAATGTCTTTCCCGGAGTAGAGGAAGTCATGGCCAACTTAGAGTTCTTAGTCAGCATATTGATCAGGCTTGACTTACCCACATTGGAACGG
>JAFTSK010000127.1 GCA_017467385.1 Bacteroidaceae bacterium
CCGAAGAAGGTGACATACCGAGTAGCTATTACATGGCTTGCGGTTTTGGAGAAGGTTACTTCGGTATGCAGAACAACAGCCCATACCCAAGAAGAATACTCTTCTCCGTATGGAGTCCCTACGTGACCGACAATCCTTCCGAAATACCCGATTCATTGCGTGTGACACTTGTCAAGAAAGGAGACAGTACCACAATCAACGATTTCGGCAACGAAGGTTCCGGCGGACAGAGTTATATGCACTATGATTGGAAGCCAGGTGAACGTTGCCGTTTCCTCATGGGCGTGAAGCCCGATGGCCAAGGCAACACGATATATACCGCCTATTTCTTTGATAATACAAAGGGCAAGTGGTCGCTCGTAGCTTCTTTCCGTCGTCCGAAGACCTCCACTTGGTACACCCATGCATATTCATTCCTGGAAAACTTCGACCCCGCAATGGGTTATATCAACCGAAAGGCATACTACGACAACCAATGGGCACGCACTACCGATGGCCGATGGATTCCGGTAACGAAAGCTCGTTTCACTTGCGATGCTACTGGTCGTCAGAAAATGCGTCAGGACTATACTGGTGGTTTGGATGGCGAGCAGTTCTTCCTCTCCATGGGCGGTTTCTTTGACGACTACATGACACACGGTACCCATTTTGAACGTACCGGCAATACTACAATTGCACCCGACATTGATTTCTCGGTACTTGAGTAAGATAAAACTCCCTACATAAAGTTACTTCACATATCTGCCTTCAGCCTTCAAACTTGTTGATTGACAAAAGAAAACGGCTGAAGGCAGAGGGTGGTTTTGCCTTCAGCGTGGGTTCAGTACCTATACAATAAATCCCAACAATATTCAACCGAATACATCGCACAATCAATAGCGGTATTATCTAAATCATATTGCTTAGACTCATCTGACTTTTGATAGTGAATAATCCTACATGTTCCATCATGTAACTCTTTAAATTTAAAGCTAGCCAACAATATAAAACTTCTGTAAACGTACACCCAACCATCATCAAGGTAAAATCCAAATCTATTATCCCAATCAGTATAAAAAGCTCTAACAATCCTCCGTCTTAGTTCATTACTTATTACCTTGTCAGACAAAGGACAAAAAGCATCTTCCCTAAACAGTACTACAATACCAAATCACATATCCTCCAAAGACAACATTCCCATCGTGATACGCATACCCGTCAACTCCTTACAATTCTGAAGCAAGTGCTCTACTTTCGATGCGAGTGCATCCTCATCATAACGTTTGCTTTGTTTCTTGATTTCATAGATTTCGGCAAAACCTTCAATCTCGTTCACGGCTATCAAGTCGATTTCGTTTTCTCCTTTCCGGTCCCAATATCGGCCGATGCGAGTGTATTGACCCGACTCACGAAGCTTGCGTTCGAAATATCTTTCAAGCATAAAGCCAGAAAAAGAATCATAATCCCGACGGATGATGATGTCCAGCTGGTTGAGCGCATCATTGGCTACAATGGCTTGATACTTGAAGAAGAAGCGGAACCAAAGTGTCAGGAAACAATCGCTTAACGCATAGCGGGTTTTCTTGGAATTTTCCTTGGCAAAAATGGGAAGATGCTTTTCTATCAATCCGTAATAATTCTCCAAACGGGTCAGATAGCTGCCAATGTTGCTTTCTTTCAACTCGTTCTCCAATTCGCCACGGCTCTTCAAACCTCCGGCAATGCAAGTAAGAATCGAAAAATACATCGTATAATCCGTACCGAATTCTTCTATCAAGATGTTTTTTCCTTCATTAATGAAGGGTGAATTGTCTTCGGTCAGGTATCCCAACATACTGTCCTTGTCCCATTTGCGCTTATCCATCAACAAGGAAACATACCAAGGAACTCCCCCACTGATGGCGAAGAGAGCCAACAAGTCTTCGTTCCGATAATTCGGTTGGAAGTCTCCCAGGACGGTCTTCATTACCTCGGTAGAAAAAGGTTTCACCAAGATTTGTTGATTGGCACGTCCGAACAAAGGCTCATTGTAATCTTCGAAAATCTTTTTCATCAACGTAAACACCGAACCGCTGATGATGAGGTTCAACTTGCTAGTGCTTTTGTTCAAATCCCATTCCCGTTGGATTTCACTGAAGACCGAAGGATTGATACGAGTAAACTCCTGAAATTCATCGATGATTAGCGTAAACGGAATGTTTTGGGAAAGCTTCATCACGAAACGGAACAAGGCGGCAAACGAGTCAGGCCAACCTACCGGAATCCCCAACTTGTCTTCTATCTCTTGTGCAAAGTCCTTACAAAGAAGTGCCTCCGTCTTTCGGGCAACAAAGAAATACAGGATGGTGGTATCACCACACCGCATGGACAATTCTGTTTTTCCGATTCGTCTGCGTCCGGTGATAACTGTCATCTTTGCTTCTTGCCGGCTCGACTCCTTGATTTCGTCCAGCAGCTTCAATTCCTTTTCTCGATTATAAAACTTCATATCCTTAAATAGTAATGGAGATTACGGTAATGGTAATTACTATTGCAAATATACAGATAAATCCGATAGTGAGCAAACGCAATGAAGTATTTTATGATTCATACATTCTAAATCCTTATTACAAACTTCCTCATCACATTCTATAAAATCTCTGCATCCAAAACCAAATCAGCATCGTGGTTTCGTCGTTCAGCATTGATGTTTCGTCGTTCATCGGTGCTGTTTCGCGAAACAACGATGATGATTAACTTATATATCAGCATCTTTCACATTATATATATGGATAAAAATTACTTTGCAACGCTGTCCTTTCACAAATTAATCGTATCTTTGTCGTATATGAAACCTTTTAGAAAGACAACCGCCATGAAAACACCATTTATCGTCCTCTTCCTCTGCATACTATTGACAGCTTGCAGCTCCAAAGAGAAAAATTCCGCCAATCAGGAACAAGCCGCCACAGAAATGCAGGAAAAGAAACTTCCGAAGGCAGCTTGCATCTTATGGATAGACAAGAACAAGGAGAAGACATTGCTGAACAAAGAAGTGCGAAATGTCAAAGCCCGAGTACACATCGGTGAATTAGGGAAAATCACCGTCCTGGAATATGAGAAAACTCCTCACATCATGCTGGAAGACAAAATCAGCCGATGCCTCAAGACGTATCGGGTTACACCCGAACAAATGGAGAAAGGGAATCTGAAAGAAGGGGAAAACATCGTGTTCCTGAGAGTGGTCGTACGGGAACTGCAACCAAGATAAGAACACGTTTGCTGCACTCCAACACTTTGGTTATCAAAAGGAATGACGCAAGTGAAGGAGTGAAGTTCATTTATTTCAGACATCCTAAAAGCGGGGCAAACATGCTCATAAACCTTAATTTTGTGCAATTTTATCATTATATCCTTTCGTCTGTCAAATAGTTTTGGTAAATTTGGCCCTTGGATTTTATTCAAATAGAAATAACTAATACCAAAATATAATAATATTATGAGTTTAAAGATTGTAGTATTGGCGAAGCAAGTGCCCGACACTCGCAATGTGGGCAAGGACGCCATGAACGCTGACGGTACTATCAACCGTGCGGCGCTTCCGGCTATCTTCAATC
>JAFTSK010000128.1 GCA_017467385.1 Bacteroidaceae bacterium
CCCGCTGTAGCCGTGTCTGACGAGGGTTCTTTGTCCACATTTGGGACAAACTTTTTATCCATTTCTAACACAAATACTGCAAATATAAGGAAATCAAACAGTTGCCCCGATTTTATGTACTATTTTTGACCAATAAGCCAACTTTCGCTATTGATAGACTCATCAATTACTGCTATTTTTTGCTGAATCAATTCCAAGTCTGCTTTCAGCTTTTCTACTTTGCGATTCATTTCTTGTACCAAGCTATTTCCTTTCTTGGAAGCGCTGTTTAGGAATCCCAAGTTGTTTTCGTAGGTTTGGATTTCGTTCTTCATGTTTTCGTAAGCACGAACTAACTTTTCGCGTTCACGATAGATGTTGTTTCCCTTGCTACTGATGCTTGATTTGAAATTCTTTAGTTTCTTTTGTGATGCAGAAAGATTCAATTTGTTGAATAAAGCATCGACCAAAGTACGGTATTGTTTGTAAATACGGTCTTTGTCTTTATACGGAACATGGCCGATGGCATTCCATTCCTTTACTAATGCACGAACAGCATCGGCATTTGTTTCGTTTTCTGCATTGTTGATTTCAGTTAGTTTCTCAATAATGGCTTTTTTCTTGTTCAAGTTTTCTAATTCTGTAACCTTGTGAGATGATTCTGCCTTATTCTTTTGTTCGTAAAAATAATCACAAGCAGTAACAAAACGTTTCCAAATAGATTCAGAATACTTCTTGGCTACGGGACCTACTTCTTTCCATTCCTTTTGCAACTTGGCAAGTGTTTCGGCGGTTGTCTTCCAGTCTGTACTGTTTTTTAGAGCTTCCGCTTTTTCGCACATTTGCTTTTTCCTTTCCAAGTTTTCATTCATGCTTCCTTTCAAAGACTTGAAATGTTCAGTTTTGCGTCTGAAGAAATCGTCGCAAGCAGCGCGGAAGCGTTCAAAAATCTTGGTGTTCATCTTCTGAGGAGCAAAGCCGATGGTTTTCCATTTGGCTTGCAAAGCCAATACTTCTTCCGTCTTGTTGTGCCAGTCTTGGAAAGTCTGCATCTTGTCATATTCCATTGCTTCCACAATTTCGCAGATAACCGTCTTTTCATCCAAGTTCCGTTGCTCTCTTTCCTTGATTTCTTCAAAATGTTGTTGATGGCGACGGTTGACGATGGTTGAAGCAGTCTTGAAACGAGTCCAAATTTCATCACGTTGTTCTTTGGCTACAGGACCTGTTTCTCGGAATTCCTGATGTAATTTCTGTAATTGGTGGAAAGCAGAGATAACATCTTCTTCACCGGCTAATTTCTCAGCAGTTTCGCAAAGATGTATTTTGATTTCAAGGTTTTTCTTGAAATCGTATTCACGAAACTCATTGTTTAGTTTCAATAAGTCGTAGAACTTTTCAGTGTATAACTGGTAACTTTTCCATATTTCATTGACTTTAGTCGCAGGAATATTCTTAATTTCATTCCATTCTGTTTGTAGCTTCTTGAATTCTGTATAAGATTTATTGGCATCTTCAGAAGATTCAGTCAGTTCTTTCATTCGTTCAATGATAGCTTGCTTCTTCTCTAAATTCTCCAACTTTTCTTGTTCTTCTTCTGCCTTGAGAGCATTTCGTTTTTCTTTGATGGTACTCATGATGTCCTTGAACTGCACTTCTGCTTCGTCCTTCTGGGGAATGAATTCCTCCGGATTTCCACCGTTTTCTTCAAAGGTTTTACGAGCAACCTCTATTTCAGCATTGTGCAAGCGATAGAATGTTTGCTTGAGTGAGTCCAATTCTGATTTATCAATCGAATCTTCTTGGTTGCTGATTTCGGTCAGTCGTTCGATGATTTCCTCTTTGGTTTGAAAAGAAGTGGCTGGCACATTCGATTCTTTCGGTTCTGTGGAGGAGACAACCAATGCTTCAGTCGTTGTTTCTACCTGAGCTTCGGTTAAAGGGCGATTTGTTTCATTTGAGTCCATCGTATAGATTTTTAAGGTCAATTTTCTTGATTAGATTACTATATCATCGTACAAATTAAGCTAATAAATTTAGCATTTCATACTTTTTTGTAATTTTTTTCTTTGTTTGCTTCTTTTTTATGCAAGTAAGACGGTTATTCCCATGTAAAGCAACATGCCAATGATGTCGTTGGTAATGGAAATGAAAGGGCCGGTTGCAATGGCTGGATCAATCTTCATCTTTTCTAAAGTCATGGGAACTAATGTACCAAAGATAGAAGCGAACATGACAACGGCAAACAAACTGAGTGAAACTGAGTAAGAAACCGTTGCAGTAGCTCCGAAACGGATAAAATTATAAATGTACACCAACATCGAAATAATCGTAGCATTGATAAGAGCCACAACAGATTCTTTTAGAATTTGTTTCCAGGTGTTGTTTGCATTTAACGAGCTATTTGCCAGACCTTGAACGACCAATGCCGAAGACTGTGTACCCACATTTCCACCTGTACCCCCAATCAACGGAATGTAAAGTGCCATTTCGGGGTGAGCTGCAAAAGTACTGTCGAAGTTCCCAAGAATCATGGAGTTACCAATACCTCCTAACATACCAATAAGTAACCAGGGAAGTCGGGCTGTAGTCTGACGGAATACGCTGTCATCTGTTTCTACGTCTTGAGACAAACCGGAAGCCAACTGGTAGTCGCGTTCTGCCTGTTCACGAACTTCGTCCATGACATCGTCTACGGTAATCCGTCCTACTAAACGTCCGATGCTGTCGACAACCGGTACTGCTACAAGATTATATTTTTCAATGGTTTGGATAACCTCGTCGATAGGAGTGTCTACGTGAACGGAGATCGGTTCCTTTCTCATTACATGCTTGACTTTGGAAACGGATGGGCTGGTAATCATTCGTTTTAACGGGAAGACACCTCGCAAACGTTCTTCGTCGTCTACTACATAGACATAGTAGATTTCATCCATTTCTTCGGCTTGTTGGCGCATCTCACGCAAACATTCGGGCATACTCCAGTTCTCTTTTACGATAACCATTTCTGTACCCATAAGACCACCGGCAGTATCTTCGTCGTACTTCAACAAATCAACGATGTCGCCAGCTTGTTCAATGTCTTCAATGTGAGAAAGAATTTCTTCCTGTTTGTCTTCGTCCATTTCTCGGATGATGTCAACGGCATCGTCCGAATCCATGTAATCAACAAAACGTTTGGCGATAGTTTCAGAAGGAAGGATGTCGAGGAAATCTTTTCGTGCATCTTCATCCATTTCTGTCAAAACTTCCGCTGCTGTTTCGTTGTCTAATTGTAGATAGAGGAATCGTGCTTCTTCTACATCCAGCTCGTTACAGAGTTCTGCAATATCGGCAGGGTGCAGAGTGGAAAGCAACTCTTTGAGTCCTTCGGATTCCTTTTGTTCTATCAGTATCTTTATGTTGTTAAGTTCTTCGTTGTTCATCCTACACGTTAATGTTAAAAGGTTGATTATTCCTTGTTACTCTTGCATTCTTCCAAAGCAACCTGTACTCGGTTGGTTAGGTCGATAAAGTCTTGTACAGACAACTGTTCCGGACGTTTGTTGAATATTGGATCGGCACTCAACGGGTGGCTTTTGTCCAAGATGCTGGCAATTGAATTACGCAACGTCTTCCGCCGCTGGTTGAATGTGGTCTTGACAATCTGTTTAAACAGTTTCTCATCACATCCCAAATCGGTCGTTTCATTACGTGTCATTCGTATGACGGCACTTTTTACTTTGGGAGGCGGATTGAATACATGTTCATGAACCGTAAACAAATATTCAACACTGTACCAAGCTTGTATCAAGACACTTAAAATCCCGTATGTCTTGTTACCGGGAGCAGCTGCAATACGTTCAGCCACTTCTTTTTGAATCATGCCGGTACAACAAGGAATCAAATCTTTGTAGTCGAGCATTTTGAAAAAGATTTGGCTGGATATGTTGTAGGGATAGTTCCCTGTCAATACAAACGGTTTTCCATCAAATAAGTTCTTCAAGTTCAGTTTTAAGAAGTCATATTCGATAATATTCCCGTCCAAATTAGGGAAGTTTTGCTTTAGGTAGGCAACCGATTCAAAATCCAATTCCACTACTTTTACTTCTCTGTCCTTTTTCATCAGGAATTGGGTAAGTACTCCCATACCCGGACCTACTTCCAGAATCGGAAGATTAGGACAAGTATCTACTGTGTCGGCAATGTCGTTGGCAACACCCAAATCCTTTAAAAAATGCTGTCCTAAGAACTTTTTAGGCTTTACTAATCCCATTTTAATCTTTTTTACTGCCGTTAATGAATCGGTTTATTCTTTAAGATGCTATCTTTGCATCATGCAAAGATAAACAATGTAAATTAAAAAAACGTCTATTTTGGAAGGAACTGAAAGAAAAAAGCGCATAAAAAAGACTTTGCAGGTTGTTTTTCCTCTCCTGTTAGGGGCTTTTATCCTCATTTGGGTGTACCGTGATTTCAATTTTCAACGGGTGGGAGATGTTTTGCTTAATCAAATGGATTACGGTTGGATTGCTTTATCTCTCGTTTTTGGTGTATTTGCCAATCTTTTTCGTGCATGGCGATGGAAGTTAGCACTTGCTCCCCTAAATGAATACCCGAAAACGGCAAATTGTATTTATGCTATTTTTATTTCATACGCATCGAACTTGGTAATTCCCCGTATCGGAGAAGTGAGTCGTTGCGGAGTATTGCTTAAGTATGATCAAGTCTCTTTCTCAAAGTCTTTAGGTACGGTGGTGTCCGAACGTATGGTCGATACCTTGTGTGTTGGACTAATTACAGGGTTGGTGCTTCTCTCTCAAATGCCGGTATTTTCTGCTTTCTTTGCAGAAACTGGAACCAATGTAGACCGCTATGCTGAGGTCTTGACTTCAACCCATTTCTACCTTATTATATTATGTTTGTTGGCTATATTGGTACTTGGTTTCTTTTTGGTGCGTAATATTGCCCTGTTTGCTAAGCTGAAAGGGATACTGCAAAATGTCTGGCAAGGAATCATCGCTTTGAGAGATGTGAAACAAGTTCCGTTGTATATTTTTTATTCATTAGCTATTTGGGGATGCTATTTCTTAGAGTTTTATTTAGCCTTTTTTGCTTTTGACTTTTCATCCCATTTGGGTATTATGGCAGGTTTGGTTATGTTTGTGGTAGGCACGTTAGCGGTTATTGTTCCAACCCCTAATGGTGCCGGTCCCTGGCACTTTGCTGTAATGACAATGATGATACTTTACGGTGTCGGAAAAGAAGATGCCGGAATTTTTGCACTTTTAGTGCATGGAATTCAAACCTTTTTACTAATTTTGTTGGGAATATATGGATTATCGGCTTTGCCGTTCACTAATAAAACTAAATAACTATGAGCACAATTCTTTCTCTTGCTCCGCAGAATGTGTGGAAGCATTTTCATTCGTTGACTCAAATACCTCGTCCTTCCGGTCATCTGGAAAAGGTTCAGGCATTCTTACTGGACTTTGGGAAGAGTATTGGTGTAGAAACTTTTATGGACGAAGTAGGTAACGTCATTTATCGTAAGCCTGCTACTCCGGGTATGGAAAACCGTAAAACTATCATTCTTCAAGCACACATGGATATGGTGCCACAGAAGAACAACGATACGGTACATGATTTTGAAAATGATCCTATCCAAACATGGATTGATGGCGAATGGGTAAAGGCTAAGGGTACTACACTTGGAGCTGACAATGGTATGGGGGTGGCTGCTATTATGGCTGTATTCGAAGACAATTCATTAGTACATGGTCCGTTGGAAGCATTGATTACCTCAGACGAAGAAACTGGTATGTATGGTGCATTCGGTTTGAAACCTGGCACAGTTAATGGCGATATTTTGTTGAACCTTGACTCGGAAGACGAAGGTGAACTTTACATCGGTTGTGCTGGTGGAGAAGATCTCAGCGCTACTTTGGAATATAAGGAAGAAGAAACCGATCCGGAAGATGTAGCTTTGAAAGTTACGTTGAAGGGATTACGTGGCGGACATTCCGGTTTGGAAATCAATGAAGGTCGCGCCAATGCCAACAAACTCATGGCTCGCTTCGTGAATCAGGTTATTACATACGATGAAGCTTGTCTTGTTTCTTGGAATGGTGGTAACATGCGCAATGCCATTCCTCGTGAATGTGAAGTGGTTATTACTATCCCTGCTTCTGAAGAAGAAGATGTATTGGCATACGTACAGGAATGTGAAACTTTGTGGAACGAAGAATATCATGTACACGAAACTCCAATTACTTTCAAAGCGGAACGAGTAGAATTACCGAAGTATATGGTACCGGCTGAAATTCGAGACAACTTGGTAGATGCTATCTACGCTTGTCATAACGGTGTACTCCGTATGATTCCAACTATACCTGATACTGTAGAAACATCCAACAACTTGGCTATCATCAAGATTGGCGAAGGTAAGGCTGATATTAAGATTTTGACTCGCAGTTCTCGTGACTCCATGAAGGATTATTTGAATACCAGTCTTGAAAGTTGCTTCTCTATGGCAGGTATGCAAGTTGTTCGTTCTGGCGGTTATTCAGGTTGGGAACCGAACGTAGATTCTCCTATCTTGAAGGCCATGAAGGAATCTTATAAGGCTCAGTTCGGTGTGGAACCAGCTGTGAAGGTTATCCATGCAGGTTTGGAATGTGGTATTATCGGTGCTGTAATGCCGGGCTTGGATATGATTTCATTCGGTCCTACACTCCGTTCTCCTCACTCTCCTGACGAACGTTGCTTGATTCCGACTGTTACCAAGTTCTACGATTTCTTGGTAGCTACATTGGCGAATGCTCCGGTAAAGGAATAAGTACAAGAAGATAAAAAAGTAAGGCTGTCCAAATGGACAGCCTTACTTTTTATGTGATAAATCAATTACTGACGATAATTATCAAGTTGTTCGGCGGTAAACTTGCGGATGAAGTTGAAGTGTTTTTCTACTTCTGCTTCTGCATAGTTCACATAAACCAATGCCGACTTGCTGAAGAGTTCAGGAGCATTGGTAGCATCCTGAATAATCAGGTGTGACATTACACAGACAGCAGCCATTTCGTACAAGCGACGAGCTACGAAATCAAGCAATTCTTGATTTCCGGCTTCCTTTACAGCGTTGGTACAAGCATCGAACTTGCTTACCATGCTCTTGATACGGTCTTGCAATGGTTGCATTTCTGCGCTTACCGGATACATACCGTATTCCTGCAAAGTCTGTGAGTAAGCACCGTTAGTAACATAACGGATAGCGGCTACAGTCTGCAACTGAGTAGTACCTTCGTAGATAGAAGTAATACGTGCATCGCGATAGATACGCTGACAAGCATATTCCAACATGAAACCTGAACCGCCGTGAATCTGGATACAGTCGTAAGTGTTCTGGTTACAGTATTCAGAGTTCATACCTTTTGCCAACGGAGTGAATGCGTCTGCCAACTTCGCATACTTCTTCTGTTCCTGACGTTCTTCCGGAGTGAGCTTGCGTTCGCGGGCAATGTCATCCAATGCTTTGTAGATGTCTACATAGCGGGAAGTTTGGTACAACAATGCACGACCAGCATCGAGTTTCGCCTTCATGATAGAAAGCATGTCGTAAACGGCCGGAAATTCGATGATAGCCTTACCGAACTGCTTACGATCCTTAGCGTATGCCAAACCTTCGTTGTAAGCGGCCTGGCTCAAACCTACCGACTGAGCAGCGATACCCAAACGGGCACCGTTCATCAATGCCATCACATATTTAATCAAACCGAGCTTGCGGTCGCCGCAAAGTTCAGCCTTTGCATTCTTGTAAACCAATTCACAAGTAGGAGAACCATGAATACCGAGCTTGTTTTCGATACGACGAACGTCTACACCGCCATCGTTCTTGTCATAGATGAACATAGACAAGCCACGACCGTCCTTAGTACCTTCTTCCGAACGAGCCAATACAAGATGCAAGTGAGCATCACCGTTGGTGATGAAACGCTTCACACCGTTCAGTCTCCAGCACTTGTTTTCTTCGTCATAAGTAGCCTTCAACATTACCGACTGCAAGTCTGAACCAGCGTCCGGTTCAGTCAAGTCCATTGACATGGTTTCGCCGGCACAGATACGTGGAATGAAACGGCTGTGCTGGTCTTCGTTACCGAATTCATAAAGGGTTTCGATACAGTCCTGAAGAGACCAGATGTTGCTGAAGCCAGCATCGGCAGCAGCTACGATTTCTGCGCACATGGTGTACGGAGTGATCGGGAAGTTTAAACCACCGTAACGACGAGGCATGGTCATACCATTAAGACCTGCCTTTACCATTGCATCAAGGTTTTGGGTAGTTCCACTGGCGTAGGTTACACGACCATTGGCACAGTGAGGACCTTCGGCATCTACACCTTCAGCGTTTGGAGCAATGATTTCGCCGGTAATTTCACCGGTAATTTCAAGCACTTTGTCGTAGGAATCCATTGCATCCGCAAAGTCTTGCGGAGCATAGTCGTACTCATCCTTATCTTTATAATCGCGTTCCTTCAACTGACAGATACGCTGCATCATCGGATTGTTCAAGTGATACTTGAGTTCCGGATTTTCTGTATAAAAGTTTGCCATAATTACTTGCTATTCTTCTTATAATACTTGATAAGTTTCGGAACCACTTCTTCCACATTGCCGTTGATAACATAGTCGGCGATGGTGTTGATAGGTGCGTTCGGATCATTGTTCACAGAGATGATGATACCAGCATCCTGCATACCGGCGATGTGCTGAATCTGTCCGGAGATACCGCAAGCGATATAGAGCTTCGGGTGAACAGTAACACCGGTCTGACCAATCTGACGGTCGTGGTCGCAGAAACCAGCATCGACGGCTGCACGACTGGCACCAACTTCTGCATGAAGTTCCTTGGCCAATTCAAACAACTTGTCGAAACCTTCCTTTGAGCCCATACCATAACCACCGGCTACCACGATAGCGGCACCCTTCAAGTTATGCTTGGCCTTTTCTACATGACGGTCAATCACCTTAACTACATAGTCTGTTTCAGGAACATACTTCGCTACGTCGTGGTTCACCACTTCGCCTGCATAGTTTTCGTCGAGGATTTCCTTTTTCATCACACCTTCGCGAACGGTTGCCATCTGTGGGCGGTGTTCCGGATTGATGATGGTAGCCACGATGTTACCACCGAAGGCCGGACGAATCTGATACAACAGGTTTTCGTAAGTAATGCCATTCTTCTTGTCTTCGTGAGGACCGATTTCGAGCTGAGTACAGTCGGCAGTCAAACCGCTGGTCAAAGCAGAAGAAACGCGCGGGCCGAGGTCAC
>JAFTSK010000129.1 GCA_017467385.1 Bacteroidaceae bacterium
CACAAGGGTTCCACCTCTTCCCATTCCGAACAGAGAAGTTAAGCCTTGTCACGCCGATGGTACTGCGTTTGTGGGAGAGTAGGTAGCTGCCGTTTTTAGAGAGTCCTTCGATACAGAAATGTGTCGGAGGATTTTTTGTTTTATTGGCTTTCTTGAACCAAAGTTTGGTGTTGCTTGTTTTATTTATACCATTTTAATTTAAACAACACTTAATTAAATCAGTATGGAAGCTATTCAAAATGTAAAACAAGTAAAAGCAACAAACAAAGTTGTAGGTATTCAGAGTGCCGGTTGGGTAATCATTGGTTGCTTTGTGATTGCCATTTGTATCTATCATTTCCTGTTGGGTAATCCCGCCAATTTCGTGAACAACGATCCCAACAATCATCCACTTCCAGGTAATTTTTTAGGAACCATTTACAAGGGTGGTATGGTTGTTCCTATCATTCAGACGTTGTTGTTTACAGTCATTGCTCTAAGCATCGAACGTTATTTTGCTATCCGTTCAGCTTTTGGAAAAGGTTCTTTGGTTAAGTTTGTGGCCGGTATAAAAGCAGCTCTTTCTGCTGGAGATATGGAAAAGGCACAGGAACTCTGTGATAAACAAGGTGGTTCGGTGGCTAATGTTGTAACTGCTACATTGCGGAAATATGCTGAAATCGAAAAAGATAAGACTCTTTTAAAAGACCAGAAAGTCTTAGCTATTCAAAAGGAATTGGATGAAGCGACTGCTTTGGAACTCCCGATGATGGAACAGAATCTCCCTATTATTGCAACAATCACTACATTGGGTACGTTGATGGGGCTGTTGGGAACCGTTATCGGTATGATACGTTCGTTTGCCGCTTTGTCAAGTGGTGGGGGAACAGACTCAATCGCCTTGTCGCAAGGTATTTCGGAAGCGTTGATTAATACGGCTTTTGGTATTTTGACGGGTGCGTTGGCGGTTATCTCCTATAACTATTACACCAATAAGATTGACAAACTGACTTATAGTTTGGATGAGGTAGGATTCTCAATTGTGCAGACCTTCGCTACGACTCATAAGTAATTCTATACCTTATTATATATAGTTCGATTATGGGTAGAGCTAAAATCAAACGAAAAAGTACATTCATTGACATGACGGCTATGAGTGATGTAACGGTTTTGTTGCTGACTTTCTTTATGCTGACTTCTACGTTTGTCAAGAAAGAACCAGTACAAGTGGTTACTCCGTCGTCTGTCTCTGAAATCAAGATTCCCGAAACCGATATATTACAAATATTGGTTGAACCGTCTGGGAAGATATTCATGAGTTTGGACAAACAGCCCGACATGAAGGCTGTATTAGCTAAAATGGGGGAAGAATACGGTATTCGTTTTACGCCGGAGCAGGAACGTAAGTTCATGATTGCCTCTACGTTTGGGGTTCCGATGCAACGTATGTCGAATTTCTTGAATCTCTCTGCTGAAGAACAGGATAAAATCCTGAATACGCAGGGGATTCCTTGTGACAGCTCTGATAATCAATTCAAATCCTGGGTACGTCATGCTCGGGCGGTAAACCCGGATTTGCGAATTGCTATCAAGGCGGATGCAGATACTCCCTATTCGATAATCAAGAATGTTATGAACTCCCTTCAGGACTTACGTGAGAACAGATACAATCTGATAACCGCGTTGAAGTCATCGGCTGAAGGATAAAACGGTAGACTATGAGTGCGGAAGTACAAGAAGGTGGCAGAAAGGGGAAAGGCACCAAGCAGAAGAAGATGGCAGTACGGGTAGATTTTACGCCAATGGTGGATATGAACATGCTGTTGATTACGTTCTTCATGCTTTGTACAACCTTGATAAAACCTCAGACAATGGAGCTGAGCATGCCTACAAATGATAAGGACATTACGGATGACCAGAAAAGTAAGGTTAAGGCTTCGCAGGCAATTACTTTGTTGTTGGGAGATGACGATAAACTGTTCTATTACGAGGGAGAGCCTAATTATCAGGATTATACCTCATTGAAGGAGACAAGTTATGAGCCGGAAGGATTGCGGAAGTTGCTTCTGGCGAGGAATGCCCAGGCAGTTCGACAAGTGAATGAGTTGAAGCAGCAAAAGACGGACTTGAAGATCTCGGAAGAAGAATACACCAAACAGGTGGCCGACATTAAAAGCGGAAAGAATACGCCGACGGTCATCATCAAAGCATTGGATGAATCTTCGTATGAGAATCTGGTCAGTGCGTTAGATGAGATGCTCATTTGTCAAATCGGTAAGTATGTCATTACGGACGTAGCGGAAGGTGACCGCTTTCTGCTGAAGAACTATGAAACCAAAGGTGGTTTGACCAAAGAAATTGCCATGCAATGAAATAAGTAAAAGGAGGAATAGGTATGTCAAAAATAGATTTAACATCTCCCGAATGGTGCGAATTAGTCTTTCAGGACAGGAATCAGGCATACGGGGCGTTTAAGCTACGTGCCAACTCACGCAAGCGGCATACATGGGCGATGGCGGCAGTTGTATTGATAGCGTTGGTTGTTGCCTTTATCCCTACGTTGGTAAAATGGGGAACACCCGACAAGGTGGAAGAGAAGGTGGTGGAAGTGGCCGTACTTTCTCAGTTGGAGGAACCCGAAGTAAAACAAGAAGAGTTCAAACGGGTAGATCCGGTGGCTCCACCGCCGGCATTGAAAAGTTCCATCAAGTTTACGGCTCCGGTCATTAAGAAAGACGAGGAGGTAAAGGAAGAAGACGAAATCAAGAGTCAGACCGAACTGACAGAGAGCAAGGTCACTATCTCCATCGCCGACGTGAAAGGGAATGACGAATTGCATGGAAAGGACATCGCAGAGCTGAAGGAAGTCATTGTCAAGGAAGCCGAACCGGAAAGCAAACCTTATACAATGGTGGAACAGATGCCCCAGTTTCCAGGTGGACAGGCTGAATTGTTGAGCTACATTGCAAAAAGTTTGCGTTATCCCGTCATCTCGGCAGAGAGTGGAATACAAGGTAAAGTCTATATCCGCTTCGTGGTTACGGCTACAGGGGCGGTGGAAGGCGTAGAAGTGGTTCGGTCGTTGGACCCTCATTGCGACAAGGAAGCCATGCGAGTTATCGCATCTTTGCCCAAATGGATTCCCGGTCGGCAGAACGGAAAGAACGTTCCCGTATATTACACCGTTCCAATTACATTCAAATTACAGTAGAAAGGAAGAACTATGAAAAAGTATTTATTGGTTGGCTTGGCACTTTGTGGAAGTGTGCCAGGTTGGACACAGGCATTGGACGTAAATCGTTGGGAAGCCCAGGTCGATGAGGTGGCTCCCTTAATTAAGACAAATCCTTCGGCTGCTTCCGAGGCGTTCGATGAAATGCTGAAAGGCAAGGCGAAGAAGGATACGGATTTGTTGGTGGAAATCGGTCGGGCTTATTTGGAGGCCGGAAAGTACGATGAAGCCATCAGTTATGCAGACAAGGCTAAAGAAGTATATCCCAAGTGCGCGGAAGCTTATCTGCTGAGTGGCGATGTGGCGTTGGCAAAGAAAGACGTGAACCAAGCCAGTGCGGATTACAATCAGGCTATTTTCTTGAACGAGAATTGTGCAGAGGCTTATCTGAAGTATGCCGAAGTTTATCAAGGGGTGAATCCTCAGCTTTCGTTGGAGATGATGGAACGTTTGCAAGCGAAATATCCCAATGACATCCGCATCAACAAGCAGTTGGGAGACATCTATTACAACATGGGCGAATATGGCAAGGCGATTGAAGCCTATGAGGATTATATGCGAGAAGGAAATCCTTCCGTACAGGATTATGTGCGGAATGCCATGCTGTTATATTTGAACAAGGAGTTTGAATATTCGTTGGAGAGTGTTCGCAAGGGAAAGGAACTTGCGGCGGAAAACACCGTATTGAATCGGCTGAGTATGTACGACAACTACGAATTGGGCAACTATGATGCAGGAGTAGAGAGTGCCATAACCTTGTTTAAGAACCCCGACAATCCGGAATTGGTGTATCTGGATTACGTCTATTGGGGTAAGTTGTTAGGGGCGAAAGAACAATACGAAGAAGCCATTCTTCAGTTTAAGAAAGCTCTTTCTTTGGATGAGAATCAGGCCGATGTATATCGGGAAATGGCCACGATGTACGAAAAGTTGGAAGATTATCCTCAAGCGATTGCCATGTTTCAAACTTACTTGGACGCATTGAAGACACCTTCTGACATCGGAGATTTGTTCTTGTACGGCCGGTTGAACTACTACGCGGCGGCTGATTCGTCTCACATTGCCGACCGCCCTTACTATTTGGCGAAGGCTGATACGGCGTTTGCCAAAGTCATGAAACATGCACCGGACAACTATTTGGGCAGTTTCTGGCGGGCGAGAACCAACTCCCTGCTTGATCCGGAAACCACTCAGGGCTTGGCCAAGCCTCATTACGAAGCCGCTTTGGCCATTCTGGAAAAGAAGCCCGACGCTTCTGTTCCGGTGTTGGTGGAATGTTTGAG
>JAFTSK010000130.1 GCA_017467385.1 Bacteroidaceae bacterium
AGAATGGTAGAGCCCATACCGATGAGGGCGCCATCCTTGATAGTTGCTCCATGAATGGTTACGTTATGACCTACTGAAACATCGTTGCCGATTTCTACCACGGAACGTTCGTATAGTGTATGAAGGACACTTCCATCTTGAATATTCACTCGGTCGCCGATACGAATAGGGTTCACGTCGCCCCGGAGTACGGCATTGAACCAGATGCTGCAATCCCGTCCAATGGTAACATCGCCCACGATGGTTGCATTTTCGGATAAATAAGTGTTTTCACCGATTTGAGGGGTGAAGCCTCTAACTGATTTGATAAGTGCCATAGTCGTTATCGGTTAAGTGGGGTTGTTGCTTCTTTCAGCCACGCTTGTTCTTCTACATTCAAGAACGGGCAAAGGCGTTGGTATACAATCTGATGATATTCGTTGAGCCAAGTCAGTTCTTCGTCGGTCATCAAATCGATAGCGATTGCCTCCTTGTCAATCGGACAGAGGGTAAGCGGTTCGAATCGGTAGAACTTGCCGAACTCTGTTTCTTGGGCTGGAACGATGAGTAAAGTATTTTCCGTACGGATGCCATGGCGGCCTCCTTTGTAGATTCCCGGTTCATCGGTCAGAATCATGCCGGGTTCCAAGAGAGTAGGGACATGGTTCATGCGCACTTGATGAGGACCTTCGTGTACACAAAGGAAATGTCCGATGCCGTGTCCGGTACCATGCATATAATTGATGCCTGCTTTCCACATGGCGATACGGGCCAACACGTCGAGTTGGGTTCCGCAAGTGCCGGCAGGGAAATGAGCGTTCTGTAGGTGCAAGTGTCCTTTCAATACCATGGTATAATCCGTCTTTTCTTCTTCGGTCAGTGGTCCGAGAGCTATGGTACGGGTGATGTCGGTGGTACCATCCAGATATTGCGCTCCGCTATCTAGAAGCAATAGTCCTTCCGGTTTCAATGGAATGTCAGTTTCGGGAGTCGCTTCATAATGAACGATGGCAGCATGTTCCTTGTATCCGGCGATAGTATCGAAGCTAATGCCCTTGAAATCTGCTTGTTCAGAACGGAATTCGTATAACTTCCGGTCTACGGACAATTCGGTCTCGTTTCCGGCTGGTACAGCTTCTTTCAGCCAACGGAGGAATTTTACCAGTGCGACTCCGTCGCGTTCCATTGCTTTCCGGAAACCTGCTTGTTCGGTTTCGTTCTTTACCGCTTTCATCAATGCTACAGGAGAAGGGGCGATGAGTGTTTCTGCGTATTGGGCGGATAGATCGTAAAGTGCTTCGTTTGCCAACGGGGAAATCTGCAGTATACCCGGATGCTTTTCCTTGAATGTACGGATGTCTTCTGCCAAAGCTGCATATGGCTTTATCGTTACTTGATGTTCCTGCAGATAAGCAAGAACTTCTTTATCGATCTTTTCTTCCAATATATATAAGGTATGGCCTTCTTTAGAGAGAAGCAAGTAACTGATGAATACCGGGTTGCAATGTACGTCTGCTCCGCGGAGGTTGAGTGTCCAGGCAATTTCATCCAAAGCAGAAAGGATGATGGCCGAAGCTCCGTTCTTGGCGATGGCTTCTTGGATGCGTTGAATTTTCTCCGTACAAGTACATCCTGTGTACTTCAAATCGTGGATAAAGACCGGTGTTTGCGGAAGGCTTGGTCGGTTGTTCCAAATCGTATCAAATACATCTTCGGTTAAAGTATCGAGCTCCAAACCATAATTTTTCAACTCCTGACGGATACCTTGGGCTTCCTGGTGCGAGTTTACCCAACCGTCGATACCCACTTTTTCGCCTTTCCTCAGAAGACTTCCTAGCCAGTCGGTAATGGACGGAGTTTCCGGTAGACGATCCTTGAACAAGCGGATGCCGGTACCTTCCAGTTGCTCTTCGGCTTGGATAAAATAACGGGAGTCGGTCCAAAGACCGGCATCCTCCAATGTGATGACTGCAGTTCCGGCAGAACCGGTAAATCCGCAGATCCATTTACGGCTTTCCCAATGCTCGGGTACATATTCTCCAGAATGAGGATCGGTACTTGGAACGATGAAAGCTGACAACTGGCGAGCTTGCATTTGTTCGCGAAGGGCTGCCAATCTGTTCTTTATTTCTGATATTGTTGCCATAATCAAATTGTTAAGTGGACAACAAAGATACGATTTCTCGTTCATTTTCAATAAAAAACAAAGGAAAGTTTTGTAAATAACGAAAGTATATGTAATTTTGCGCCGCAATTTGACTGCGGAAATTTTAATAACAACATAATTTAATTCATAAAAAATGATTGTAGTACCAGTAAAAGAAGGCGAAAACATTGAAAAGGCCTTGAAGAAGTTTAAGAGAAAATTCGAAAAAACAGGTGTTGTAAAGGAATTGAGAGCTAGACAACAGTTCGACAAGCCATCTGTATTGAACAGATTGAAGAGAGAACGTGCTGTCTATGTACAGAAGCTTCAACAAGTAGAAGAATAATTTTTACGCGACTTTTTTGAATTATTGAATTCTTTTTCATATATTCGTTGCATAAATCTATGATGTGACGTTTCTTATGTGGATAGAGTCTTTTTTGGAATACCTTCGTCTTGAACGGAACTATTCGGAGAAAACGGTTGTTTCTTACGGTATAGATTTGCGAGAGTTCGAAGGCTACTTTAAAAAAGTCGATGCAGAAATGGATTTTACGGCGGTAGGTGCCGATGTCGTTCGGAATTGGGTGGTTCACTTGATGGATGAAGGGCGGGCGGCGACCTCTGTAAACCGGAAACTAAGCTCATTGCGTTCTTTCTATCGCTTTCTGCTGAGAAAAAAGGTGATAACGGTCAATCCGATGGCGAAAGTAGTCGGACCTAAAAAGAAGAAACCGTTGCCTTCTTTCGTAAGGGAAAAGGATATGGACCGGTTGCTGGATGGCCTTACTTTCGAGGAAGGTTTTGAAGGACGTAGAGACCGGGTGATTCTGGAGATGTTTTATGCTACTGGCGTGCGACTCTCGGAATTGATAGGACTGGATGATGTGGATGTGGATCTTTCTGCTAGACTGATTAAAGTGACAGGGAAGAGGAATAAGCAAAGGCTGATACCTTTTGGAGACGAATTGGCGGAAGACTTGCTTATATATATTAAGGTAAGAAATGAGACATTCCCGAACGGAACGGATGCTTTCTTCGTCTTGAAGAGCGGGAAGCGGATGTATCCGATGTGGGTCTATAGATTAGTGAGACGAAACCTCTCCAAGATTGTGACGTTGAAAAAAAGAAGTCCGCATGTGCTGAGGCATACATTTGCGACAGCTATGCTGAACGATTGTGCAGAATTGAGGGCCGTACAGGAACTATTGGGGCATGAGAGTTTGATGACGACGGAAGTTTATACGCACACAACTTTTGAGGAACTTAAAAAAGTTTATGAACTTGCTCATCCAAGAGCGTAAAAAAAGGAGGTATTTATGGAAGTAAGAATTCAAGCGATTCATTTTGATGCATCTGAAAGACTTCAGGATTTTATCCAGAAGAAGGTTGCCAAATTAGAAAAGTTCTGCGACGATATAAAGAAAGTGGAGGTGTCATTAAAAGTAGTAAAGCCTGAAACTGCAATGAATAAGGAAGCCGACATCAAGGTCATGGCATTGAACGGTGAGTTTTTTGCGGAAAAGGTAAGTGATACATTTGAAGAATCCGTGGACGTTTGTGTAGACGCATTGTCCAAACAATTGACTAAAGCAAAAGAAAAACTTCGTGGCAAATAAAAAAACGCCTAAAAGTTTTTGTGTTTTGAAATAAATGTCTAACTTTGCAGCCGCTTAGCTCGATAAGAGTGCGGCTGTAAAGTTGAAAAAGCCTCTTTAGCTCAGTTGGCCAGAGCACGTGATTTGTAATCTCGGGGTCGTTGGTTCGAATCCGACAAGAGGCTCAAAAGGGCAAATACCAGAGTGGCCAAATGGGGCAGACTGTAAATCTGCTGGCTTACGCCTTCGGTGGTTCGAATC
>JAFTSK010000131.1 GCA_017467385.1 Bacteroidaceae bacterium
ACTACAAATATAATAAATCAACTTTACGCCCTTATCTTTTCTTTCAAAGAATCATCGGTCGGGGAACGCCGTGCGGCAAGGGGCGGGACCACCCGTCCCGACGAGCACTATCCGAGAACTTATGCAAACATAGTAACTACAATTATAGACGTGAAACGAATTCTTGTTATAAGCCTACTCCTTTGGTGCGTTTGTTTGCTTTACGCCAACCAACCGGACAGCATAAAGGCAGAAAGATGGTTGAAAGAAGCTCAATCGTTGCCTTCGGATAGTTGTCGCACCTTACACTTCGCCAAACAAATGTTGGGCGTGCCGTATGTAGGCGGCACATTGGACGGCAATGCAGGAGAAAGCTTGGTCGTATCAACAAGCAAGTTGGATTGCACCACTTTTGTTGAGACGGTTTTGGCTTTGACGATTGCCGACAAGGAAAACAAACGTGATTTCGAAAATTTCAAAGAGCAGTTGACAAAGATTCGTTATCGGGAGGGAGTCATTGACGGCTATGCTTCCCGTCTGCATTATTTCAGCGATTGGATACGCGATAATGAACGCAAAGGCATAATCAGCGAATGTACCTCAGAAACATCGTGCAGTCAGACGCAAGAACTTTGGCTAAATTTCATGTCCACCCATGCAGAGAGTTATTTGCCGATGCAGAAAGACACTTCTTTGATTGGGAAAATCGCTTCACGAGAAAAAGAATGGCAAGACGTACAAGTTTCCTATATCCCCAAAGAAAAGTTGAATCTATCTTCTCAGAAATTGAAAATCAAAGATGGGGACATCATAGCCCTTACCACCAACATCAAAGGTTTGGACGTGGTGCATGTAGGCTTTGCTTTCTGGAAAGGAGAGAAGCTTCATTTGCTTCATGCTTCCTCCATCGCCAAGAAAGTAATCGAAGATTCCCAATCGCTGTATGACTATTCTAAGAATAAGAAAGCCCACACAGGGGTGAGAGTGGTGCGGGTAAACAAATAAAGAAATAAAAGAAGTCCGAAGTTTTATTAACCTCGGACTTCTTTTATTTCTTTCCCAATAGCACTTCCTCAATGGCTCGTCGAAAAGTTTCTTTTTCAGCAGCTCCAACCATGACTTGTGGCTGGCCGGTTTGGGGGATAAAGACGATGGTAGGTAAGGAACGGATGCCCATAGCGGCGGCAAGTTCCTTCTCCTTGTCTGTATCTACCTTATAGACAATAATGCTGTCGCTATATTCTTTGGCTAAATCCTTTAGGATAGGGGCTACCATGCGGCATGGCCCACACCAGGTAGCATAGAAGTCAATGATGGCTGGCTTATCTCCCTTGTATTTCCACTCAGTGGCACCAGTAGTATAATCAAACACATTGTCGAGAAACATCTGTTTGTTCATCGGTATGACGGATGCTTCTTCGTTCTTGGTCTGCGCGCATGAGTTGGCAACAAAGGCAAATACTATTAGGATACTTGTGATAATTCTATTCATTTCTATTCGTATTCTTTGAGTAGCTGTGTCAAAGTATTGGAGGTAATCACTCCACTATGTCGCCACAACTGCTTTCCATTTTTAAAAATAATTAGTGTTGGAACCGATTGGATGCGGAAACGGTTGGCAAGTTCCTCTTCCTTGTCTACATCTATTGCAATGATTGACGCATTGTCGCCCATTCGTTCGGCTACATCTAATAGAATAGGTTTCATCATCTTGCAAGGGCCGCACCATTCGGCATAAAAGTCAACCAATACAGGTTTTGGAGAATTGATTTGTTCTTTGAAGCTTTTCATATTCTTTTCGTTTGGTTACAACCTATAAACATGAAAAGGAAGCCGAATGTTTTGGCAAGATGATAAAAAAGGTGGATGTGATTTAGGCACATCCACCTTTTTTGAATATGGTCAGTCCAATTATTTCTTTACAGATGGGTTGTAACGTGCGTTCAAACCTTCTACAATTTCATTGGTAATGTTGTAGGCCGGGTTTGCATAAAGCAAGTTATCGAAACCTGTGTTGCTGATAATCAAATCATAACCCTTAGTTTGGTTGTACACCTTCAAGAAAGAGTTGATGGAATCACGCATTTGAAGGCTGTTTTTTTGGTTTTCAGCAGCCAATTCTTCTGCTAACTTCTGTTGGAGTTCCTGCAATTCTTGTTGTTGTTTTTGGATACGTTGGTATTCCTGTTGTGCACGTTCTTGGCTAACGAAACCGTTATTTTGATATTTACGTTCAAATTCTCTTGCTTCAGTTTCCAACTTCTTACCCTTTTCGTTCAAGGTAGTACGGATGTTTTCTTCCTTCTTGATCATCTGTTCGTTCAAGTCATTCCAGAAATTGTACTTGGTCAACAATGAATCAATCTCAACGTAAGCGATTTTCATGTTAGAAGAACCTGCAACACCGGCAGGAGCTGCACTTGGAGCAGCTGCGTTGTTATTACCAGCACATTGTGCAAACACCAATACGGTGGTCAATGCCAAGAAACCATTCAAAATGAAATTTGTTCTCTTCATAATTTTTAAAGTATGTAATTTTTATTAGTTATTTGCTTTTTTGTCTTTCTCTACTTCAGCAATGGCATGCTTGTTTTTCTTACGGGCTTCTCGGTCTTGCGATTGCACACAGCCGATACCTCTTTTGCGCATTTCTTTGTTCTTGCTGACGTGTGTATTGGGGAATTTTCCCTTAATGATAATCCCGATACACAATAAAAACACGCAAATTGCAACAATTGCCGCTGTTAAGTAGATAGTTTCGAGCATTTTTTCTAAATTTGTCTGCAAAAATAGTGTAAGGCGGGTTAACTGCCAAATTTTTTATGAAATAATAAAGGTAAGTATGGAAAAAATAGAACTAAAACCGGCATTGGTATTTCATTATTTTGCTGAAATATGCAAGGTGCCACGCCCTTCTAAGAAGGAAGAGAAAATGATTGCCTATCTGATGAACTTTGCTCAGGAACAAGGCTTGGAAACGAAAAAAGACGAAGCGGGCAATATCTTGATTAAGAAACCGGCTACTTCCGGCAAAGAACATCTGAAGACGGTGATTCTTCAGTCGCACATTGACATGGTTTGTGAGAAGAATAGTGATTCTAATCATGATTTCTTGAATGATCCGATTGAAACGTATGTGGATGGCGAATGGCTGAAAGCTAAGGGTACGACACTAGGAGCCGACAATGGTATAGGTGTAGCTACTCAGTTGGCTATCCTTTCTGCCAACGACATCGAACATGGACCGATAGAATGTTTGTTTACGGTAGACGAAGAAACCGGGCTAACTGGAGCCTTTGCCTTAAAGGAAGGTTTCATGGACGGGGATATTCTAATCAATCTCGATTCGGAAGACGAAGGCGAATTGTTTATCGGTTGTGCCGGTGGTGCCAATACAACGGCTGAGTTTGCCTATCAGGAAATAGATGCTCCTCAGGATTATTTCTTTTTTAAGGTAGCCATCAAAGGACTGACCGGCGGACATTCAGGCGACGACATCAACAAGAATCGTGCCAATGCCAACAAGTTGCTGAACCGCTTCTTGAGCCAGTTGGCCGCCAATTATGATTTCTATCTTTGTCAAATTGATGGCGGAAACTTGCACAATGCCATTCCTCGCGAAGCCTCTGCCGTTTGTGCTGTGCCGATGAAGGACAAGGAATCCGTTCGCATTGACATGAATATCTATACCGCTGAAATCGAAAATGAATTCAGTGTAACAGAACCCAATCTGCGAACAGAACTTGGCTCGGAAACTCCTTGCGCAAAAGCTATTGATAGAGATACGGTGGCTCGTTTGTTGAAATCGCTTTATGCGGTTCATCATGGAGTGTATGCATGGAGTCAGGATATGCCGGGCTTGGTGGAAACCTCTTCCAACTTGGCATCTATCAAAATGATAGACGGCAAGATTAAGATTGTAACCAGTCAGCGTAGCTCCATCCTTTCTTCTCGCAAGGATATGTCAGAGGTGGTGCGTTCAGCTTTCTTGTTGGGTGGAGCTGATGTAAAGACAGGCGACGGCTATCCAGGTTGGAAACCCAATCCGGCTTCTCCTATATTAAAGGTAGCCATTGAAAGCTATAAGCGGTTGTTTGGAGTGGAACCGAAGGTGAAGGCCATTCATGCAGGTTTGGAATGTGGACTGTTCCTTGAAAAGTATCCTCATTTGGATATGTTCTCTACCGGCCCTACCTTGAGAGGAGTGCATTCGCCCGATGAACGAATGCATATCCCGGCTGTCGAAAAGTTCTGGAAACATTTGTTGGATGTGCTGGTGAATGTTCCACAAAAGTAAGAAAAAATTAATATGAAAATCGCTTGTGTTATTCTGAACGTAGTGAAGAATCTGCTGCTACCTGTAGGTTTATCCAGATCCTTCGCCCTGCTCAGGATGACACTTCTTTTTTGGTGTATTCCATGCTTTGGATACACACAAGAATCTTTTCGTATTCTTTTCTGGAATGTAGAGAACTTGTTTCATCCCTCGGACGAGCCGAAGAAGAATGACAATGAGTTTCTTCCAGAGTCTACTCGGCATTGGACTTATTTTCGCTATCGGGAGAAGTTGAACAAGATTGCAAAGACTATCATCGCTTCGGGAAAGGATTATGTGCCTGATTTGGTAGGTATGTGCGAAGTGGAAAACGATAGTTGCCTGATGGATTTGGTCAAGTATTCTCCTTTGCGAGAGGCAGGTTATCGGTATGTGATGACAAATTCGCCCGACCAACGAGGAATTGATGTGGCCTTGCTTTATCAGCGGGGAACCTTTCAGCTGCTCCAACAAGAGTCCATTCGTATCCCTTCTAAAAAGATAAGAAAGGCACCTACTCGCGATATTCTTCATGTGGTGGGGAAGGTCTTGTCTGGAGATAGTCTTGACGTGTTCGTTTGCCACATGCCAAGCCGAAGCGGAGGTCAGGCAAAGAGTGAACCCTATCGGTTGTTTACGGCAAGTGTTCTGAGGCAGAAAGTGGATTCCGTCTTGCATGTACGGAAGAATCCTCGTGTTGTCATCATGGGGGATTTCAACGATTACCCTACGGATAAGTCGGTTCGGAAAGTGCTTTGTAGCGGTAGGTCATTGTGCAATCTGATGAAGGGCAAGAAAGAAGGCACTTATCGCTATCGGGGAGAGTGGGGGATACTCGACCAGTTCATAGTTTCGTCTACTTTATTAAAAAGGAAAGGTAGCACCTCTACCTCAGCAAAGCAGGCACACATACTCCGTCTTCCTTTCTTGCTGGAAGAAGATGACAAATATGGAGGAGACAAACCTTTTCGTACTTATAATGGAATGAAATACAAGGGTGGATATAGCGACCATCTGCCCATTGTACTCGACTTGAACCTATTTATTCGTGATGATAAGGATTATTGTTTAGAATAGTCATAGCTCGATAAAGCTGTTCCACAAAAAT
>JAFTSK010000132.1 GCA_017467385.1 Bacteroidaceae bacterium
CCCATAATCGGGACAATACCGTTTTTCTCCTTGCTTCCGTTCACGTAGAACAGCACCTTAAATGTACTTCGCATAATCCAATTCTTTTTTTTGTTACAAAATTAGTTATCAGCGAGTTATACATTGTTATGCAGAATATGGCAGAGAGTAGAAATGAACTCCAACGACCTATAAACCTACCTCTCTATTGGGTAATGATTTGAAAACCGTCTGCACGCATTACCTTTCATTTCCTTGCACTTTTGCATCTGCGAGGCTTTCATCATAAGTCCTCATAAGTCATTGAACACCAGTGCTGCCATCATTATTTCCCCTCATTCGTTAGATTTTTCCAGAGATATTGCCTATTTTTGCGTCAAATATACTGAAGCATGAAATCAACCATTGCCCCTTTTGCCCGTCCGCTTTATGTGATGTCGAAGCCCATCGGCTCGGCTTGTAATTTGGCGTGCGACTATTGCTATTATTTGGAAAAAGCACATTTATATAAGGAGAACCCCAAGCAAGTGATGAGTGATGAACTCTTGGAGAAGTTCATCCGAGAGTATATCGGTTCGCAAACCATGCCGCAAGTGCTTTTTACGTGGCATGGAGGGGAGACGTTGATGCGTCCTCTTTCTTTTTACAAACGGGTGGTGGAGCTTCAGAAACGATATGCCGGTGGAAGAACCATCGACAACTGTATTCAGACGAACGGCACGCTGCTCACCGACGAATGGTGTGAGTTCTTCAGGGAAAACAACTGGTTGGTGGGCATTTCCATCGACGGGCCGCAAGAGTTTCACGATGAATATCGGCGAAACAAGCAAGGACGACCTTCGTTTGTAAAGGTCATGCAGGGAATCAATCTGCTAAAGAAGCATGGCGTAGAGTGGAATGGCATGGCCGTTGTGAACGACTACAACGCCGATTATCCGTTGGAGTTCTATCATTTCTTTAAAGAAATAGGTTGTCGATATATCCAGTTTGCTCCTATCGTGGAACGTATCTTCCGCCATGCCGACGGGCGGCATTTGGCCACTCCTTTACAAGCCGGAGATAAGTTGGCCGACTTCTCCGTCTCTCCCGAACAATGGGGAAACTTCCTTTACACGCTATTCGATGAGTGGGTTCGACACGATGTAGGCACGTATTTCATTCAGCTATTCGACTCCACCTTAGCGAATTGGGTGGGCGAGCAGCCTGGGGTATGCTCTCTGGCTAAGACGTGCGGCCATGCGGGAGTCATTGAGTTCAACGGCGATGTCTATGCGTGCGACCATTTCGTCTTTCCTGAATTCAAGTTGGGCAACATCCATGAAAAGACTTTGGTGGAGATGATGTACAGCGAACGCCAACAAGCCTTCGGAGAGGACAAACAACGAACGTTGCCCCAACAATGCAAGGAATGTGAATTCCTGTTTGCCTGCAATGGCGAATGTCCGAAAAACCGCTTTGCCTTGAGTGTCGATGGAGAGCCGGGGCTGAACTATCTCTGCAAAGGTTATCATCAGTTCTTCAATCATGTGGCTCCTTACATGGATTTCATGAAGCGGGAGCTATTGGCCGAACGTCCGCCAGCCAATGTGATGGAAGCGATTCGTAAAGGAGAGTTGTAATCCACACAAAAGCTTTTTAAAAAAGCGCTGCATCTTTTGCATGAAAGCTCTTCTGCTTTTAGGAAAAGGAGAAAATCATTATCTTTGCCTTGGATAATCAATTATTCCGTATCTGATTGATACACAAATAGCGAATGCTATGGTAGAAAGTTGTTGGTAACGATTAGGCGACTTTGAGATTGCACCAATCTTCTGCGTAATGCTTTACATAAAACAAGCTACACCTCGGCATAATTAAAACAAGTTTTTATTCTGCTCTCGGTTTGCACTGTCTTTGTCAAACAGCTCTGATACAAAAGTAGCCAAATTCCTCGATTGCGCAAAGAGTTTGGCTACTTTTTAAACTATATCTTATTAATAACCCATTTCCCGGAGTTTCCGCCTTCACGAATCAATACGCCTTTTTCTCGTAATAGGTCTGTTATCTTTCTAACTTGACGTTCACTGATTTTTAATCGTCTAGAAAGTTCTGCTCTTGAAATTGACGGAGTTTCGTTTATAGCTTCCAATAGTTTCTCTTCATCCGTTGGAACGCTTTGGAACACCTTTGGATCATCATTGGAACGCTTTGGAACGCTTCCTTCGTCGTCTGATCGCCAAATGACAACTCTAAAATCTTCTTCTTGATAAAA
>JAFTSK010000012.1 GCA_017467385.1 Bacteroidaceae bacterium
GCAGATGAAGACCTACGAATACCTGATAAGTTTTGGTGTAAAGCCTTCCGTTCAGCGCATGGCGATAATGGATTACCTGTTGACGCACCGCACACATCCCACGATTGAAGAAATATATTTGGCTTTGTGTGATGACATTCCGACGCTTTCCAAGACGACGGTGTACAATACATTGAAGCTTTTGGTGGATCATGGGGCGGCTCAGATGTTGACTATCGATGAGAAATATACCTGTTATGATGCCGACATCAAGCTTCATGCTCACTTCCTGTGCAAGAAATGTGGCAAGGTGTTCGACCTTCCGGCGGCAGACATGGAAGAAAAGGTGTCCTCCATTCAGCGGGAAGGTTTCAAGGTAGAAGAGGTTCATCAGTATTTCAAGGGGATTTGTCCGGCTTGTGCTTTGGCGGCCGAAACAGAAGCATAAAAGAAAGATTAACATAGAATAACTAACTGATTAAAAAACGTAATTATGGCTAAGAAATTTATTTGTACAGTATGTGGTTATATTCACGAAGGTGATTCAGCTCCTGAAAAGTGTCCGTTGTGTAAGGTTCCGGCTTCTAAGTTCAAGGAAATGGAAGAAACAGAAGGTGGCTTGCAGTTTGCCGACGAACATGTCATTGGCGTAGCTAAGGGTTGCGACGAAGAAATGATCAAGGACTTGAACAATCACTTTATGGGCGAATGTACAGAAGTGGGTATGTACTTGGCAATGAGTCGTCAGGCAGACCGCGAAGGCTATCCGGAAATTGCAGAAGCATTCAAGCGTTATGCTTGGGAAGAAGCTGAACATGCCGCTAAGTTTGCCGAATTGCTGGGCGATGTAGTTTGGGATACCAAGACTAACGTAGAAAAGCGTATGAACGCTGAATGTGGTGCTTGCGAAGACAAGAAGCGTATCGCTACTCGTGCCAAGCAGTTGAACCTTGACGCTATCCACGACACCGTTCACGAAATGGCAAAGGACGAAGCTCGTCATGGTAAGGGCTTTGAAGGTTTGTACAACCGTTATTTCAAGAAATAAGTTATCTTGTTTATAGTGAAAAGGGGAATGGAACTCACGTTCTGTTCCTCTTTTTTTTGTGGTAAAGTGTGCTTTATAAAAAGGTTTTGCAACCCCTCCAAAAACTCTTTGAAGGACGGGGAAACGTTCTTTGGTGTTAACACTTTTCCTCCAAAGAGTTTTTTTCGAAGGATAAAAAGAAGTTTGAAAAGCGTTTTTCTCCTTTGAAAATAAAAAATCAAAATCTCCTTGCACTCCTGCAATTCGTTATTTAAGTGCTTGAAAAATAAGAAGAAACACTTGCAGGAACTCTTGTTTTTGCATACATTCCTGCAAGAATGTGTCTCGTCCTGATTTTTGTTGAAGGGTTTGCTGACAGCAATGTAGGGAGAAATATCATCTCGTGCAAGTGAAATGTGCTGTAAACCAATGACTTTGGATGGGAATTGCAGGAGTGCAAGGAATTATCATGTAAACGACAGATTGTATTTATATTTAAGTCCGGAAGCAAGAATCGCTCATTCCAAATACAAGACAATTTTGGGTATAGGTTATAAATGGTAAAATCTACCATTATTCATAGTTCATAAAAAAGAGAGGACATGCCGATTTAGACATGTCCTCTCTTCTTTTAGAATATTTGCATAATTACTTTAAAGTACCGGCTTCAGCTTGCTGAATCATTTCAGAGCTGGCATACATATAAACTTCTACACGACGGTTTTCCTGACGACCAGCGGCAGTTGAGTTATCGGCTACAGGATCAGCTTCACCCTTGCCTTCTACGCCCTTGATTTGAGAAGAAGCAACACCGCAAGAAAGTAGGTAAGAGGATACACTCTGCGCACGTTCTTGAGACAAGTCAATGTTCTTCTGCTTGCTTTGTTCAGCGGTAGCATTCTTCCAACCTTGATTGTCTGTATATCCATAAATGTCTACGTCCATTTCGGTATTTTGCTTCAATACATTATTGGCAAACTTGCTCAAAGCCGACTTAGCTGATGCGCTTAAAGCAGAAGCACCGGAGTTGAATAAAATTCCCGAGTCAAAAGTAACCTTAACGGCTTGCAGACCGTTGACATCTGTTACTTGTTCCACTTGTGCACCTTCGATGGCAGCAGCTTCGGCAGCCGCCTTGTCCATTTTCTTACCAATCAAAACACCTGCACCTGCACCAACGGCTGCTCCGATACCTGCACCAATGGCAGCACCTTTTCCTTTACCAGCGATACCGCCGATAATAGCTCCGAGAGCCGCGCCACCACCACCGCCAAGCAAACCGCCTTTTGTGGTATTGTTCATTGTACTACATCCACTCAAAACCATTGTGATACACAATAGAATTGCCATACATTTAGTTTTTTTCATGCTACTTGTTTTTTAAGTTATTGTTATGTATTTAATAAGCAAACAACGGATAGTTCTTCATTGTTTCGTTGACGCGAGAACGAACCTGTGCAATTACTTCTTCGTTGTCAACGTTGGAAAGAACGGTTTCAATCATTTCGGCGATTTCAATCATCAAGTCTTCCTTTGCACCACGAGTTGTGATGGCTGGAGTACCCAAGCGGATACCAGATGTCTGGAAGGCCGAACGGCTGTCGAACGGAACCATGTTCTTGTTTACTGTGATGTCGGCAGAAACCAATGCTTTTTCGGCTACCTTACCAGTCAAGTCTGGATATTTGCTACGAAGGTCAACGAGCATGGAGTGGTTGTCTGTACCACCAGAAACGATCGTAAATCCTCTGTCTACCAATGCCTGAGCCAATACAGCAGCATTCTTCTTAACTTGTGCGGCATATTCCTTGAACTCCGGTTGGAGAATTTCGCCGAAAGCAACGGCCTTAGCTGCAATGACATGTTCCAACGGGCCACCCTGGATGCCCGGGAATACGGCTGAATCAAGTAATTGAGACATCATCTTGATTTCACCCTTCGGAGTTTTCTTTCCCCAGGGATTAGGGAAATCCTTGCCCATCATGATGACACCGCCGCGTGGGCCACGAAGTGTTTTGTGGGTAGTAGAGGTTACGATATGTGCGTACTTCACCGGATTATCCAACAAGCCTGCTGCAATCAAACCGGCCGGATGAGCCATGTCTACCATGAAGATGGCACCCACCTTGTCGGCGATTTCACGCATACGCTTGTAATCCCATTCACGAGAATAAGCTGAACCACCGCCGATAATCATCTTAGGCTTTTCGCGAAGAGCCACTTCTTCCATCTGGTCGTAGTCTACACGACCTGTTTCTGCATTCAAGTTATATTCACATGGAGTGTAGATGATACCCGATGTGTTTACCAACGAACCATGAGAAAGGTGTCCACCATGAGCTAAGTTCAATCCCATGAACTTGTCGCCCGGGTTCAATACAGCCAAGAATACGGCGGCATTGGCTTGTGCACCCGAGTGTGGTTGTACGTTGGCCCATTCTGCACCGAAGATTTCTTTTAAGCGTTCGATGGCGATGCGTTCACTTTGGTCTACCACTTCACAACCGCCATAATAACGCTTTCCCGGATAACCTTCAGCGTATTTGTTAGTTAGGCAAGAACCCATTGCTTGCATCACTTGGTCACTTACAAAGTTCTCGGAAGCAATCAGTTCGATGCCTTTCAATTGGCGCTGATGTTCCTTCTCAATGATATCAAAAATCAATTCGTCTCTTTTCATATTCTTGACTTTTAAAATGTGATTATTTCTTTTTCTTTTCTACCGACCAGCCGAATTTGCCGATTTTCTCACCCAGTCCATAATATCCACCATGCAGATAAACCAATGGATTGGCATCAGCCAATTCAAACTTACCCGTTTCCACATTCATGTATTTCTCGTCTGCTTTTACGTTCAGTACATCAGCAATGAACATGTCGTGCGAACCGAGAGATACAATTTCCTTGACACGACATTCGATGCAGAGAGGCGACTCCTCAATGATTGGAGCTTTTACAGCTTTGGCCTTGCCGGGAGTGAGGTGCATTTCTTCAAACTTGTTGTAGTCTTTACCCGAACGCACGCCGCACCAGTCGGTGGCAAAGGCCATATCTTCGGTCGTAAGGTTGATGACAAACTCCATGTTTCGCTTGATGATGTCATACGAATGGCGTTCTGGGCGAACGGAGATGTAGCACATCGGCGGGTTGGAGCAAATCGTACCTGTCCACGCAACGGTCAGTACATTGTATTCCTCTTCCGTACTTCCACAGCTGACCAATACAGCCGGAAGCGGGTAAATCATGGTTCCCGGTTTCCAGTCCTGTTTCATTGCAACTTCAGCGTTTCTTTGTTTTGTTCCTTTTCACAATAGTGGCATTTCAACAGGCCGCTTGTCTTGTCAACAACATGGAAGATGGTAGTCATCGGTTCATTGTTGGTAATACATTTCGGATTACCACATTTGATAATACCCTTCACTACGTCCGGCATGATGACTTCTTTCTTTTCTACCACCTCATAGTTGCGGATGATGTTCAGCTTTACGTTCGGAGCTACAACGGAAAGGCGACTTATCTCTTCATCGCTGAAAAAGCGGTCGGCTACCTTGATGATGCCCTTCTTACCTAACTTCTTGCTCTCAAAATTGTTGCCGATCGTAATGTTCGAGTCCGAGTTTTGCAATCCCAAGAGATTGACTACCGTAAACAGCTTGTCGGTCGGTATATGGTCGATAACTGTGCCGTTCTTCAACGCCACTACTTGTAATTCTTGTTTATTCATCTTTCTTAAAGTTATGAGTTTTGAGTTATGAATGTTGAGTTCTTTTAAATTATAACTCATCACTTTTTACGTCGTCAAGGGTAATTCCCAACACATCGCAGAGGATAGCCTGACGAGCATAGAGGCCGTTCTGTGCCTGTTGGAAATAGTATGCTTTCGGATTTTCGTCCACATCGTAAGCGATTTCATTCACACGTGGAAGCGGATGAAGGATACGCAAGTTCGGACGGGTGTTCTTCAGCATTTCATTCCTTAATATATATATATCTTTAACTCGTTCGTATTCCATCAAGTCGGTAAAGCGTTCTCTTTGCACACGAGTCATGTAAAGAATGTCGGCTTCGGCGATGACGTTTTCATCAAATTCTGTATGCTCGATGTACTTCAATCCATGTTCGCGGCAATAGAGCTTATACTCTTCCGGCATCTTCAGCTCTTCGGGAGCAATGAAATGGAAGGTTGGGTTGAAATGTCGCATGGCCATGAGCAACGAGTGTACGGTGCGTCCGTATTTCAAGTCGCCCACCATGTAAATGTTCAGATTTTCCAACGTACCTTGTGTCTTGTAGATGGAGTAGAGGTCCAACATGGTTTGCGAAGGATGCTGGTTAGAACCGTCTCCGGCATTGACGATAGGTACATTGGTTACTTCGCTGGCATAGCGTGCGGCACCTTCCAAATAATGGCGCATGACGATGATGTCGGCATAATTGCTCACCATAATGATGGTGTCTTTCAATGTTTCCCCTTTGGAGGAGCTGGTAGCTTTCGGATCAGTAAAACCAATGACACGAGCACCCAAACGGTTGGCTGCTGTTTCAAAGCTCAATCGAGTACGGGTGGATGGTTCAAAGAAGAGGGTGGCTACTACCTTTCCGTCAAGGATTTTTCGGTTAGGATTCTTTTCGAATTCTCTTGCCATTTCCAATAAATAGAGGATTTTTTCTTTGGAATGTTCGGCAATCGTTACTAAACTTCGGTTTTCCATATCAGGGTTGTTATTATGTTCACTTTTCAAGCGTGTAAAGGTATAAAAAAAATATAAAAAAAAGAAGGTTCGGAAGATATTTCGTCGAACTTTGTTGGAAACTGCTTCCATATCAAAGATTTTCATTATTTTTGTAGCCGTTTAATCGCATACGAAGATCATGAGAAAAACGTTAATATTCACACTTTGGGCAATACTCTTTTTGATTATAGCGGGGGTTGCCTTGATTTTTACGGCTATCGCAAAGGGAAAAATCGGCTATGTGCCGCCCATTGAGGAGTTGGAAAACCCGAACTTGAAGTTTGCTACCCAGATTATTTCGGACGACGGAGTGACGATGGGAACCTATTCATATAGTACGGATAACCGTATCTATGTGGGCTATGAGGATTTGTCTCCGCACTTGGTCAACGCCCTTATTGCTACGGAAGACGAACGATTTGCCGAACACTCCGGCATAGATGCTCGGGCTTTGCTTCGTGCCATCGTGAAGCGTGGTATTTTCATGCAGAAGAATGCAGGGGGAGGTAGTACAATCACTCAGCAGCTTGCCAAGCAATTCTATTCCGAACAGGCCGGAAGCGTTGTAGAACGACTTATGCAGAAGCCGATTGAATGGGTGATTGCCGTACAGCTTGAACGCTATTACACAAAGGAAGAAATCCTGACGATGTACCTCAATAAGTTCGATTTCTTGAACAATGCGGTGGGCATTAAAACGGCTGCCAACACTTATTTCTCGAAAGAGCCAAAGGAATTGACTATTCTTGAAGCCGCTACATTGGTGGGTATGTGCAAGAATCCGTCGTATTTCAATCCTCGTCGATTCAATGAACGGGCGAAAGGCCGTCGAAATGTCGTGCTTGGTCAGATGGAAAAAGCCGGCCATATTACATCCGCCCAATTGGATTCTTTATCACAGGAGCCGCTTGAATTGAAATATCGCAAGGTAGACCACAAAGAAGGGCTTGCCACTTATTTCCGTGAATATCTGCGTGGTGTGTTGAGAGCCGAAAAGCCGGAAAAGAAGAATTATAGAGGTTGGCAAATGCAGGAATATTACGAAGACTCTCTTGCTTGGGAAAACGATCCGCTTTATGGCTGGTGTGCCAAGAACAAGAAGAAAGACGGAAGCAACTATAACCTTTATACAGATGGCTTGAAAATCTACACCACCATCGACTCTCGTATGCAACGTTATGCGGAAGAGGCAGTACACGAGCATATTGCCATGAGCTTGCAACCTCGCTTCTTCAAGGCTAAGGCTAAGAAAAAGACAGCTCCGTTTACGAGTGAACTGACGGTAGAAGAAGTCAATGCCATTATGGATAAGGCCATGCGTTTGACCGATCGCTATCGTAACATGAAGAAGTCAGGGGCTACCGAGGCCGAAATTCGCAAGGCCTTCAATACGCCTCAGGAAATGACCGTCTTTACTTATCAGGGAGAAAAGGACACCATCATGACTCCGATGGACTCATTGAGATATTATAAGCATTTCCTTCGCACCGGATTCATGTCGATGGACCCGATTACAGGCTATGTGAAAGCATACGTGGGAGGAACCAACTATAACTATTTCCAATACGACATGGCCAATGTAGGCCGTCGTCAGGTGGGTTCGACCATCAAACCATACGTTTATACGTTGGCGATGGAAAACGGATTCTCGCCTTGCGATGAAACCCGTCATGTGGAACAAACGCTTATCGACGAAAACGGAAAGGCGTGGAGTCCGCGTAATGCCAACAAGAAACGCTACGGCGAAATGGTTACCATCAAGTGGGGCTTGGCCAATTCGGACAACTGGGTTACGGCTTATCTGATGAGTAAGCTGAGCCCGTATCAGCTGGTGCGTCTGATTCATTCGTTCGGCGTGAAGAACAAGCAGATAGATCCGGTCGTTTCGCTTTGTCTTGGTCCTTGTGAAATCTCTGTGGGCGAGATGGTTAGCGCTTATACGGCCTTTGCCAATCGAGGCATTCGCACCGCACCTCTGTTCGTAAGCCGTATTGAAGACAATGAAGGCAATGTGGTGGCCGAATTTACGCCGCACATGGAAGAAGTGATTAGTGAAGAAAGCGTATATAAGATGCTGATTATGCTTCGTGCGGTTATCAACGAAGGTACGGGTGGACGTGTTCGTCGGGTGTATGGCATTACGGCCGATATGGGTGGTAAGACAGGAACCACCAACAATAACTCCGATGGTTGGTTCATGGGATTCACTCCGTCGTTGGTTTCAGGTGTTTGGGTAGGCGGCGAAGAACGCGACATTCACTTCGATAATATGCGTGATGGTCAGGGAGCTGAGATGGCACTTCCAGTCTGGGGCTTGTATATGAAAAAGGTATATGCCGACAAGTCGTTGGGCTATTCGCAAGCCGATACGTTTGCCATTCCTCATGGCTACGATCCTTGCAAGGACATCTTGGCTGACGATGAGGCTCCGGCCATCTTGGATGATCACACCGGCATAGATGATTTGTTTAATTAAATAAAAGCTCTTCAGCTTTTGGGATAAAGTTGAAGAGCTTTTTAAAAAAGCTTTTGAGGCGCTTCTCGATTTCAATTGTTTGAAATCTGAAGCGCTTTCATTCCTTTCTGAATGTAATCCCGTTGAAGATCGTCTTCCTTGATAACTTTATGGTCGAACATCAGAATGTCAATGTCCAATTTCACAATGCCTTTTGCTTTGTCTTCGGCCAGGCGATGGTTGTTGGATTCTATCTCCTTCAATATAGCTCTGACCTCGTTTATGCTTAGGGAGGTGTGGAAGTGGGCAAGTTGGTTGGAAAACGGTGAGTAAAACTTATCGCCAATGGCTTCTGTCTCCATTTCTTCGCCAAAACGAATGTCCGGAAAATGTTGGATTAGTGATTTACGGGCAGCTTCTATATGGATAGGGCGATCGTAATTAGAGCCTATACAGAGAAGGCAAGGATATACATTCATTTGATATATTTCTTTGAAGTTTGCCGCAAATATAAAGAATGTTTTGTACATTTGCGAAATTATCTATAAAAAGAAAAACACGAAGGTACGATGGAAAACGAAGAATTGACGAACTTGGTGGATAGTTTGATTCATAACACCAGTTATATCGTAAAAAATACAACCGCAGATTTTGTGTGGGATGGCGTTTGTTTTATTGGATTATTGTCATTGGTCTTATCGGCCTTGACCGTATATTCTATTTGGAAAGAATTCAACAATGACCGTATTGACAGGGAATGTCAGAAATTGTTATTTCATGACATCATTCGCCATCTTTACAGAAATAAGATATGTACGTTGGCGATGCGGGCTAAATATTGTAAAGAGCCTTCCCTTCGTAAATATCCATCGGACGAACATTATCTGAAGTTGAAACTTCTTCCCAGCGATATCCATACGGAGCAATTCTATAAGGATGCCAAGAAGTTTGATTGTCTCCATGAAATAGACCTGTTGCTGCGAAATTATAATACGGAAATCGAAGTAGCCCTTAATCACATGGTGAATTCCACCGTTCCCGAAGAAGCCAAAATGCGTGATTTTGACACATTGGACTTTAAAACGGGTTATTTGACGCATCGTATTTTGGGTGTGATGAAAGAAATATGGCCGAATGAAGACCATCGAAAGAAAGCGATGAATATTATAAGCGAATCACATTCAAAGAATTTGGAAACCCAGAACAATCAAACACTCTGGGGATGGGAGTTTGAGGATACGTTGAAGAGTTTGAGAGAAAATGAGATAAAGAACGATTTCTATTTCTTGAAAATATTCAATGAAGATGAAATAGAACAACAACAATTACAAGAAATGTTGAAGTTGGATACGATTATAGAATGTGGAAAAAACCAGAAAAAGGAAGAGAAAATCTACATCATAAAATGGGAGGATGCCAATGCTTGACCGGCGAAAAATCCCAGAAATAAGTGCGCTTCAGGGCATGAATGTACGTGTTCCAGAAAAGTACGTTTTGAAGAATGGTATACCTCTTCAAGTTATCCAGGCAGGTAGTCAGGAAGTGGTTCGTATGGATATTCTGATGGGTGGAGGGCAATGGCATCAAACTCAACCTTTGCAAGCATTGTTTACCAATCGGATGTTGCGTGAGGGAACCCAGACCATGGCTTCAGCTCAAATCGCGGAGAAGTTAGACTATTATGGGGCATGGTTGGAGTTGTCTTCATCGGTTTCACATGGCTTTATCACACTTTATTCGTTGAACAAGTATTTTCCTAAGACATTAGAAATCGTGTCTGAAGTTTTGAAGAATCCTTTGTTTCCGGATAAGGAATTAGACGTTGTTCGTGAAGTGAACCGACGCCAGTTTCTTGTGAACCAGTCGAAGGTGGAAGTAATAGCCCGCAAACGGTTGAATCAATTACTCTTTGGAGAACATCATCCTTTTGGCTATTATGTTCAGTTGGAAGATTACGATCGTATCACTTCGGATGTGCTACGTACCTTTTATCATAAGTATTATCATTCGGGCAATTGCTCAATCTATGTGTCTGGAAAGGTTACGGAAGACATTATCCGTTGCGTAGAAGATAAGTTAGGAACTTCTGCATGGGGAGAATCTCAAGAGGTAGCTTGCCTGACGAGAGTAGAGCCTACTTGCTTACGGCAAAAACGTTTGTTTGTAGAGAAAGAGGATGCTTTGCAAAGTGCTTTGAAGATAGGGGGCTTTATGGTAGATCAACATCATCCGGACTTTTTGAAGTTGCGTATATTGGTTACGCTTTTTGGAGGCTATTTCGGGAGTCGGTTGATGGCCAATATTCGTGAAGACAAAGGTTATACCTACGGGATAGGGGCAGGAATGGCTACTTGTCCGGGGCATGGAATAATGGTTATAAGCACAGAAGCAGATAATCAATATGTAGAAAGCATCATAACAGAAGTTTATCATGAAATGGATCGGTTGAAAGAGGAGTTGGTTCCTTTGGAAGAGCTTGAAATGGTAAAAAACTATATGATGGGAGATTGGTGTCGTTCGTATGAAGGTCCTTTCTCGCTTGCTGATGCTTGGATTTACGTGGAAACATCGAAGTTAGACAAGGATTTCTATACCCGTTCGTTGGAGGCTATCCAAACGATAAGTCGGGAAGAGATTCGCACACTTGCACAGAAATATTTCATAAAAGAGAATTTTGTTGAGGTCATTGCTGGTAAAAAAATATAATAAATGTGTAGCCGGACGAAAGGTTTCGGTAGAAAACCCTATCTTTGTAGAAAATTAAAAGACAAATGATGAAAAGACATATCTATATATTTGCTATTTGCTTTCTTGTTTCAACTTCCATTTCGGCTCAAATAAAAATAGGTAGTTATACGTTCAAAGACGGGGCAGAATATTTTGGAGAGTTGAAAGGAAAAAAGCCACATGGCAAGGGAAAGACCACCTTTAAGAACGGCGACACCTATGAAGGCAATTACGTGAAAGGTAAACGTCAAGGAGAAGGAACCTACATGTTTCATGATGGAGAAAGATATGTGGGCGAATGGTTTCAAGACCAGCAACATGGAAAAGGAACTTTCCATTTCATGAATGACAATCGTTACGAAGGGATGTGGTACACCGATTTCCAGCAAGGAAATGGCATCATGCATTATTATAATGGCGATCGTTACGAAGGCGAATGGTTTCAAGATAAACGTAATGGACAAGGAATATACGTCTGGAAAGCCGGTGCTTCGTATAACGGAACTTGGAAAGACGATAAGAAGGACGGACAAGGTGTGATGGTTTGGCCTGATGGCTCCAAATATGAAGGAGACTGGTTGGCCGATACGTTTAATGGAAAAGGAACTTTTACTTATTCCAATGGAGATAAGTATGTAGGTGACTGGAAAGAGGACGTACAACATGGAAAAGGCATTTACTATTTTAGTGACGGAGAACGTTACGAAGGAGATTATGCCAATGGCGAACGTACCGGACAAGGCATTTCTTATTACAAGAATGGGGATAAGTATGTAGGCGAGTTCAAGGATGGAGAACAATATGGCTATGGTATATTTACCAGTGCCAATGGAGCTATCTATGAAGGACAATGGGTAAACAATGTAAGAAGTGGAAGAGGCCATTACAAATGGGCGAACGGGGATGAATACGAGGGTGAATGGAAGAATGATTTACCCGATGGAGAAGGCTCGATGACTTTGGCGGATGGAACTCGTTATCAAGGCTCTTTCTCAAAAGGAAAGGAAGATGGCAAGGGAGTGATGATTACTCCAGACGGTGTTCGTTACGAAGGATTCTTCAAGCAAGGAAAGAAGCATGGAGCTTTTGTAGAAACGGATAAAGAGGGAAAAATAATTCGTAAGGGTGTCTATAAATTTGGAAATTTAGACGTTTCTCAGAAATAATAAAGAAATAGTAAAGGGGAGTTTTGAATAAAACTTCCCTTTTTTTGGTACATTACAAAATTATTTCGTAAGTTTGTAATGTTTATCAAAGTAATAGAATTTAAATAACCCATAATATAATCACTATGAAAGCTAAGACAACAACACCCAAATTGAAGTTGATTGAAAATGATCCCTGGTTAGAACCGTTTTCAGCGGCTATCGAAGGGCGGCATCAGCGCGTTTTGGACAAAGAATTAGAATTGACAGGTGGCAAGATCACTTTATCTGAGTTTGCTTCCGGTCATTTGTATTTTGGCTTGCACCGTACCCGCAAAGGCTGGGTTTTTCGTGAATGGGCGCCAAATGCAAAAGATATCTATTTAGTGGGCGATTTCAATGAATGGAAAGAAAAACCACAATATCGTTTGCATAGAGTGAAACGTTCCAATGGAGTTTGGGAACTTGAACTGAAAGCTGATGAAATGAAGCATGGCGACCTTTATAAGATGAAGGTGTATTGGGAAGGCGGAGAAGGCGAACGTATTCCAGCGTATGCTAATCGTGTCGTTCAGGATGAAGTGACCAAAATCTTTAGTGCTCAAGTTTGGGCACCGGAAAAACCGTATCATTTCCGTAAAAAGGTATTCCGCGCAAAGACTGATCCTCTGATGATTTACGAATGTCATGTGGGTATGTCTCAACAAGAAGAAAAGGTAGGTACTTACAATGAGTTTCGTGAAAATGTTTTGCCACGTGTAGCTGCTGCGGGATATAACTGTATTCAGGTAATGGCCATTCAGGAACATCCCTATTATGGTAGCTTTGGTTATCACGTATCTAATTTCTTCGCGCCATCGTCTCGCTTTGGTACTCCGGAAGAGTTGAAAGAGTTGATTGATACTGCTCATCGTATGGGCATAGCGGTCATTATGGATATTGTACATTCTCATGCTGTGAAGAATGAAAATGAAGGCTTGGGCAACTTGGCCGGTGATCCGAACCAATATTTCTACGAAGGTGGACGTCGTGAACATCCGGCATGGGATTCTTTGTGCTTCGACTATGGTAAGAACGAAGTGCTTCACTTCTTACTTTCTAACTGTAAGTATTGGATGGAAGAATTCCGTTTTGATGGTTTCCGTTTCGATGGTGTAACTTCTATGCTTTATTATAGTCATGGTTTGGGAGAAGCGTTCTGTAACTATGGAGACTATTACAATGGAAACCAAGACGATAATGCGATTTGCTATTTGACTTTGGCCAATAAGTTGATTCATGAAATCAATTCAAAGGCGATTACTATTGCCGAAGAAGTTTCGGGTATGCCGGGTTTGGCGGCTCCAGTAGAAAACGGCGGTTATGGCTTCGATTATCGTATGGCAATGAATATTCCTGATTACTGGATTAAGACAATCAAGGAAAAGGTAGACGAAGATTGGAAACCAAGTAGTTTGTATTGGGAAGTAACCAACCGTCGTGCTGATGAAAAGACCATCTCGTATGCGGAAAGTCATGACCAGGCATTGGTAGGCGATAAGACGATTATCTTCCGTTTGATTGATGCAGATATGTATTGGCATTTCCAAAAGGGAGACGAAAATTATACCGTACATCGTGGTATTGCTTTGCATAAGATGATTCGTTTGCTGACGGCTTCGACTATCAACGGTGGTTATCTGAACTTTATGGGTAATGAATTCGGTCATCCGGAATGGATTGACTTCCCACGTGAAGGTAACGGCTGGTCGCACAAATATGCTCGTCGTCAATGGGATTTGGTGGATAACAAGAACCTATGCTATCATTATTTGGGCGATTTTGATGCGGCTATGACTCACTTGCTTACAGGTGTGAAGGATATTCAGGAAAGTCCGGTGGTAGAAATCTGGCACAACGATGGCGACCAGGTATTGGCTTACAAGCGCAAGAACTTGATTTTTGTGTTCAATTTCAATCCTACCAAATCGTTTGAAGGCTATGGCTTCTTAGTACCAACCGGAGCATACGATGTGGTATTGAATACAGATGCTGTGGAATTTGGTGGAAACGGTTTGTCGGATGACAGTATTCGCCATTTTACCAACTTCGATCCATTGTATAAGAAAGATAAGAAAGAATGGTTGAAGTTGTATATCCCGGCTCGTTCGGCTGTAGTCTTGAAGAAGGTGAAAGCTTGATATGAGTGAAAGAAATGAAATGAA
>JAFTSK010000013.1 GCA_017467385.1 Bacteroidaceae bacterium
ATCCCTTCTTCTACAGGTGCTGCTAAGGCTGTAGGTAAGGTTATCCCTGAATTGAACGGTAAGTTGACTGGTATGGCATTCCGCGTTCCGACTTTGGACGTTTCTGTAGTTGACTTGACAGTAAACTTGGCTAAGCCTGCTACATACGCTGAAATTTGTGCAGCTATGAAGGAAGCTTCTGAAGGTGAATTGAAGGGTGTTCTTGGTTATACTGAAGATGCAGTAGTTTCTGCTGACTTCTTGGGTTGCACTTTGACTTCAATCTTCGATGCTAAGGCTGGTATTGCTTTGACTGATACATTTGTTAAGGTGGTTTCTTGGTATGACAACGAAATCGGTTACTCTAACAAGGTATTGGATTTGATTGCTCACATGAAGAAAGTTAACGGCTAATTCGTTACAATTCTATAAGCAACGGCCGTCCGATACACATCGGGCGGCTTTTTTTATCTTTTTATAGTTGATTATTACACAAAATAGTTATCTTTGTGCATGAAGAAGTATAGACGATGAAATACGATTTAATAACGATATTAGGTCCTACGGCCTCGGGTAAAACTCCGTTGGCTACGGCATTGGCTGATAGGCTTGACTCTGAAATCATCAGTGGCGACAGTCGTCAGGTGTATCGTCGTATGGATTTGGGAACAGGGAAGGATTTGGCAGATTATACGATAAACGGACGTGAGGTGCCTTATCATCTGATAGACATCGTAGAGCCAGGTTATAAGTATAATGTGTTTGAGTATCAGCGTGATTTCTTGAAAGCATACGAGGAAATAACGAAAAAAGGAAAGCTCCCTGTTCTTTGTGGAGGTACGGGCATGTATATCGAGTCGGTGCTAAAAGGATACCGCTTGTTGCCTGTCCCGGAAAAACCAGAACTTCGTGCTTCATTGGAAGGAAAGACGTTGGAAGAGCTGACAAAGATATTGGCGGGTTATAAGAAACTCCATAACTCTACGGATGTTGATACAGCTAAACGTGCGATTCGAGCTATCGAGATAGAAGAATATTATCAACAGCAACCGCCTGAATACCGAGAATTCCCTTCGTTGAAAAGTTTAATTGTAGGGGTGGATATTGACAGGGAATTGCGTAGGGAAAAGATTACTCGTAGACTTAAACAACGTCTGGAGGAAGGTATGGTAGAAGAGGTGAGAGGGTTGTTGGCAGAAGGTATTCCGGCAGAGAACTTGATTTACTATGGATTGGAATACAAGTTTTTGACGCAATATGTGATTGGTAAACTCTCCTACGAAGAAATGTTCCATCAGTTAGAAACGGCCATTCATCAGTTTGCCAAGCGACAGATGACTTGGTTCCGGGGTATGGAACGGAGAGGATTTACCATCCATTGGCTGGATGCTACTTTGCCTATGAAAGAGAAAATAGAACAAATTATCAACCTGATAAACACAAATAACAGAGAATGGCAATAGAAACAGACAGATGGGGGATTATTTACAATCCTAAGGCCGGTAGTCGCAAGGCTCAGAAGAGATGGAATGAGATTCGCGACTACATGGAAAGTCGTGGAGTCATGTTTGATTACCTACAATCAGAAGGATATGGCTCGGTAGAAAGATTGGCACGTATGTTGGCCAATAATGGCTATAAGACCATTGTGATTGTGGGCGGTGACGGAGCTATCAATGATGCGATAAATGGTATTATGACTTCTACGACTGAACATAAAGACCAGGTAGCATTGGGCATTATACCTAATGGTATAGGAAACGATTTCGCCAAGTATTGGGGATTGGATGAAGATGACTATAAGCAAGCAGTAGATTGGATAATCAATCGTCGTTTGCGTAAGATTGATGTAGGCCGTTGTGGGTATTCCAACGGTAAGATGTGTGGTACTCGTTATTTCATCAATGCCATGTATATCGGTTTGGGTGCGCGCTTTGTATGGATTTCCAATGGTACACGTCGTTTCTGGGGAATGCAATGGTTGTCGTTTTTGTCTTCTATGTTTTTGTTGTTGTTTGAACGCAAATTGCATCGTATGCATTTGAAGATAAACGATGAACACATTCGTGATCGAATCATGACAGTATGTATTGGCAGTGCTCGTGGATATGGATTAACTCCGAGTGCGGTTCCTTATAATGGATGGTTGGATGTGTCGGTCGTTTATCGACCGGAACTTTTGCAACTGATGAAGGGATTGTGGTTGTTGGTGCAGGGGCGTTTGTTGAATCTTAAGAAAGTAGTAAAACCTTATCGTACTCGTAAAGTAAAGATTCTTCGTGCGCAAAATGCAAGTATTAGCTTGGATGGACGTCAATTGTACGAGCAATGTCCGTTGGATGTTCGGATTCTTCCAGAAGCATTAACTTTGATAATACCTAAATGATTATGATAACAATAGAAGATTTAAAGAAGTCGGAAAACTTTTTCTTGTTGGCCGGTCCTTGTGTGATAGAAGGCGAAGATATGGCTTTGCGTATAGCCGAACGTGTCGTAAAGATGACGGATAGATTGAATATCCCCTATGTTTTCAAAGGTTCGTACCGTAAGGCCAATCGTTCTCGTCTGGATTCTTTTACGGGAATAGGCGACGAAAAGGCATTAAAGATATTAAATAAGGTACGCGAAACATTCGATGTACCCGTAGTAACCGATATTCATGCTCCGGAAGAAGCGGCTCTGGCAGCAGAGTTTGTGGATGTGTTGCAGATTCCGGCTTTCCTTTGTCGTCAAACGGATTTGTTGGTGGCAGCGGCTAAAACCGGTAAGATTGTCAATATAAAGAAAGGACAGTTCTTGTCTCCAGGTGCCATGCGATTTGCGGCAGATAAAGTTGTTGAAGCCGGCAATGCTCAAGTCATGTTAACTGAACGTGGTACTACTTTTGGTTATCAGGACTTGTTGGTAGATTACAGAGGTATTCCGGAAATGCAGTCGTTTGGTCATCCGGTGGTGCTGGATGTAACTCACTCGTTGCAACAACCTAATCAGACGAGTGGTGTAACCGGTGGAATGCCTGCTCTAATCGAAACAGTAGCTAAGGCTGGTGTAGCAGTAGGAGTGGATGGCTTGTTTATGGAAACCCATGAAAATCCTTCAGTAGCCAAGAGTGATGGTGCCAACATGTTGAAACTTGACTTGTTGGAAGGATTGTTGGAAAAATTAGTTCGGATTCGTCAGGCTATTAAATAAGAAAGAGGAGCAATGCTCCTCTTTTCTTTTATCCTATTTTGCTGATTTTCTTCAGCTTCTCTTCTTCGATTATCTTGATTTTTCTTCCGTCGATGGTTATCAGCTTTTCTGTGGCGAAATTGGATAAAGTACGGATGGCGTTAGAAGTTGTCATGTTTGACAAGTTGGCCAAGTCTTCTCTTGAAAGGTAGATGCTCAAGGTAGACTCGTCCTCTTCCACACCATAAGTTTCTTTTAGGAATAGCAACGATTCAGCCAATCGACCGCGAATGTGTTTCTGGGTAAGATTAACGGTTCTTTCATCAGAAATACCCAAGTCGATGGAAAGTTGACGAATGAAAAACATGGCTAAATCATTGTTCTCCCGTAAGAGCTTCATGATGGTCGGCATTGGAATCAAGCAAATGGTACATGGTTCAAAAGCGGCTGCAGCTGTAACAAAATCTTCTTGAGCAAAATAAGCGCGGTAAGCAAAGTATTCCTTGTCCTTAATCACTCGGATAATCTGGCTTCTTCCGCCCACACCTTCTTTGAAAATTTTCACTTTCCCACTGATAAGGCACATCAAATGCATAGGCGTTTCGCCTTCACAATAGATGGTTTCGTTTTTCTTGTATTTCTGGATGGTGAAATTCTGAGCCAGCAACTCTCTTTGCTCATGAGTTAGCGGTTGCCATAAGTCGGGAATGCTTTCTGCAATTTCTGCTTCGGTTAGTTCTTTTTTGACCATTTCTTTCTTTTTCTTAATGCTATTATGCTGTAAAACCATGTTGTACGGCACAAAGGTAAAAAGAAAAAGGTAAAAAGAAAACAATCGTCGAAGAAAAAGAGAAATAAGGAGAGATTTTCTTCATGCTGAAAAGAAAAACTCTCCTTTATTTCTTGTTATTTTGTAAACAATAATTCTCTGTATTTAGGAAGCGGCCAAATCTCGTCGTCTATTTCAAGCTCCAAGTGGTCGATGTGTTCGCGAATCTCATGCAAGTATGGACTGACTCGTTCTTCGTAGCTGAAAGCCTTTTCGACTTGGCTTCCCAAACGGTTGGAAACCTTTCTTGCTTCGGTCATTTCACGCACCAAACGTTTGATCTCCAAAATGTGGAGTTGGATTTCCTTGACCAACTCCCGGCGGTCTGATCCCAATAATTCGTATTCTTCGGGAGAGAAGGTTTCTCGTAAGCCGCGAAGGTTTTCAAGCAATCTGTTTTGGTAGATGACGGCGGTAGGCACGATGTGGTTGATAGCCAAATCGCCTAACACACGACTCTCAATCTGCACCTTCTTGGTGTATTTTTCCAATTCTACTTCAATGCGGCAATTCAGTTCGTTTTCGTTGAAGATGTGTTCGCCAATCAAGACCGATTTGGATTGCTCGTCATTGAATTTCATGATGGCTTCCGGCACATGGCAGATGTTGGTCAGGCCACGACGTTCGGCTTCCTTCTTCCAATCGTCGGAATAGCCATCGCCTTCAAAACGGATGTTCTTGGAAGCAACAATCGTTTCCTTCAGCACCTTGTACAAGGCTTCTTCCTGCTCCATGCCTTCGGCTTCCAAACGGTCAATCTTTGCCTTGAACTCGTTCAGCTGATGAGCCATCGCCGCGTTGATGACAATCATGGAAGCAGCACAGTTGGCCGACGAACCTGC
>JAFTSK010000133.1 GCA_017467385.1 Bacteroidaceae bacterium
ATGGAAAAAACATCTGTATAACTGTAATAACTGTAATACTTGCCCTTACAACCTCTTCATCTTTTCCACAAAAGCCTTTCATCTTTTTTAAAAAGCTCTTGAAAATTGTTAAGTAAGTTATTGGAAGTCCGAATAGGTTTTCGTATATTTGCAGTATAATTATGAAAAGCACACTAACGGATATGAATAAACTAAAAACTACCCTCCAGGCATGGACAGGCATATTTATCGGTTGTATTATCTTGGCAGCCGGTTTTGTATTCTTTATCAATCCTTATAACTTTGTTCCGGGTGGCGTGTACGGTGCCAGTATCGTACTTCACAACTTGTTTCCCTCCATCCAAGTGGGTACATTCGGCTATATGTTTGACATCCCTTTGCTGATTCTCTCTGTCCTATTGTTAGGAGGGAAATTAGGGATACGCACTATTGTGGCCGCTTTATTCACGCCGCTTGTCATGAATGTATTGTCCGAATTGATATACCCTTCTCAAGAAGCTCTCGAATCGCTTGATCCGGCCCTGATGCTGGGCGGCGTACTCGACATGAGTGAACACTTGATGTTGGCTTGCCTCATGGGAGCTACCCTGATAGGCATCGGATGCGGGATTGTAGTGCGCAATCAAGCCACCACCGGCGGCACAGACATTGTGGCGATGATTCTTCAGAAATATGCTCACATACGCTTCTCATCCGGTATTTTGTTGGTCGATGCGATGGTTGTGCTGTTCGGCTTGGTCGTTATCGGCTTCGGAGTAGGAACGACCGAGGATGCCTCGCAACCTTCTTGGCACCTCTCCTTCTACTCGCTGATTTCGATTTTCGTAACGTCGAGAGTATTGGCTTACGTCATCAATGGAGCTAAAGATGACAAACTGCTTTTCATCATAGCCAATGGTGACACCACCGAGCTTACCCAATTCATTCTACACGACCTCGACCGTTCGGCCACTTACATCAAAAGCCGGGGACTATATACTAAGGAAGAGAAGGACATGCTGTTCTTAGTAGTGAGCAACAAGGAAGTTACAAAGGTCAAACTAAAAATCAAGGAAGTCAATCCGAGGGCATTTGTGGTCGTAACCGATGCATACGACACCTTCGGCGAAGGCTGGAAAACGCTTCCTTCCAAAGACGAATTACAACCCGAATAAGGGAAAATTAGGGGAATTACCCTTTTATCAGACAGAATACCTACAAATAGTGATGTGTATTCATAGAAAAATGACTATCTTTGCACTTTAATTTTTAAACCTATAAACCAATGGACATAATTATGAATTTCAAAGAAGGAAAGTGGACGAAAGAAATCAATGTAGGTGATTTCGTACACGAAAACCTGACTCCGTATGAAGGAGACGCTTCTTTCTTGGTTGGCCCAACCGAAAGGACAATGAAAGTTTGGAACGCTTGTTTGAAGGCTTTGGAAGAAGAAAGAGCCAACAACGGTGTGCGTGCTCTCGACAACGTAACAGTTTCTACCATTACATCTCATAAGGCTGGTTATATCGATCGTGAAAACGAATTGATCGTAGGTCTTCAGACAGACGAATTGCTGAAGCGTGCTATCAAGCCTTTCGGTGGTATCAATGTGGTAGCTAAGGCTTGCCGCGAAAACGGTGTAGAAGTAGACGACAAGGTAAAAGACATCTTCACTCACTATCGTAAGACTCACAACGACGGTGTATTCGATGCATATACAGAAGAAATCCGTTCATTCCGTTCACTCGGCTTCTTGACCGGTTTGCCAGATAACTATGCTCGTGGCCGTATCATCGGCGACTATCGTCGTTTGGCTCTCTATGGTATCGACCGTTTGATCGAAGCTAAGCAAGCTGACTTGAAGGGATTGACAAGCCCGATGACCGACGCTACTATCCGTTTGCGCGAAGAAGTAGCCGAACAAATCAAGGCTTTGAAGGAAATCAAGGTAATGGGCGAATACTACGGATTGGATTTGAGCCGTCCGGCTACCTCTGCTCAGGAAGCTGTTCAGTGGGTTTACATGGCATACCTGGCTGCTGTTAAGGAACAGGATGGTGCTGCCATGTCTTTGGGTAATGTATCTTCATTCCTTGATATCTATATCCAGTACGAATTGGATCATGGAACTATCGACGAAACATTTGCTCAGGAATTGATCGACCAGTTCGTTATCAAGTTGCGTATGGTTCGCCACTTGCGTATGCAGTCTTACAATGACATCTTCGCAGGAGATCCGACATGGGTAACTGAAGCTATCGGTGGTCGTTTCAACGACGGTCGTACTAAGGTAACTAAGACTTCATTCCGTTTCTTGCAGACTCTTTACAACCTCGGCCCTTCTCCAGAACCAAACATGACTGTTCTGTGGAGTCCTGAATTGCCGGAAGGTTTCAAGGATTTCTGTGCTCGCGTTTCTATTGATACATCTTCTGTACAGTACGAAAATGACAAGTTGATGCGTGAAGTTCGTAACTGCGACGACTACGGTATCGCATGTTGTGTATCTTACCAGGCTATCGGTCAGCAGATCCAGTTCTTCGGTGCTCGTTGTAACTTGGCTAAGGCTTTGTTGTTGGCTATCAATGGCGGTCGTTGCGAAAACACCGGTACAGTAATGGTGAAGGACATCCCTGTATTGACAGGCGAATTGCTGAACTTTGAAGAAGTTTTGTCTAACTATAAGAAGGTATTGATGGAAATTGCACGTGTTTACAACGACGCAATGAACATCATCCACTACATGCATGATAAGTACTATTACGAAAAGGCTCAGATGGCATTCATCGACACTAACCCACGTATCAACTTGGCATACGGTGTTGCCGGTCTTTCTATCGTACTCGACTCTCTGTCGGCTATCAAGTATGGTAAGGTTCGTGCTATCCGCAACGAAATCGGTTTGACAGAACGTTTCGAAATCGAAAAGGAATTCCCGATGTTCGGTAATGACGATGACCGCGTAGACCAGTTGGGCGTTGACTTGGTTTACTTCTTCACAGAAGAATTGAAGAAGCACCCGGTATATAAGAATGCTCGTCCGACATTGTCATTGTTGACCATTACTTCTAACGTAATGTACGGTAAGAAGACTGGTGCTACTCCTGACGGTCGTGCAAAAGGCGTTGCTTTTGCTCCAGGTGCAAACCCAATGCATGGACGCGACAAGAACGGTGCTATCGCTTCACTCAGCTCAGTAGCTAAGTTGCGTTATCGTGATGCTCAGGACGGTATTTCTAACACCTTCTCTATCGTTCCGAAGTCTCTCGGCGTAGATATGGAAACTCGTGTAGAAAACCTTGTAACCATGATGGACGCTTACTTCGTGAAGGGTGCTCACCACTTGAACGTGAACGTATTGAACCGCGAAATGTTGCTCGATGCTATGGAACATCCAGAAAAGTATCCGCAGTTGACTATCCGCGTTTCTGGTTATGCTGTAAACTTCATCAAGTTGAGCCGCGAACATCAGTTGGAAGTAATCTCTCGTAGCTTCCACGAAAGAATGTAATTTGAAACAATATTTAATAAGAAGCGTGGCAGACCTCTGTCACGCTTTTATTTAACCGATAAATATGTTAAGAGTACACTCCTACGAATCTATGGGCACGTTCGACGGTCCCGGTCTCCGTTTGGTCGTCTTCCTGCAAGGTTGTAATTTCCGTTGCCTGTATTGTGCCAACCCTGACACCATCGAAGCCAAAGGCGAAAGCAAGGAAACTTCGGTAGACGAGATTGCTCGCATGGCCATGAGCCAACGTCCTTTCTTCGGCAAAAAAGGCGGTGTAACCTTCAGCGGAGGGGAACCAACCTTCCAGGCAAAAGAATTGGTTCCGGTAGTCAGACGTTTGAAAGAATTGGGAATTCATGTTTGCTTGGATAGCAACGGAAGCATTTGGAATGAACATGTGGAAGAGTTGCTCGGCTTGGTGGACTTGGTTTTGCTTGATGTCAAGCAGTTCAATCCCGAACGTCATCGCACTCTGACCGAACGAAGCAACGAACAGACACTCAAAACCGCTGCATGGCTCGAAGCCAATGGCAAGCCTTTCTGGATGCGTTATGTCTTGGTTCCAGGCTATAGCAATGCCGAGGAAGACATTCGTGCGCTTGGCGAGCATTTCAAGAATTACAAGATGATTCAGCGTATCGAGATTCTCCCCTACCACACCTTAGGCGTTCACAAGTACGAGGCTATGGGAAAAGAATACCAACTCAAAGGTGTCAAAGAAAATACCCCCGAACAACTCGATGCCGCCCACACCTTGTTTGAAGAATACTTTGATTGTGTGTTTGTGAATTAAAAAATAAGTGAGTGAAATTGGTGGTTTCACTCACTTATTTTTTTATTATCTTCTTGCAATAAATCCCTAATTTGCTTCTTTAAGAGAGGTAAATCTTCTTGTACTGTAGCCCAAACCTTTTCAGGAGAGACAGTATAATAACCATGAACTAAAACATGTCTCATCTTTTCTATTATCAACCAGGGAACAGATTGATGAGATTGTTTGTATTCTTTTGTCAACATATAAGTAGCCTCTCCTACTATTTTTATATTTTTTACTACCGCAAAGAATAAAACCTTACTATTTACAAAGTCTTCTTGATTTATGCCTTTTGTAAATTCCTCTACATTATTTATAGCAGTCAACATATGTTCAAGTCGACCTTTATCTTTAACCTCTCTCATAAATCAAGATTTTATCTTCATTTGCTGTTTGTTGGGCAAAGGGAAGCAATGTACCTTCTTCCACCAAATCAACCTTTTGTTTTAACAATTTCTCCAGTTGACAAATAATGTCAGCATATTTGAACAGAGTAATATGAGCATCCTTATCAAAGGAAACCAATATATCGACATCACTTCCTGTTTTTTCTTCACCCCGAGAATAAGAACCAAATAGCCATGCTTTGACAATTGGCTGTGTAGTAAAAAATTTCTGAATTGCAGGAATGATACTATTTCTTGTAATACTATTCATAATATCATAATAGCCAATCTTTTTGTTTCACTTTACAAAGAAACAAATTAATCTTTAATTTACATTGCGATATACACTTATTTTTGTCTTGATTAGGAACTATTTCAAACCAGACATATGATATAAACTAATAATTGAAATCAGACTAATTAATAGCAAAAAATGTAATTGCAAAATTATAAATATATATATTAACCGCCAATAATGGGTAAATTATTAAGTAAAAATAGGTCTAACTGTTGATTATTTCTTATTTTCAGTGGTGATTAAGTTTATAGACTCCCAATGCTTGCAACTCCATCGTCTCACGTAACTGCAAGCATCGACTTACGAAACTTTCTGCGTTATCCCCCTTCCCTACAACAATTCATTCAAATTCCTTGCACTCGTGCAAGAACGCTTTTAAGTAACTGATTCACAAAAAGTTATAATGGCAGGAAGGTATAATTCTCTTGCCATTCCTTACATTGTATTTATGCTGTTGAAAAAAAACTTGCAGGAATGGATGCACTTGCAGGAGTTCCTGCAAGTGCATTTATCTAAGTCTCAACAACTTAAATGGCCGATTGCAGGAATGTAAGGAGATTTGGAAAATTCATGATTCTTTGTAATTCTTTATAACATGAGGAGGAGAATTTCGTACAAAACAGTGATAAACGTTACCCATAAACTAAATCCATCAAAAGAAAATAAAAATTCTCTTTGGTGCGTAAGTGTTAACACCAAAGAGAATTAATCGTTTCGTCAAAGAGTTTTTTTGCAGAAATGAAGCTATAATCAAATCTCATCTACATCTGGCAATATAGCTTTTGCCCACTCGGGAACGTCGGTTACATACATCTTACCCATTACACCGTTCATTAAACGAAATTGAATTTTAGCTTCTTTGCCATCTTCCGAATTATCATAAACATAAAGACGGTCAACAATAGAAGATACAGCTTTGCAATTTTCAATAGATTTATAGTACCGCGAAATTATCTTGGTAATAGGAACATCATGCCCTCCTTTCATAACCCTACTGGCAATCCTGGCTGCATTAATTGTCGGATTAGCGGTTGAAATAAAGAATAATCTTATAAAAAAACCATATTTCTTTGCTCTTGCTATAAATTCAACCTTGTCTCTGGCCGACATAACCGTTTCAAAAACAAAGCTTTTCCTTTCTTCCAAACATTTTTCTCGCCATTCTGTACAATATTTTGCGGCACTAAGCACTGCTTCTTGAGAATTCCAATCCCCAAAAACGTCATTAGCTACCTCATCAGGATTAATGTAGATGGTGCCTTCTGCCCACTCATGATGAAGGAATCTTTTGGTAACAGAAGTCTTTCCGGAACCATTTGGACCGGCTATGATTATCAACTCTGGTTTATGTCCTACTTTAACCATTTATAATACAACTTATACGTTCCGCCCATTGTACTTTCTGACTGGCAATATTCTTACGCATCTGTTCAAAATGAGCATCTACCGCCTTCTTACTACTTTCGCGAGCTTCTTGAGCAACTTCTTTCATGACTTGCTCTAACATTTCATCAGTAGGTTCTTGACCTGTACCAAATCTGTACGAATTCATTTCCTTTTCTGACATAATTCTCCTTTTACATTGTTCCTTGCAAAAATAACAATAATCTTTTAATCCTGTTGTACAATTACTAAAAAGTATAGGAATTTACTATTTCAAAACAGTTCAAATCCCTCATAACAAGCACTCCCCGCGAATCACTTCGCAGGGAGTACTTATTTTAACTAATAACTAACTTTGTGGTTTACGTAATTTCTTATATGACTAACTTACGATTGCAAAGATAAGCGTTTGGAAGAAACTACGCAATCCCTATTTTTAGGTATATTATATACTCACTTTTACCTCACTGATGTCTACCAACTTGTTTACGATGGCATAAACAGTCAGCAATGTGGGAGAATGGATTTGTAGTTTGCGAGCAATGTTCCGGCGATGAGTAATGACCGTATGAATGGAAATGTATAGATACTCGGCTATTTCCTTGTTGGACATACCCTTTACCACACAAGTGATGATTTCTTTTTCACGCTGACTTAAATCGTCTTGGATGTCCTTGTTGACTTCCTCTTGTTCGTTCACTTCCACCGTTTCGACCTTCGGCGCTTCATGCACTCGACTGGCTACTTCCTTTTCCAAGTGCAAGACAGCCGGTACAAAGAGATAATCCTCTACCTTGTTGTGAGAAGCCAAATCCTTTTCGCAATTAAAGATGTCGAAAAGTACGGCATTCATGACGTGGGCATTTTGATTGGCCGGATAATACTTGATGATACTGTTCTTCAATTCTGTCAGCTTCTCGTCGATGTGGTCGTGATGGCGAACAAACATGTCGATGCAATATTCCTCGTCTTTCTGCCCTTGCAACAGATGCTCAACGTAAGTGAACACATACATGTCTTCGTAGTTCATGTGCTTGCGTACTTCCTGAACATAGCCATCGAAGAATCTCAGAATCAGGAAAGTAACGTCATTATCCATCGAACAATCAATGGCTTCAAGCAACTTTCGACGGATGTTCGGAAGCTGGAAGTCGAGAAAGTAATGGTGGGCTTTTTTCAGATAGTTCATCAACGACTGAATGGAGATGTCTTCTAAAGCAAAAGAAGTACGGGAATATCCTTTGTTGATGAAATTGACGACAGCCAAGAAAGTGCGGCAGTCTACCGAATTGGATTTGCAGACTTCCTCTACCGAGTAGTCGCCGAATCCTAAAGGCAAATCAAAGCGACTCATCACCTGCAACAAACTATAGTTGTCGCAGATGAGGTCGCCCATTTTATCAGTTGGACTATAAAGCTTTTTACTCATTTCATGCAGTTTTATCTTTGCATTTGCAAAGATAAAGAGATAGTCAAAAAATCACAATCCCTATTTGTAGGTATTTTGAGAAGCGATATTAATACACTTCCACCTTAGCGGCTGCCGCCTTACACTTAACGCGAAGTGCATCCAAGTCGCTACCATTCGGTGCATAGCTCACCACTACCCCCATACGGCGGTTCAGCTTGGTAAACGGTTTGCCAAAGATACGCAAATATGTGTTGGTTTCCTTGCAAACTTCTTCTTCGCCACGATAACGAGGAGCTTCCTTGCTGGCAATCGGCGAAAGGATAACGGCGCTGGCTCCCATGCGTTCTTGTGTAATTTCAGGGATAGGCAGGCCGAGTACGGCACGACAATGCAATTCAAATTCGTTCAGATTCTGTGTACCGGCCAATGTAACCATACCCGTATCGTGTGGACGTGGAGAAAGTTCGGAGAAGTAAACACCGTTTTCATGACTCAAGAAGAATTCCACTCCCCAAATACCGGCACCCGTCAAGGCTTCGGTTACTTTAGCGGCCATACGTTGAGCTTCCTTCAAATGGTCGGGTGCAACCGGAGCCGGCTGGAAGCTTTCACGATAATCGCCCCCCTTCTGTACGTGGCCAATAGGCGGACAGAACAAAGTCGGGCCATTTTGTTGGGTTACGGTCAACAAGGTGATTTCGCTATCGAACTTGATAAATTCTTCGATAATCAGTTCCTTGATGTCGCCACGACTGCCTTCGCAACCATAAACCCAAGCTTGTTCCAACTCATCGGCACTCTTTACCAACGACTGGCCTTTGCCCGATGAAGACATCAAAGGTTTTACCACGCAAGGGAATCCCACTTCCTGAGCTGCTTCCTTCAGTTCTTCCAATGACTTGGCATAGAAATACTTGGCAGTCTTCAATCCCAATTCCTTAGCGGCAAGGTCGCGAATCGCCTTACGGTTCATGGTGTAGTTTACCGCTTTAGCACTTGGAACCACCTGAATGCCTTGCTTTTCAAAGTCGTACAATCTTTCAGTACGGATGGCTTCGATTTCCGGAACAATGATATCCGGTTGATGCTTGGCTACTACCGCTTCAAGTGCATCACCATCGAGCATACTGAACACTTCACATTCATCGGCCACCTGCATAGCCGGCGCACCTGCATACGAGTCGCAAGCAATGACATACTGTCCTTTGCGTTTTGCCGAAATGACAAACTCTTTTCCCAATTCTCCGGAACCTAACAATAGAATCTTCTTCGTCATATCAATTAGTTATTTTTCAGTTATTCAAAAAGAAAGAGTGGAAAACCGGACTTGGTTCTCCACTCGCAAAGATAGTCTTTTTTGTTTAAAGAAAAGGTATGTCGTTACAAAAAAGGCAAGAATGCCGTAAAAAAGACAAACCCAAATAGTGCCGTCAAGCAGATAACAGGTAAGGCACAAAGAATAATCAGCAATAAAATCTTACCAAAGCTCAAACCACCCGAGGGATTGTATTTGCTCGGGATAATAATCCATGCAATGATATATGCCAACAGCGAACCTTGCACAGTAAAAAGACAAAATACCATTGCCAATCGCACAAGGGTTACATCCCAGTCCATATAACTCGCCAAACCTGAAGCGACACCACCCAATATACGGTTGTCTGTGTCGCGATATAGTGTTCTTTTTTCTTCCATCGTTCCTTTATTTAATGGATGGCCGAAGCAGCCATACCAAAGTTAAACATAAAGAAAATACCTACTCCTAAAGCAATCAGCCAAATAATCAGCAACATGATTCGGGTAGAGAAAGGCATAGCTTTCCAACCGCCAAATGTACTCATCAGGAAATGAATGAAGGCTACGATAGGAATACCCACAAACAAGATACCCGAAAGCGACATCAAGATGGTAGGAAAAGGAGAATAGTTGATTACCGACCAATCAATCTCCGGCATACTGTGGTAGAAGAATGCCGGCAATGAATCAATGACTCCCATAGCCGCCAATAATAAAGAGAAGCATACCACCAACAGGATGAACAAAATAGGTGTACAACAAATGGCGGCAATGACCAAAATACATTTGATAAGGAATCCAACTACCCCTACAATGGCCTCTCCTATTCGCTGTAGAATGGAACGAGGTTTCTCTGAACTCATGTAGTCATTCACTTTTTCAAAGCCATCGGTAACAGCCTTTCCAATGTTCTCCACATTTACCTTTATTCCTTTCATTGAAAGTTTCTCGGGAGCAGTATTGGCTTCGGGAATGATTATCCAACCGACAATGTAGGTGATAACCACCCAATTCAGCAGAATGAAATCGTTCGCAAAGAACGGCAACGCCAATACAATCACGACGATACGAAGCAAAGTAACATCCCATCCCAAGTAAGCTGCAATGCCCGAACAAACACCGCCCAAGACCTTGTTGTCCGGATCTCGGAACAGGCGTTTGATTCTTTTTTCCTCGGTTGCTTCCTGATTATATGAATTTGTGTCCTGTGTTGTGTCGTCCGAAAATTCTTCGGGTTTACCCATTTGAGCAATGATTTCTTCCACATCGCCCAATGTAATCACTTCTTTCTTGTCATTGAGCCGTTCGCTGAACAATTCCGAGATACGAAGTTCCATATCGTGTACAATTTCTTCCGCACCTTCCTCCTTGCTGAAATGAATCCGAAGATTACTTAAATAATTGTCGAGCAATTCATAGGCATCTTCGTCAATGTGAAAAACGATGCCGCCCAAGTTTATGTTGAATGTCTTCTTCATGAGAGTAATTGTTGAGTTCTTTTTAAATGATTTACCGTATTCGCCAATTCCGACCAGGCTTCTTCCAATCCTTGAAGGAAGATTTCGCCATCGGGAGTGAGTGAATAATATTTGCGTGGTGGTCCTTGGGTGGACTCTACCCATTCGTATGCCAACAAATTGTCGTTCTTCAATCGTGTCAACAAGGGATAAAGCGTACCTTCCACCACAATCAGATGGGCTTCTTTCAGCTTCAAGATGATGTCCGAAGCATACGAAGCCTCTCTATGGAGCAACAACAAGATGCAATATTCCAGCATTCCTTTGCGCATTTGCGAGCGTACATTGTCTACATTCATAAGCTTTGGTCTTTTGTATGGCACAAAAGTATGTAAAATAGTAGTACCTTGCAATACATAGAACTATATATTTACTTCTTTTAACAAAAAACTTGATAAAAAGGCTTCTTCTTTCTGACAAAGTCTTACCTTTGCGCCCTTGAACAAACAAAGAAAGGAAACAATATGTTTAAGATAAGAAAAGCAACGTTAGTCGATATACACGTTATTCGCAGATTGGCTTCCATCGTTTTCCCTGCTACTTACAAGGAGATACTTTCACCGGAACAATTAAATTACATGATGGACTGGATGTATTCAGCCGAAAGTTTACAGAAACAAATGACAGAGGAAGGGCATATTTACTATTTGGCTTTCAAAGATGGTAAACCGGCCGGTTATTTCTCCATACAGCCCGAGGGAGAACATGTCTTCCACTTACAGAAAATCTATGTACTCCCCTTCTTTCAAGGAATGAAATTAGGTAAGTTTTTGTTTGAACAGGCCATCAAAGCCATTAAGGAATTACACCCGGAACCTTGTCAGATGCGATTGAATGTGAACCGCCAAAACAAGGCATTGGGCTTTTACCAGAAGATGGGAATGACAAAAGTAGACGAAGGCGACTTCCCCATCGGAAACGGTTATTTCATGAATGACTATATTATGGGATTGGATATTTAACAAGAGGATTTGGAACGTTTCAGTTTTCGGACAATCTCTTTGTCCTCTTTGCTTACCCGATAGGATTCGGTTATCTTTTGAATGGTTTTGTTGTGCGTAAACGTATCCAATGAATGGTCTGTAAGGAGCTGTAATGTCTCCTGGGGATACTTGACATAGCAGACGGACAAACACCAAGCTACAGCCATTTTCACGTAATACCCTTCGTGATGGATACAGTTCATCCAGTTCAATACCTTATTTATATAGGTATCGTCCAAGTAGTGCGACATCATCATAATGACACCGAAACGGATTTCGTATTCCTTGTCCGAAGCAATCCATTTTTCCAAGAAGTTCCAAATACGTTTTTTATGTTTGTCTACAAACCGTTGTTTGCCGGAGAAATCGAACGTATCACACACCGACCAACTATTGATAATGGGAACAAAGCGATCGACCAACGTGAGATATTCTTCTATATCTTCCACCTTCAAAGCTCCGATAACCAATCCTTGTAACATTCGTTCTTCCATGTAGTAGGTATCTGCCTGTTGCAAATAGCTCTGCCAATCCCCTTTCGCAATGGTCTTTGCCAATTTTCGAAGATCGGGAAGCCGGATACCTAATACATGCTCTATACCCGGATGCAAAGATTCGGTAAATTTCTTGTTCCCTTGTTCAGCCAGACGTAACAAATGCTCTTTCACCGTCAGTCCTTCCAATAAATACTCCTTCATAACAAACTTCCTTCTAATCGTAGTAAAAACTCTTTCATTTCAATGCCTTCTCCGTAACCAACCATTTTCCCATTGGCTCCAATTACTCGATGGCAAGGCACCACGATGAGCAACGGATTTCG
>JAFTSK010000134.1 GCA_017467385.1 Bacteroidaceae bacterium
ATGAGGTCATCTTTACTTCTCCCGATGGCGAACAGTTCAACCAGCCAATGGCCAATACTCTTTCTTTAGCACAGAACCTGATTATTCTTTGCGGACATTTCAAGGGAATCGACTACCGCATACGCGAACACCTTATCACGAAAGAAATCAGCATCGGCGACTATGTATTGACAGGGGGAGAGCTGGCGGCCGCTGTCATAGCTGATGCAGTAGTCCGTATCATTCCGGGAGTCATCAGCGACGAGCAGTCCGCTTTGTCGGATTCCTTCCAGGATAATTTGTTGGCCGCACCCGTTTACACCCGCCCAGCCGAATACAACGGTTGGAAAGTTCCCGACATCTTGCTTTCCGGACACGAAGCCAAAATCAAAGAATGGGAACTACAACAATCTTTGGAAAGGACACAGCGATTAAGACCAGATTTGCTAAAGTAATCAAATTAAACAACTTTACAACCGTATTCCGATAGGTTCACTCCGTTATCTGAATACGGTTTCTTTTTCTTCAGTTCCCCAATTTACTTATTCTTCAACCAAGAAAAGTTTCTCATACTCCACGTATTCTATTTTATTTTATCCTCGATGAAATGGGGACTTTTTGAAAAAAAACTCCCCATTTCATCGAAAGTTTTCCCTTATTCCATTAAATCATTAATTGCATATACAACTAATTTTACTATTAATGAAGTCCAAATGTTAAAAAGAAACGGGCTGATGAAAAAGGTATTTTCATCAGCCCGTTTCATAAGTTTTAAATTTGGTAATTTATTCAGACAATCAAACCACCAATAATATCTTTGACAGATGTAAATCCATGACGGTCAAGATAGTCGTTGATTCCGTCTGCCACCTTTACTGTAATAGTCGGATCAATGAAGTTTGCTGTACCAATTTGAATAGCCGAAGCACCTGCCAACAAGAACTCAACTGCATCCTTCCAATTCATGATTCCTCCCAATCCAATGACAGGAATATTTACTGCTTTTGACACTTGCCAAACCATACGCAAAGCGATAGGTTTCACAGCAGCTCCACTCATACCACCCGTAACGGTAGACAAGACCGGACGACGCTTTTCAGCATCAATAGCCATTCCCAAAAGCGTGTTGATTAACGACACACTATCAGCTCCTGAAGCCTCTACCGCACGAGCAATTTCGGTAATATCTGTAACATTCGGAGAGAGCTTTACAATCAAGGTTTTCTTGTACACCTCACGAACCGCCTTTACCACCTCAGAAGCTCCCTTAGCCGTTACACCGAACGCCATACCGCCTTGCTTAACGTTCGGACAGGAGATATTCAGTTCAATGGCCGGAATCGCTTCCAAAGCGTTTATTCTCTCTGCTGTCTGCACATAATCTTCAATAGCCGAACCAGACACATTCACAATCATGTTTGTACGAATATCCTTGATTTGCGGATAAATCTTGTCGATGAAATAGTCCACTCCCTTATTCTGGAGACCTACGGCATTCAGCATACCCATAGGAGTTTCTGCCATACGCGGATAAGGGTTCCCCTCACGACGATGAAGCGTAGTTCCCTTCACGATGATACCACCAATCTTTTCAAGGTCTACAAAGTCCTCAAATTCCTTTCCATAGCCAAATGTACCTGAAGCGGTCATTACTGGATTAGAAAGCTTCAAATTGCCTATGTTAACGCTTAAATCTGCCATAATAACTTCTTTATATTAAATACAGGACCATCTTTACATACACACAAATGACCTTCGTCGGTATTTTCTACGCAACAAAGACAAGCACCCACGCCACAAGCCATTGTATTCTCTAACGAAACCTCACATTCAATGCCGTTTTCCTTAGCATATTTAGCTACTGCCATCATCATCGGCTTAGGACCACAGGTATAAATCATATCAAATTTCTGGGCTTTCAATACACTATGTTGGGTTACATATCCTTTTTCGCCCATACTGCCGTCTTCGGTGGTTGTATATACTTCACCCAGCTTTTCAAATTCTTCCAACTGGAGTAAGTCTTTAGAAGAACGTGCACCCAACAGGAAAGTCGGTTTACAACCCATTTTTGCAAGCGTAGAGCCAAGCATTAGCATGGGAGCCGTACCTACACCGCCGCCCACCAATAGCGGCTTTACTGTGGCCGGTTCCTGGGGGAGAGTATAGCCATTACCCAAAGGGAGAACTACATTAACTACATCACCTTCTTTCACAGTAGCTAACTTACGGGTTCCGTCGCCTACTAATTGTACCAAAAACCAAACCTCATTGGCTTCCTTATCCACAAAGTTAATGGAAATGGGACGACGCAAGAAAGTAGTGTTTGAACCATCAATACGAATCTCAGCAAACTGTCCCGGAACCATCTCCGGCAAAGGGTTTGCATGTGTCATCTTAATCAAAACATAGTTGGCATGCAAGCGTGTATTTTGCGACACCACTAAGTCTAACATATATTTCTTCATATATAAATATAATTAGGTAAATTCTTTAATAATGCAAATATACACGAATTTACCTAATTGTAGCTTTCTTCAGCGAAAAATTCCTTTCAGCGAAACTATTTCTCCGGTCGAAACGTCTCATAGGTGCCATTATCAAAGAAAATTCTTATTTCGGTAATTTTCTTGTCCGGCCTTTCTATGTACTTAATCTCCTGACGCACAACCTCTTTAGGGGTAAAAAAGGGGCTTTTTGACTCAATTTCCTTGCGATTTTCGCGTTCATCCGACTGGTCGGGCGTAAAATTCGCACTCTCGTCGAACATCAACCTACCGGAATCGGGCAAATTTTCTGATTCAGGCTTTTCTGGTGAAGCCTCCATATCTCCTTCACCATACACCAACCAGGAGAGACTTAAATAACGACAAGCCTTATGGATTTTCAGGACAACTTCCAAACTTGCATTATTTCTGCCACTCAATATGTGCGACAAAGAAGAGGGGGATATACCAATCTTTTCAGCAAATTGGGCAGCCGTCATCTCTTCTCTTTGAATAATTTTAGCAATTCTTTCTTTCATTTACAAAAGTATTCCATTTGTTTTTTGTAATGACAAAGTTAAATATAAAAGTTTAAATAAACAAATTCACACATCCATTTCTAAATATTACATTTGTATTTATATGTACGCTTTTGTAAATTCACAAGTAGAAATATCCAGATAAAGAATGCATTTCCTTATTTTATTTAACTTTAATAATCTCCATTTATATCTTGATTATTAATTACTTAAAAACAATATTTATTATTAATCTAATAGTATTTATCAACTATTGTCAATTATTCATTTAAAACATCGGATACCACTTTTACAAAACAGCTTATTTTACTGGTTTTCAGTTAGATAAACCAAATTAAACCAAATGAATAATTATAGATTTACATTTAGATTATTAAATTTAAAAATAAAAATTTACATTTATCTTTCTAAATCTACTTCGTTTTCATTTGAAAACTCCATGAATAGTATGTGTTTTTATAAAGAAATTACATCTGTATATTAAATATTGTAATTGTTAATTTGTATCAAGTGTGAATTTTAGACATACAACAACAATATTATTCACCTTGTTACATTGTAATATTTACAAAAGAAATAAGATTTTGATTTTATTTATAAATTACATTCGTAAAGAGTAGCTTTCCTTTTCTACAAAATCTACACCTATCCCCTTCAAAAGAGAATTTACATTTCCAAATGAAAAATCCTTCCCGTATTTACGGACAAACGGCCGTCTTTTTCCAAATTTTCAATTCTGAGAGGGTAAAATTTAACGTAATCTATTGATTATTCGAAAGATAAACTGATTTTCAAACGTCAACTTTTCATTTAATGTAGAAATTCGAATAGAAAATGAATGAATCAGATAGAAATTGAGAGAAATAGTACATCTGTATACGGGCGAACACGCCAGTCCGCCCGTAATATATAAAAAGGTCAATGCAAAATCTTATACACCAATTCACGTAACAAGTCGGCATCACTCAACGAAACATTGTCCACTCCTTTCGACTTGGCATCACAATATCGAATCTCCCCAATGATCTGCATAACTTTTACACCGCTATACATTCGCATGGCCGTCATGTATTCCCGAGCTTGCCATGTGGCTTTCAACCCTAACTGTGCTGCTATCCCCTGTTCCGTCTTTTGAGGCGCATAGTATGCCAACATCAAATTCGAGAAGAATCCGAACAAAACAGAAAGCGTCATCTGAATGGGATTGGTTTTAGGATTTTCCGAGAAATACTTGATGATTCGATTAGCTTTCAATATATCCTTCGTCACAATAGCACTTCTCAATTCGTAATTGTTATAATCCTTACTGATACCAATATTCCGTTCAATCTGCTCCGGAGTAATACGTCGTACTCCAGCTGAAAGTGTTATAACCAATTTATCCAACTCCCCGGCCATACGACTTAAATCCGTACCTACAAATTCGGCCATCATTTCTGAAGCTTTGGGCTCTATATCTACCGATTTACGTTTCAGATAAGACGTAATAAAGCCTGGCAGTTGGCTCTCCTTTATCTTCTTGGATTCAAACAACACCCCCACCTTCTCTATCTCAGCCGCCAGCTTCTTTCTTCGGTCTAACAGTCCATTTTTATGGCAGATGACAAGCACCGTAGTCCGTAAAGGTTTTTGAAGATAAAACACCAAATCTTCCATACGTTTTATCTGTTGCGCTTCTTTCACAATAACCACCTGTCGTTCGGCCATCATAGGGTAACGTCGAGCCGCATTGATGATCGTGGAAACGTCTGTATCCGAACCATACAAAACCGTCTGGTTAAACTCCCTTTCCTCCTCCCTTAAAACCGTCTGAGCTATATATTCAGAAATCTTGTCAATATAGTAGGATTCTTCCCCCATCAAATAATACACAGGCTTATATACCCGATTCTTCAAATCGCGTACAATTTCTTCGTATGTCGTCTCTTTTGCCATAGTTGTTTATCTAACTACCATTCGTATTTCAAATGCTTAACCGTTCGCTTTTCGTCGATAATCATACGCATGGCATCAATACCTATACGCACATGCTTTTCTACAAAACGTTCGGTTACTATTTTATCACTTGCTTCGGTCTTTACCCCCTCAGGAATCATCGGCTGGTCGGACACCAAAAGCAAGGCACCAGTAGGAATATGATTGTAAAAACCCGTTACAAAAAGAGTAGCTGTCTCCATATCGACACACATCGCCCGAGTCTTTATCAGATACTTCTTGAACTCTTCGTCATGCTCCCAAATACGACGGTTTGTCGTGTACACCGTACCCGTCCAATAGTCGCATGCATTGTCTCGAATCGTTGAAGAAACGGCACGTTGCAGCATGAAGGCCGGCAAAGCCGGAACTTCTGGCGGATAGTAATCATTGGAGGTTCCCTCTCCTCTGATGGCAGCCAATGGAAGGATAAAATCACCAAGTTTGTTCTTCTTGTCGATACCGCCACATTTGCCCAAAAACAAGCAAGCTTTGGGCTTGATAGCTCCCAACAAATCCATAATAATAGCCGCATTGGGACTACCCATACCAAAATTGATAATGGTCATTCCGTTGGCCGTTGCTGATGTCATGTTTGCATCCTTTCCCAATACAGGTACGTCATGAATCTTGGCAAACAATTCCACATACTTGTCGAAATTGGTCAGCAATATATACTCTTCAAAATCTTCCAACTTCCTTTTTGTGTATCGAGGAAGCCAGTTTTTTACTATTTCTTCTTTGGTTTTCATGTTCTTTTGTATTTTTGTACCACAAAACGAATAGTGCAAATTTAGCAAATGTTACCATTAAACCTACCATTCTATCCTGCTAAAATACAAAAGCGAAACGGAAAAAATGTTATTTTCGATTCGCTTAGACAGAAGTATGTCGCCCTAACTCCCGAAGAATGGGTAAGACAACATTTCACACACTTTCTGACTGATTTTAAAGGCTATCCAAAGGGATTGTTGGCCAACGAGATACAATTAGACCTTAACGGCACAAAAAAGCGTTGTGATACAGTGCTTTTCAACAAAGACTTGAGTGCCAAAATGATTATAGAATACAAGGCTCCAAGCGTGGAAATCACACAGGCGGTCTTCGACCAAATCACTCGATATAATATGGTTTTGAAGGTGGATTACCTGATTGTCAGCAACGGCATCAATCACTATTGTTGCCGTATCGACTATTCGACCATGAAATATACTTTCCTTCCGGAAATTCCTGATTATACTGCATTATAAAATTTAGGGCGAACACATCGGTTCGCCCCTACTGTATAACTGATTTACTTACCTTGCTGTTCTGCTACTACGCCTGCCAATTCAGGGTCTACCATGATACGGCCACAGTATTCGCAAACGATGATTTTCTTACGAGAACGGATATCCAACTGCTTCTGAGGCGGAATCTTGTTAAAGCAACCACCGCAAGCATCACGTTGTACATAAACAACGCCCAAACCATTGCGAGAATTCTTACGGATACGCTTAAATGCCTGCAACAAACGAGGTTCGATGGTTGTTTCCAACACCTTAGCTTTTTCACGAAGCTTTTCTTCTTCCTGCTTGGTTTCTGCTACGATTTCATCCAATTCGGCTTTCTTTGCTTCCAAGTCTTTCTTTCTTTCTTCCAAAGCTTCTGTGCTACGAGCCATTTCTTCGTTTTTGGCTTTTTCCGCAGTCTGAGCTTCACGAATACGCTTTTCACAAAGTTCGATTTCCAATGTCTGGAATTCGATTTCCTTGCTCAACACATCATATTCACGATTGTTGCGTACATTTTCCTGTTGAGACTTGTATTTATCAACAGAAACTTTTGCCGCTTCAATTTCAATCTTCTTATTTACAACAGTATTCTTCAGTTCGGCTATTTCGTTCTGAATCTTTTCGATACGAGTACTCAAACCAGCTACTTCGTCTTCCAAATCCTGCACTTCCAACGGAAGTTCACCACGCAAGGTCTTGATTTTGTCGATTTCAGACAACATAGATTGCAACTGATACAAAGCTCTCAACTTTTCTTCTACTGTCAATTCGCTTGGATCTTTCTTAGCTTCTTTTGCCATATCTTTTACAAGTATTTAATGGGATTCGTGTTCACTCGGGTAGGCTGAACCTCTAAGCCCGGAAACATTTCCCGTATGATTGAATAAAATATTTCTTTCGTATATTGTTCGCTTTCATAATGACCGATTTCCGCTAACAAAATCCGGTCTTCATGACTGAAATAGTCGTGATATTTGATTTCCCCGGTCAGGAAAATATCGGCTCCGCTTGCTACCGCCTGGGGAGCCAAAAACGCCCCTGCTCCACCGCACAAAGCCACTTTTTGAATCAGTCGTCCGGTCAGACGAGAGTGTTTCACACAGCCTACTTCAAAAAGTTTCTTTACACGTTTCAAGAATTCCAACTCTGTTTCAGGTTCTTCCAACTCACCTATCACACCGGAGCCTACTTGGTTCCAAGAGTTCTTCAACGGATAAAGGTCGAAGGCCGGTTCTTCGTATGGATGAGCCGCCAACAACGCCTTGACTACCGCTGATTTTCGGAAAGCCGGCACTATAGTTTCTATCCGAATTTCTTCCTCCGAATGTAACTTGCCTACGCTTCCACAAAACGGATTTGCTCCTTCCAACGCCCGGAAAGTACCTTCCCCTTGTAAGTTATAACTACACGAATCATAGTTTCCGATACATCCGCAACCGGATTCAAACAAGGCTTTTCGCACTTCTTCGGCTTGCTCAACCGGCACAAAAGTAACCAACTTAATCAAGCAATCTTCCTTCGGAGACAGAATCTTCACATCCTTCAGCCCGATTTTCTCGGCTATCTTAAAGTTCACGCCACCCGGAGCATTATCCAAATTGGTGTGTGCAGAATAGATAGTTATACCGTTTCCGATGGCTTTCATGATGCATCGTTCGATATAATCCTTTCCGGTGATCGACTTATAGCCTTTGAAAATAAGAGGATGATGCGACACGATGAGGTTGTATCCCAACGTTATGGCCTCATCAACAACGGCTTCCGTAACGTCCAGACACAACAAAGCCCCTGTTGCTTCCGCATCTGTCAATCCTACTTGCAGTCCGGCATTATCGAATCCGTCTTGCAAAGGCAGAGGCGCGAACCTTTCAAGGGCACTTACTATTTCCTTAATTTTCATTGTTTGTCCGCGAAAATTTGTGCAAAGATAAGCATTTCGTTTGATAAAACGAAGGATTTGTTGGGATTTTATTGGAGAATAATACAGAACCTGTTCAGGAATACTGTTTCCCCTCTTGAGAGGGGGAAGGGGGTGTGTTAGGATACATCAAGTGAAAAACACATCCATCTATATGTGTATCACACACCCCTTAATCCCCTCTCAAGAGGGGAAATGATAAATTGATCTATTTATATCCTCTAAACAACACCTTGTTTTTCAAAGCATACTTCTCACTAACGACCTCTGTGGTAGGAAAAAATGTAAGGTAAATACGCCAACCGCTTTCCTGAAAGACAAAACGACGTGCCTGTATTCCCTGCTGAATCTGTTTCAATTTCTCCTCGATGAAACCTTCCAATCCGATAGGAAATTGACTTCCCTCCCGCCCCGTTTCGGCAGTAATAAAGAAACCGGGTGTATGAATCTCCGCTATCTTCCTCCATATTTGTTCTTCCAACCGCATGATTTCACTCTGCTATCCTTGTAATTTCATATCACCGTCCTTAACCCATCCAAGTCGTTTCATGATATAATGGAAGAAAAGACTGAGAACAGCCGGAGCAACAAAGTAAAGACCAATGATTTCGATAAGGAGTATGTGATGGTCAGTAGTTGCCGCCATTGTATCCCAGCATCCAATAGGACCAACAAGACCGGAAGTACCCATACCTGCCCCAGCGGCATTGTTACTCATCTTTAGCCATACAGTAGAAATAGGCCCTAAAATTGCTGAGGTAAGCGTCGGAGCCAACCATATAATGGGTTTTCGGGCAATATTGCCGATTTGTAACATCGACGTACCCAATCCCTGTGAGATAAAACCTCCTATACCATTGTCTTTATAACTGATTACAGCAAAGCCAATCATCTGTGCACAACAACCGGCAGTAGCTGCTCCTGCCGCCAGACCACCGATGCCAATTGATATGCAGATAGCCGCCGAACTGATAGGAAGTGTAAGAATACAACCCACAGAAACGGATACTACTATTCCCATAATGAGAGGATTGAGCATAGTAGCACGGTTGATAACCTCTCCCAACGACATTACCCATTCATTGATAGGAACGCAAAGATACTTGGCAAACAAACCACCTGCGACTACTGCCACAAGAGGTGTGATAATGATGTCGACAGGCGTGCGCTTAGATACAAGTGAGCCGGTTTCTACCCCGACAATAGAAGCCAAATAGGCTCCTATCGGCCCACCGAACTGGTAGCCAAGCGCACCCACAGCCACAGCCGAAATCGTTACCAGCGGAGCACGTTTTAGACCGAGGGCTATGGCCAAACCAATGGCTCCCCCGACAATAGGGGGCATCTGAAGTAAGGCGGCAATATCAATAAGGAAACCAAGTCCGGGAATAAGGGCTATCTGTTTGATGATAAGTCCCAGAATAAGTGAACAGAAAAGCCCCATTGCCATGAAGCTGAGTGAATCGACTATATATGTCTTGAAAAATCTGCTGATAGTAGACGACTGTTTCTTTTTCATC
>JAFTSK010000014.1 GCA_017467385.1 Bacteroidaceae bacterium
CAGCACCTTGTACAAGGCTTCTTCCTGCTCCATGCCTTCGGCTTCCAAACGGTCAATCTTTGCCTTGAACTCGTTCAGCTGATGAGCCATCGCCGCGTTGATGACAATCATGGAAGCAGCACAGTTGGCCGACGAACCTGCAGCTCGGAATTCAAAACGGTTGCCCGTAAAGGCAAAAGGCGAGGTGCGGTTTCTGTCCGTATTGTCAAGTAGGATTTCCGGGATTCGGCTGATGCCCAACTGGAGAGCCTTCTTTTCATCGGCAGTAAGTTTGGCATCGCTGAGGCGTTCGGCCACTTCATCGAGCATACGCGACAAATGTCCGCCCAAGAAGATGGACAGGATGGCAGGAGGGGCTTCGGCAGCTCCCAAACGGTGGCTGTTGCTGGCGCTGACAATGGAAGCACGCAACAAATCCTGATTCTTGTACACCATCATCAGGACATTGACTACGAATGTGAGGAAAAGCATGTTTCCTTCGCCCGTCTTGGTAGGGGAGAACAGGTTGACACCCGTATCCGTACAAAGCGACCAATTGTTGTGCTTGCCCGAACCGTTCACTCCCTTGAAAGGCTTTTCGTGGAGCAAGACGGTGAAATTATGCTTGGTGGCGATTCGCTTCATCAAGTCCATGACCAACTGATTGTGGTCGTTTGCCAAGTTCACGTCCTCGAAAATCGGAGCCAACTCAAACTGGTTGGGGGCGGCTTCGTTGTGGCGTGTCTTGACAGGGATGCCCAACTTATGACATTCGATTTCCAACTCCTTCATGAAGTTGGTTACTCTCGGCGGGATAGAGCCGAAATAATGGTCGTCCAACTGCTGGTCTTTGGGCGAAGAATGCCCCATCAGCGTGCGGCCTGTGATGCACAAGTCGGGGCGGGCATTATACAAGGCTGTGTCAACCAAGAAATACTCCTGCTCCCAGCCTAAGTTGGCGTAAACCCGCTTTACATCCGGTAGGAAAAGTTTACATACTTCGGTGGCCGCCTTGTCTACCGCCGCCAATGCCTTCAGCAAAGGAGTCTTGTAGTCGAGGGCTTCTCCGGTGTACGAGATGAAGATGGTCGGGATACACAGCGTCTTGTCTACGATGAAAGCAGGCGAGGACACATCCCATGCGGTGTAGCCACGCGCCTCGAACGTGTTTCGGATGCCCCCGTTGGGGAAGCTCGAAGCGTCCGGCTCTTGCTGAATCAGCAGCTTTCCTGAGAAATGCTCGATGATGCCGCCGTCTTCTCCAAACTCGATGAAGCCGTCGTGCTTTTCGGCCGTTCCATCGGTCAGCGGTTGAAACCAGTGAGTATAGTGAGTTACATGAAACGTCTTAGCCCAGCTCTTCATGCCGTTGGCGATCATGTCGGCCATTTCACGATTGAGAGGGATGCCGTTTTCTATGGCGTTGATAACAGCTTTATAAGCTTCGCGAGGAAGAAATTCCTGCATTTTCTTGCGGTCGAAGACATGCGCCCCGAAATAATCGGATACCTTTTCAGAAGGATATTCCACCGGCATGGGGCGTCTGTTGGCCAGCTCTTGGAGGGCGAAAAATCGCATTTTTGACATCTTGTCTATCTTTTTAGGGTTTTTCGGGTGCAAAAATACACTTTTTCGTTCAATCCGTAGCAATTATCCGCTTGTTTTTTAAGAGGTGTTTTTAGAAAGCTGAAAGGCTTTTTCAAAAAGCTCTTCAGCTCTTGCAAAAAAGCCTTTGAAGAATGAAAAAATTCTCTTTGGAGAACGAAGGAATTCTCTTTGGAGAACGAGGCCGTGCGTCAAAGAGTTTTTTTTAGGGCAATAAAACAAGCATAAATCGACATACATAATATTCTCGAATCTTTTCAGAGATAATCTTTTTTGCTTATATTTGCTCGCCATTGAATAAACATGAGAATAAGAATGTGGGATTATATCAGAAGAATTGTATGCTTGAGCCTGTTGCTGGCATTGTTTCCTTTCTGCTTATCGGCGGAAAAGAACAGTCGGCCTATTCCTGATAAACCCCAAGTGGATAGCCTTATCCTTCAAAAAATTTTTCAATTCTCGCCTTTCTATGCTCGCATTGTCGATGAATACAAAGCCGACCTCTATTTAAAAGGAAGGATAAAGGTGCATAAAAGCAATCGCCTGATTCGCTATGTGCCTTCGATGTTTCGTTTGGAAAAAGGAATAAATGATTACATTTTGGAATCTTTCAGCGAGATGCATTATGTGGCTCCGGACGTGTACAATCGGAAGATAAAAGCCATCTCCACCACCTTCCCACGAACGAAAGGGCAGATTGTGGACTTGACGGACTTTCTGAACATGAACATCTATTCTTCGTCTATCATGACCGACAAATTGCTGTCTCCACTCGACCAAAAATCCTCCCGCTATTATCATTATTTGTTGGATACGGTGGCCGATGTCCGGGGATGCCGGCAATATAAGATTCTGATTATTCCTAAGTTTGAAGGCACACAGTTGGTCAACGGATATATTTGGGTGGATGGAGTGGATTGGACGATTCGTGAGACATACATGGAAGGAAAGTATGATGTCATTACGTTCAAGCTCCACACGCTGATGGGCGAGGAGGGAGACGAGATGTTTCTTCCGGTGCGTCTGAACTTGAACGTGGATTTTAAGTTTATGGGCAATCATTTGGAAATGGATGCCGGGGCTTGGGTGGGATACAAATCGGTCTCGTTCAATATAGATGGAAAGCGTCGAAAATCGACCAAGAAACACTCTCACGACCTGACGGAGTTTTATCGCTTGACTTGTGATACTACCCAACTCATCACAGACAAGGAAAAGTTCAGAAGCTTCCGCCCTTTTCCTTTGACGGAGGAAGAAGATTCGCTTTATCAGGATTGGGCGATTCGGAAGACCAACAAAACCAAACAAAAAGCCGTAAAGAAGGAGAAGAAATCCGCCGAATTCTGGGGGCAGGTGGGCGATGTGTTGATTAGCAGTTACGATGTGAATATATCCGGAATAGGTAGTGTGCGATGTTCTCCGCTTATCAATCCGGTGATGTTGAGTTATAGCCACAGCAAAGGTATTTCTTATAAACAAAAATTTAAATACAACCGTTTGTTCTCCAACGGAAAGTTGTTGAAAATAACTCCCCAAATCGGGTATAACTTCACGCACAAGGAACTCTATCTGAAGGGCGATGTGTCCTTCCTCTATTGGCCGGAGAAGCAAGGTAGCTTCGATGTGGATGCCGGAAATGGGAATCGCATTTATAGCAGTGTGGTGCTTGACAAGTTGAAATCCATTCCGGATAGCACGTTCAAGTTTGCAAATATGAACTTGGATTATTTTAAGGATATTTACTTGAATGTCTTCCACACATTGGAGCCGGTGAATGGTTTGCAGATAAAGGCAGGGGTATCCGTACATTGGCGTTATTTGATGGACAACAACCGAAACGAACTGATGTCTATCATCGACAAATACGAACGGATGCAGATTCGTTCGGAATACAATAGTTTCGCCCCCCGTATTCGTATCGAATGGACGCCGGGCATGTATTATTATATGAACGGGCGCAGGAAGATGAACGTAAAATCCAAGATGCCTACCTTTATATTAGACTATGAACGCGGCTTGAAAGGAGTCTTTGGAAGCACAGATGCCCACGAACGTTGGGAGTTTGATGTGCAACAGAAAATCAAGCTGAATCAGATTCGTACATTGGCCTATCGGGTAGGAGGAGGTTTGTTTACCCGGATGGATAATGTCTACTTTGTGGATTTTGTGAACTTCCGAAGAAGCAACATCCCCGAAGATTGGAACGATGAAATCGGAGGAACTTTCCAACTTTTGGACGGACGTTGGTATAACTCTTCCAGCCAATATTGGCGGGGCAACCTGACGTATGAATCACCTTTTATATTATTACGTCCTCTGAATCGGTGGTTAGGGATGATTCAGCACGAACGATTGTATGGTGGCATCTTGTTTATGCCGCACTTGAATCCTTACATCGAATTGGGATATGGCATAGGCACACATGTTTTTGATGCCGGTGTGTTTATTAGTGGCATAAGTGGAAAATACGATACGTTTGGATTTAAATTTACGTTCGAACTATTCAACGACTGATGATTCTATGAGAAAAGTAGTCGTTTGGTAGCACGAATCCGAGAAAAAACGAGAAAAACTTAAAATATTCTCTTTTTAAGTTTTTTTTTAGATATAAAATAACTAATTTTGGACGGCACATATAGAAATGTGTCGAACTTTGGATTTATTAATAACCTTAATATAACAACTATGAGTTACTTACGATTTGACAAGACTCTCATGACGAATCTCGAAGAAACTCTCCCAAGAGAAATTCTTCGCACGAACCGTTCAGGAGCTTACCATTGTACTAC
>JAFTSK010000015.1 GCA_017467385.1 Bacteroidaceae bacterium
CAATTAGTTAGGTAGTTAGGAGGTGTATTAGGTGCGGGTACTTTTTGTTGGCTAAAGGTACCCGCACTTTATACATTTTCTCTTTGGAGGACGAGGCAACGCACCAAAGAGAATTCCCCTTTTGTTCAAAGAGTTTTTTACCCCACTTTTACAACAATTTATAAAACTGCATACATTCCTGCAAGTGGGTATTCAATTACTTGATATACAGAGAGAAAATCTGGCAGGAACCTTTGCAACTGCATACATTCCTGCAAGGTATTGTCTCGTCCGTAAATAAGACTGCAAGCGTGAGGCTGTCAGGCTTGCTCCGTAGACCTGCGAGACTGCAAGCGTGGGACGATGAGAGTACAAGCAAAAAATGGCAGGAATGTAAGGAGATAATACAGTTTCTGCCATTGTAAATGATTGTATTCCAATTGTTTTGCTCCTTAATTGCAGGAGTGCAAGGACTTTTTACAAATACAATTTATGCTTTACAAATTGGAGAATATACTCTACAGTTTTGTCGATACCCATGACGGAAGAATCTATACATAGGTGGTAAGTAGCGGCAGCTCCCCAAGTTTTGTAACTGTAATAATTGTAATAAGCCGAACGTTTCTTGTCAGCTTTTTCCATCATCTCCTCGGCTTGCTCTGCGGTAATGTTATGAAGCTGTGTCAAGCGTTGGATACGAGCTTCTTTCGAGGCCGAAATGAAAATGTTTACATGGCGTGGGTGGTCACGTAGGATATAGTCGGCACAACGGCCTACGAACAGACACGATTGGTTCTCGGCCAAGCTACGAATCACATCACTCTGAATCTTAAACAAAGAATCGTTGTTCAGAAACGAGCCGTAAGGTATCGCACCATCGCCAATGAATGGGAATCGTCCACTAAACAGCCCACCGATGAGGCTTTGTTGGGCACGTTCGTCGGCTTTCTCAAAGAACTCTTTGCACAAGCCGCTTTCATCCGAAGCCAGTTTAATCAGTTCCTTGTCATAAAAGGCGATATTCAGTTTCTTGGCTAACTTTTCTCCGATTTCCTTTCCGCCGCTACCTAATTGGCGTCCGAGGTTTATTACATAATGATCGTTCATGGCTCTCAGATTTATGATTATGTTTATGATTTCTTAAATATTTGGAATTGCTTGTAAAGCATGATTGCCGCTACCAAACTGGCAACTAAGTCGCTGATAGGCATACTCCACCAAATACCCGCTGCTCCCATAAAGGAAGGAAGTATGAGTAGGCAAGGAAGTAAGAACAAAAGCTGACGGGTAAGCGAAAGAAATATCGCTTTGTTGGCCATGCCGATACTTTGGAAGAAGTTGGAAGTAACCATTTGGAAACCCACAATCGGGAAGACCAAAACAGCGATGCGGAACCCTTCGGCCGCCCGACTAATCAATCCTTCATCGGTTGTAAAGATGGAAACAGCCAACTCCGGAATCAGTTCGCCTATCAAGAAAGTAATGGTTGTCATGGCAGTTGCTCCCCATATAGCCAATTTCAGCACCTCATTGACACGATGGTATTGCTGGGCACCATAGTTGTATCCAGCAATCGGTTGCATTCCTTGCGTAATACCCATTACAATCATCACACAGATAAACATCAATCGGTTCACAATGCCATACGCACCGATGGCCAAATCACCATCGTACTCCTTCAATCCCTGGTTGATAAAGATAACAATGAAGCAGGAAGCGATGTTCATGAGGAACGGAGCCATACCGATACCGATAATGTTTTTGACAATTTTTCCCTTGAGAGTATAGATACCTTTCTTCAGATGAAGTAGTTCGTTCTTGTCGGTCAGAATCCTAAACTGCCATATCAAAGACACCACTTGGGCAATGACGGTAGCAATGGCCGCCCCTCGAATTCCCCAATGGAATCCATAAATGAATATCGGTGCAAGAATGGTGTTGATAATGACTGTATTGATGGTGGCATACATCGCCTTTTGCGGATTTCCGGAAGCTCGAAGTACCGAGTTCAAACCCAGATACATGTGAGTGAAGATATTCCCCAATAAGATTATCTCCATAAAATCGCGTGCATAGACAATCGTATCGGCACTTGCTCCGAAAAAGTAAAGGATGGGATCCAAGAATATCAGCATGACGATACTGTAAACCACTCCGATGATGGTGTTCAGTGAGATGACATTCCCCAATACTTTTTGGGCAGTGTCATAATCCCTTTGTCCTAACTTGACGGAAATCAGCGTGGAAGCACCTACGCCTACCATTGCTCCAAAAGCGGCTCCCAGGTTCATGAAAGGGAACGTAATAGCGAGACCGGAGATAGCCAACGGGCCTACACCTTGGCCGATGAAAATACTGTCGATCATATTATATAAGGAAGAAGCCGTCATTGCAATGATTGCCGGGATGGCATATTGCATCAATAGCTTTCCGATGGGCTGTGTTCCGAGTTCGGTTGCATTTCTTTTCTGTGCCATAGTCTTACTCTTTATGCTTGTTTACAATGCAAAGGTAGGAAAAAGAAAAAACTTTCCTTATCTTTGTGGAAAGATTTTTAGAACTACATAAAAAGATGATGAGAATAATTACAATTGCATTGCTTTCTTCTTTTCTGGCATTGTCTGCTTCTGCCGAAAAGGTTTACAGGTATCGGGTTCATTTGACCGACAAACAGGGAACTGAACATTCGTTGGATAATCCTCGGACTTTCTTGTCCGAACGTGCCATCGAACGTCGTAATCGTCAGCAACTTCCTTTGGACGAGACAGACTTGCCGGTCAGCCGAGTGTATTTGGACAAGTTGACGGCATTAGGTACAAGCGTCTTTTCAACCAGCAAGTGGAACAACACCGTTGTCTTGGAAGTAACGGACACGTTGTTGATGGATAAAGTGGCCGATATGCCTTTCGTGAAAGGGATAAAGAAGGTATGGACTCGGCCCGATAGCATTCCTTCCCGCAATAAGGAACGCAAGAAAGAAGTGAATAACAAGATTACCGAGGCCGGAGGGTATTACGGAAAGGCTCTCCGACAAATCACCATTCATGGGGGCGATAGCTTGCATGCGGCCGGTTTTGCCGGAAAAGGAATGCATGTAGCCGTTATTGATGCGGGTTTTTACAATGCCGATGAAATCAAGTTCTTCCGTAAGATGAAGTTGTTGGGTACACGAGATTTTGTCAACCCTCATTCAGACATTTATGCAGAGAATGCACATGGACTTATGGTGCTGTCTTGTATGGCGGCCAATGCCAAAGATGCATTTGTAGGTACGGCTCCCGAAGCTTCCTATTGGTTGTTGCGTAGTGAAGACAATGATACGGAGCAACCCATTGAAGAGGATAACTGGGCGGCCGCCATTGAGTTTGCCGATAGTGTAGGAGTAGATGTGGTGAACACTTCTTTAGGCTACTATGAGTTTGACAAAGGTTATCCGGCTTATCGTTATCGCGATTTGGATGGTCATTATTCGTTGATGTCTCATTCGGCTTCGATGGCTGCTGATAAAGGTATGGTAGTGGTATGTAGTGCCGGTAATTCCGGACGTGGTTCTTGGAAGAAGATTACTCCTCCGGGAGATGCAGAGAACGTTATTACCGTAGGGGCATTGACCAAAGGATTGGTAAACGCTGAATTTTCTTCGATAGGTAATGCGGCTGATGGCCGTATCAAACCGGATGTAATGGCCATCGGTGTAAACTCGGTGGTGTCGGGAACAGACGGAAGTGTCTCAAAGGGGAATGGAACTTCGTTTGCTTCGCCTATCTTGTGTGGAGTGGTAACTTGTTTCTGGCAGGCTTGTCCCTGGCTCACAGCCAAAGAAGTGGTGGAAGCCGTTCGTCAGGCCGGCGACCGAGTAGACTATCCGGACAATATCTATGGTTATGGAATACCTAATCTTTGGAAAGCCTATAAGGAAGAATCGGGAAAGAAGAAATAATGGAAGAACAAGCACTTTCATTATACGAACTCAACGGATTAGTGAAACGAAGCATCCGTAGTTGTTTGCCTGATACTTATTGGGTACAGGCAGAACTAAGTGATGTCCGTTCCAACTATTCGGGGCATTGCTATTTGGAGTTTGTACAGAAGGATGTGAGTGGCAACAACTTGGTGGCAAAGGCGAGAGGAACCATCTGGAGCAATGTCTACAAGATGTTGAAGCCTTACTTTGAACAAGAAACAGGGCAGGCGTTTACTTCCGGTATCAAAGTCTTGGTGCAAGTGTCGGTTGAGTTTCATGAATTATACGGCTATTCCTTGACTGTGCTTGACATTGATCCAACTTATACAGTAGGCGATATGGCACGCAAGCGACGGGAGATTCTTCGTCGGTTGGAAGAGGAGGGTGTCATTGATTTGAACAAGGAATTGGAGATGCCGATGCTTCCTCAACGGGTAGCTGTTATTTCTTCGGCTACGGCGGCGGGGTACGGTGATTTCTGTAGCCAACTGAATCAACATTCTCGGGAATATACTTTTTATACCGAACTCTTTCCGGCTATCATGCAAGGGGAACGGGTGGAAGAATCGGTTCTGGCGGCATTGGATAAGATCAATGAAAGGTTAGACGAATTTGATGTGGTGGTTATCATCCGAGGCGGGGGAGCAACGTCCGATCTCTCCGGTTTTGATACTTATTTGTTGGCGGCTTCCTGTGCTCAGTTTCCGTTACCTATTATTACCGGTATTGGACATGAACGGGATGATACGGTCATCGACATGGTAGCACACACTCGGGTAAAGACACCAACGGCGGCGGCAGAATACTTGATTGCGTGCATGGATAAGGTTGCAGAGCAGTTGGATGAGCTGACTTATCGTTTGCAGGAGGGCGTTCGTCATCGGTTGTTGTGGGAACAGCGTCGGTTGGACAATTTAATGCAACGTATTCCTAATATGGCTTACAAGCAACTATCGGAAGCCAAATATCATTTGCTTTCTATCCAAAGGGATTTGTGTACCGCTTCAAAGATCTTTTTGGCGAGCAAAAAACATCGGTTGGAACTTTTGCAACAACGATTGAATGATGCTTTACCGGAGAAACAGTTGGCTCGTGGTTATAGCATTACCCTGAAAGATGGAAAAGCTGTAAAGGATGCTTCTGTTTTAGAGGAAGGGGATACGCTTGTAACGATGTTGCATCAGGGAAAAGTAGAGTCGGTAGTTAAAACGAAATAACAATGGCAAAGAAGAAAGAAACATACTCCCAGGCAATGACTCGCTTGGAAAACATTGTCCGTCAAGTGGACAGTAATGAATTGGATATAGACGAATTGGTCGAAAAAATCAAGGAAGCCAATGAAATCATTGCGTCTTGTAGTGAGAAATTAAGGAATGCAGATATTGAAATCGAAAAATTACTCGCAGACAAGCAAGAAAGTGAAGAATAAAGTGTATTTTTGCCTAAAACAAGGATAATAATAAATTAAAACAAAAGATATGAAAGAAATTGATTGGTCAAGTCTGTCTTTCGGTTACATGAAGACCGACTATAATGTACGTTGTTGGTATCGCAACGGTGCATGGGGAGAAATCGAAGTAAGTTCGGAAGAAACACTGAACATCCACATGGCGGCAACTTGTTTGCACTATGGTCAGGAAGCATTTGAAGGTTTGAAGGCATATCGTTGTCCGGATGGTAAGGTACGTGTGTTCCGTATGGATGAAAATGCGGCTCGTTTGCAAAGCACTTGTCGAGGAATCATGATGCCGGAACTGCCTACTGAATTGTTTGAAGCAATGGTTACAAAGGTAGTACGCATGAACGAACGTTTTATTCCGCCTTACGAAAGTGGTGCCAGCCTGTATATTCGTCCGTTGCTTATCGGTACAGGGGCGCAAGTAGGCGTAAAACCTGCCAATGAATACCTGTTCTTAATCTTTGTTACCCCGGTAGGCCCTTACTTCAAGGGTGGTTTTTCGGCCAATCCGTATGTTATTACTCGCAAGTATGACCGCGCGGCTCCGCTTGGAACCGGTATTTATAAGGTAGGTGGTAACTATGCGGCCAGCCTTCGTGCCAGCAAGGAAGCTCACGATGCAGGTTATTCTGCTGAATTCTATCTTGATGCAAGAGAAAAGAAATACATCGACGAATGTGGTGCGGCCAACTTCTTCGGTATCAAAGAAAATACTTATATCACTCCGAAGTCAACTTCTATTCTTCCGTCCATTACCAACAAGAGCTTGATGCAGTTGGCTGAAGACTTGGGATTGAAGGTGGAACGTCGTGAAATTCCGGAAGAAGAACTGGCTACTTTCGAAGAAGCCGGTGCTTGTGGTACTGCTGCCGTTATCAGTCCGATTCAACGTATTGATGATCCGGAAAATGGTAAGAGTTATGTGTTCAGTGAAGACGGTAAGCCAGGCCCAATCAGCACCATGCTTTATAATAAGTTGCGTGGCGTACAGTACGGTACTGAACCAGATGTACATGGTTGGACAAAGGTAGTGATTGAATAATTACTTTTTTACGCAGAGACGACTGAAATGCATAGGGTATTCCCCTCTTGAGAGGGGATTAAGGGGTGTGTGAGACACATACAGGTGGAATGTTTTAACACACCCCCTTCCCCCTCTCAAGAGGGGCTAAAAAGAACTTTGCGTCTCTGCGTTTTAATAAATTAAATATGGGAAAAGGAAAATTAGCGAAGTTTGCAGATATGGCGGATTATCCGCACGTGTTTGAGTATCCTTATTCGGTGGTGGATAATGTTCCTTTTGAAATGAAAGGAAACTGGAATCGGGATTTTTTCAAGAACAACAATCCCATTGTCCTTGAATTGGGTTGCGGCCGAGGCGAATATACCGTTGGCTTGGGACGCATGTATCCGGACAAGAACTTCATCGGAGTGGATATCAAGGGCGCACGTATGTGGACTGGAGCTACCGAAGCCTTGAACGAAGGCATGAAGAACGTGGCTTTCCTTCGCACGAACATCGAAATCATCGACCGTTTCTTTGCGACAGGAGAGGTAAGCGAGATTTGGCTCACATTCTCCGATCCGCAGATGAAGAAGGCAACCAAACGTCTGACTTCCACCTATTTCATGAACCGTTATCGCAAGTTCCTGACTCCTGACGGCTTGATTCATCTGAAGACGGACAGCAACTTTATGTTTACCTACACCAAATACATGGTGGAAGAGAACAAGTTCCCTGTAGAGTTCTGCACCGAAGACCTCTATCATTCGGGCTTGGTGGACGACATTCTCGGTATTCGTACTTATTATGAACAACAATGGCTCGACCGGGGTTTGAATATCAAGTACATGAAGTTCCGTTTGCCGCAAGAAGGCGAATTGCATGAGCCGGACGTGGAAATCGAACTTGATGAATACCGTAGTTACAACCGAAGCAAGCGTAGCGGATTAAAAACAAGCAAATAAGATTATTATGACATTATATCCTAAACTCATACTCGACGCATTGGCAACGGTGCGTTATCCGGGAACCGGCAAGAACTTGGTAGAAGCCGATATGGTAGCCGACAATATCCGTATTGATGGGATGACTGTAAGCTTTTCGCTTACCTTTGAGAAGCCGACCGATCCTTTCATGAAGTCGATGGTAAAGGCGGCTGAGACGGCTATCCACACCTACGTTTCTCCCGATGTGCAAGTAACCATTACAACCGAAAGCCGTCAGGCGGCTCGTCCGGAACCTGGTAAGATGCTTCCGCAAGTGAAGAATGTCATTGCTGTATCTTCCGGTAAGGGTGGAGTAGGCAAGTCGACTGTTGCAGCCAACTTGGCTGTGGCTTTGGCGAAGCTCGGTTACAAGGTGGGCTTACTCGATGCTGACATCTTTGGCCCTTCTATGCCGAAAATGTTTCAGGTGGAAGATGCCCGTCCGTATGCCGAAAGTATTGACGGTCGCGATTTGATCGTTCCGATTGAGAAGTATGGTATCAAGATGCTTTCTATCGGTTTCTTTGTAGATCCTGACCAGCCAACTTTGTGGCGTGGCGGTATGGCAAGCAATGCCTTGAAACAACTGATTGGCGATGCTAACTGGGGCGACTTGGATTACTTTATCCTTGATACTCCTCCGGGAACCAGCGATATTCACTTGACTTTGGTGCAGACGTTGGCCATTACGGGAGCTGTGATTGTCAGCACTCCGCAACAGGTGGCTTTGGCTGATGCCCGCAAGGGTATCAATATGTACACCAACGACAAGGTGAATGTACCTATCCTCGGTTTGGTGGAAAACATGGCTTGGTTTACACCGGCAGAACTACCGGAAAACAAGTATTACATCTTTGGCAAAGAAGGGGCTAAGCAGTTGGCTGAAGAGATGAATGTACCTTTGCTCGGTCAGATTCCTATCGTACAGAGCATTTGTGAAAACGGCGACAAAGGTACTCCCGTAGCATTAGACGAAAATGCGATTACCGGTCGTGCTTTCTTGGCATTGGCTGAAAATGTGGTCAAGCAAACGGAGATTCGTAATGCAGAACAGGCTCCTACAAAGGTGGTAGGGGTAAAGAAATAACTACCTTTCTGAACAAATTAAATCGTCCTCCGACAAAGAACGTATATTTTTTGACGGAGGACGTACTATTATAAAAAGGTAAGAGATTATTGTAGTCTGAACATTACCGGAACGGTATATTTCACATTTACAGCTTTTCCTCTCTGCTTGCCCGGAGTCCATTTCGGCATGAGGTTGATGATACGCAATGCTTCTTTGTCAAGCGATGGATCGACACCTCTAACTACTTTGGCATCGGTAATGCTTCCGTCTTTCTTAACAACAAACTGTACAATCACACGTCCTTGAATACCATTATCTTGAGCTTCTTTCGGATAATCTACGTTCTTGCTTAGGAACTTCATACATTCGGTCATACCTCCAGGAAAAGTAGGCATTTCTTCGCATACAGTAAAAATAGCCTTTTCATCAACATTGGCTGGTGTGTCTTTGCTCTCTGCTTCTACGTCATTTCCGCCACTTAATCTGAACATTACCGGAATGGTGTATTTTACATTCACAGCTTTTCCTCTTTGCTTGCCTGGCTTCCATTTCGGCATGAGGTTGATGACACGCAATGCTTCTTTATCCAACAACGGATCTACGCCTCTTACTACCTTAGCATCGGTTACATCTCCTTCGTCCGTAATAACCATTTGTACGATTACACGTCCCTGAATTTCTTTTTCTATTGCTTCGGGTGGATATTGGATGTTCTTGTTTATGAACTTCATACATTCACCCATA
>JAFTSK010000135.1 GCA_017467385.1 Bacteroidaceae bacterium
TCACATGGTGATGGTAGGTACTCGTCGACATATCTTCCGCAACGTCATGATAGGGGTACAAATGGCTATCAGCTTGTTGTTTGTCGGAGGAGCCATTGTGGCGGTCTTGGTGGTGAACGAAACATGGAACAATACCATCTCTTATCTTACCGATGAAGAAGAGGAACACATCTTGATGTTGGAGGTTAATACAGGAAGTATGGACAGGAATATGGACGCTATACTGAGTGATATCAAAGAATTGCCCGAGGTGGAGGCATACACCTATTCGGCTATTAAAATAGGTCAAGGATATGGGGCTGTTCAATACATAAATGAAGAACGTTCCTGGAATGTTCGTACTATGTTGGGATCGCCCGATTATTTCCGTTTCTTTAACGTACCAATGCAAGGAAAAGAGGTGAGTTCTGATGCAACAAATATGGCCTATGTGAGCCGTTCCTTTTACGAACAATTACAAAAAGACAGCATAACCGGTACTGTAATGTTGGGAGGTCGCAATTATCAGATAGCCGGAGTATATGAAAAGTTGCACAAAGGAAAACGCAATCTTGACAATCTGTACGTCGGTTCTGCTTTTTTAGTCGATAAGAATGATATATACCATTACTTCCGCTTCAATTCACAAGTCGATGTGCAGGAGTGTATGAAGAAGTTGGAAGCGATTTGTCGTAAATATGTACCAGAAACACTTCCGTTGAGTATTAGTTGTTTGTCGGATGATGGAAAAACCATTGAAAGAACGGTGTCGACCGTTTGTTATGCGTTTTTGATTTTAGGTATCATTAGTTTGTTGGTAGTAGTACTTAGCATCTATTCAGCTATTTCAATGGATACCATTAGTCGTCAGAAGGAAGTGGCCATACGGAAAATAAACGGTGCTACCCCGAAGGTGATTGCCTGGATGTTTGGTCGTATTTATGTCTTGACTTATCTGATTGTGTTTGTCCTTGTGTTTCCATTAGGACGGTTGGCGGCTATAACCGTTTTCCAAGAGTTCTATGCTCCTTATCGTTGGGATTGGGCCGTTGGTATTTTTATAGGTATGGCACTGCTCATCTTTATTGTGACCGCTTTTAAGATTTATCGAGTTATGCATATCAATCCGGCGAAAATCATCAAAAAGGAATGATTCTTGAATCGAATTGTTTTAAGTTTTAACACTGCAAATTTGCTTTTATTATTTATAAATTGTTAATTTGCAGAATTAAATGCTGTGAAGAAAGTGTTGCAGCGAAATTATAAATTTGATTAGGAATGTATATGATGGTGTTTTCGTATCTGTTAAATAATGTAAACGGGGGGGGGTAGCGTATACTCTTATATCATCTTGTAACTATTAAATGAAAGGCGATATTTTGCATGATTGTGCAAAGTATCGTCTTTCGTTGTATAGATAGGTGTCATGTTATATGAATGTTCAATTTAATATTAAACTATATGGAAAAGGAAAAATTATTGAATTATGAGGCTCCTTTGATGGAAATCATCGAAGTGACGGTTGAGAGTGGATTTGTAGCCAGTGGTAATGACGGCTTTGGAGGTGAAGGGTCGGATGTCACTAATGGAACATGGGAATAGTAATTAAATCAGATGATAAGTATGAAAAGAAAGACAGGATGGTATGCAGTCCTTGCGACTTGCATGGTCTCGCTACTCTGGGGATGTAGTGACCAAGAAAGTCTTGCGCCTATCAATGAATCCAGTCAAGTGGTGTTGAAGGCTTCGGCAGAGACTAAATCGGTATCACGTTCGGCTTTATCGGACGAAGGCGTTTTCTCGTGGTTGAAAGAAGATAGAATAGATGTTTATGCATCTGACGGTCTTTTTCATGAATTTGCATTAACTGATGGCGAAGGAACTAATTCTGGTGTATTTACCGGTAAATTGACAGAAGGAACGGTGGTAGAACAGTATGCCGTTTCACCAGCCGGATTGAGTCCCTCTTTGACAAATGGAACATTGAGTTTGACTTTGCCTAATGCTTATACATGGCAGGAACAACAAACTCATGCTTTGATGTTATCAAAAATAGAGGACAGCAATACCATTTCCTTTAAAAACTTGGGAGGTTTGGTTAAGCTGTATATCCGTAATATTGAAAACGGATGTAGAGTTGAGGTAACTTCCTCTACCCACCAACTGGCCGGTACAATGACGGTCTGTCAAAATGCTGAGGGAATAGAAGTACTTCAGGCGGTATCTCAAACAACCTCTGATATGGTGACATTTACATCTACATCTACTAATGAGAAGCAGGCGTTTTATCTGCCACTCCCAATTACAGGTGAAGAAAAAATGAAGCTGAATGTTAAAGTGTATGATGCTGCGGAAAATGGTACTTTGAAAATGGAAAAGAATGCTACTCTGTCCATTCATCGCAAAGAATTGATTTTAATGCCTTCACTTACTTTCCCCGAAGCTGAAAAGGCAGTAGTGCAGGATGTCACTTCGACAGAAGATGTAAATGCAGCGTTGGTGGCCATTGCTGATAGTATCGCTAATACAGAAAATAAGGATATCAGTATTACTATCAATTCCAATTCAAACTTGAATGAGGACGAAGAGGCTTCTGCTACAGTGGAAGTTGCTGCTGCTATTGAAATCCCGGCTACTATAACAGCTCCTGAAACCGGTGGAGGTGAAGACGGAGATACGCCAGCAACTACTACCTCACATGTTAAGATTACTTTTGATGAAGTACCTCAGGCTACAGATGCAACAGATAATAAAGTTGTGTTGACTGACAAACAGAAAAAGGAAGAATTGACATCCACAGAAAGCAAATCGGAAGTGGAAGTTGCTATTCCGGAAGCACCGGAAGGTGTGGAACCTCCATCGTTCGAAATCAGTTTGCCGACTACTACCGTTACACTGACCGCTACACAGGAAACAGCTACTTTCAATGAAGTATGGGCAACTACAGCCGACAATACTTTGAATGTGGCTAAGGGTGTAACTATTAAAAACTTGTATGTGTTGAGCGGTAATGTAAAGGTGACCGGACATATTGATAAGGTTGTAAGTCAAGCTGGTAAGACTGTTTATATCACCCTCTCGGGTGACGGAACTGTAGGTACTATTTCGGGTGATGTAGTTGTTGAACATGAAAACGATAAGTTCTTTACTGATTTCGCAAATGAATCGGTTGCCAATGGTCAGAACATCCCTTACGAAATCGCTACATTGGAACAACTTCGTTCGTTGGCAAACCGTGTGGCTGGAAATCATCGTGATGCATACGATCGTCCATATAGAGAATGTACTTATTTATTGGTTGCTGACATTGATTTAGGAATTAATCAGTTATGGAAACCTATCGGTACCGAAGCATCTTCTTTCTCTGGTGTATTCAATGGTAACGGACATAAGATTACGGGTGTCATGAATATGGGTGAGTGCGACAATGCTGGTTTCTTCGGACGTATATATAATAGAGGTACTATACAAAACTTGACAATAGCGACTGACATCAAAATTATTAATGACACAGTAAAGACCTCCGATATGATAGGTGCATTGTCTGGAAATATTGATGGCGCTGTTATTGAGAATTGTCATTTTGTCGGTAATATATCTATCGGTGCGGGAAATATCGGTGGTATGGTAGGCACTTCAACAGGGGGAACTTATCGTTTGTGTAGTAATACTGGTTCTATAACCAATTTGAATAGCAACGCTACAGTGGGTGGTATCGTTGGTATTGATAATAACTCATCGTTGACAGGATGTTACAGTACAGCCGATTTGACTTTTGCTGATGAAAGTTCAACTGGGACATCCGGTGGTATGGTGGGACGTACTTTCTCTTCTACAACTCTGACAGCTTGTTGGACTAATGTAAAAATGAATGGAAAGGTAAATGGCGCTTTGCTGGGTAAAGGTGGTAGTTTGAATGCAACTGCTAGCTATTGGAATTACTCTTACAAGATTGTTGGTGAAGGAAGTTGGTCCACGTATAATGTTGGTAGTTTCGGTGGTGATACTCCGGCTGAAGAACAGATTAGCATCATGAATCCATATATCTCTGAATGGGGATGGAAATATAATGAAAACGGTGTATTGGTTCCATTGGAAAAGAATACCATTCCTTCCAATCCTATCAAACCATGGTAATATAATGATAAAAAGCGTAAAAATATGAAACAGAAATACATATATATGCTATCTGTTGCTGCTTTGTTGGCAACAGCCTGTACCGATGATTTGGGTGTACAGGATATTCCTGTTGAGTCAGGAAAAGGGCATTTAGTGAAGGTGGGAGCCAATATGACACCCGAATCACGTATGACCATTGAAAATACGGGAACGGATATTAATTATTATTGGACAGCTGATGATTCCTTTACCGTGTTCGATTTTAGACATTCCCAGCAAACCATATTCACGGTGGATAAGGATAGCTTGGGTGAAAAGAGTGTCAAGGCCAGTTTCTTAGGAACTCCAGAAACAGCTTACGAAGACGGACAGACTCTTTATGCTGTATACAACAAGAAGAACGAAGTCACATTGGATGCCAATGGTAATGTAGTTCTGGATCTGACTGGACAGAATGGTCAGTTGAATGAAAATTACCAGTATATGTGGGGGAATGCTATCTATAAAGAAGGTGAATCAGCACAGTTCCTTTTCAGACATTTGGTTACCACTTTACAAGTTAAGATTGCGGTACCGGAAGGCGTAAATACGTTGTCGGATGTAACCTTGCGCTCTCCTTATTTGGTATCTAAAGCAACTTTGGTTTTGAATGAAGCTCCTTATGATTCAGAAAGACAATTTAAAGTGGGCGATTTGGTTTATTCGTATACAGATAATGGTAGTTATGAGTATGGTTCCATTACGTTGGAAGGAAGCTTTACTCCCGATGAGAATGGATATGTAACTCTTTATTTCTACACTTTATTGGCTAAGGAATATTATGATAATAGTACTTGGTACAATAGTGGTCTTCAACCGTCTATCATCTTTACCGATGAAAATGGGCAACAACATGTATCTACCGATTTCTTTGAACATAAGGAAGCGGTTGTTGGTGCCGTTTATGAACTGAATATTGATAATACTTTCCAACTTGTCAGTTTTGCCAACGAAGATAACGTATACGGGGATGAACAGCATCCGTATCAGATAGCCGATGCAAACCAATTGTTTTCCATGATGTTGAGGACACATTTACGGTTGAAAGATAAACATAATGTATGGTATTACAACCGAAGTTATCAGTTAGTTAACGATATTGAATTGGATACACGTTCGGTATGGTATCCTATTCATTTGTGGTATGGTAATTTTGATGGTAATGGTAAAAAAGTCTCAGGTAACATTAATGTACGTGTGGGAGTATATGACATAGGCTTTTTTGGTCAAGTATACAGATCTACTATCAAAGATTTTATTCTGACAGCCAACATGAATTTGGTTTACAAAGAGGGGTGGACCTCTGGCTCTCCAGCAGCAATGCTGGTAGGAAGTTTGTCTGAATCGAAGTTGCAACATTGTTTTGCAACAGGTACGATGACGATAGGAGAAACTGTTTGCGGAGCTTTGGGTGGCTTAGTTGGTTCTGGCGGAACTTCTCAGGTAGAATATTGTGGTTACAGTGGTACCATTGTCTCCGAAATGAATCATGATGTGATAGGAGGAATCTGGGGCTTTAATAATGGAACTTGGGATAAATTCCCTTTAACTATAAAGGGGTGTTATAGTGACGGAACCATTATTACAGGACGTCAATGGTCAAACTATAGTTTTGGAGGTGTTATCGGATATTTACGAGACCCCAATGCTGAGATATTTTCCAATTGGAGTGCAGTAAAATTAACGTCACTTACTATGGATGAAAATGCCTCTCCGTTATTGGGTGGAATTGTTGGTAACCTACAGACAGAAAGTTTCAATTGTCGTAATTGTTATTGGAACGAGTCTATTCCTAGATGGGCGGGTACAGATTGTGAATTTGTGCCGGAAAATTGTGCTTCATTTAAAGACAGTATCCCTACTGGGGCAGAACTTGCAGAATTGAACAATGCTATTTTGTCATCGGGATATATGTTTAGCGAAGAAAATGGTCGTTTGGTAGATAATAACCATACCGTGGTTCCTCCATCCGATATTGAGAATTGGTAATTAGTTGTTAGAATTCATAAGAAATAGAATCAAATGAAGACAAATTATATATACGGAGCAACGGTTGCCTTGCTTTTGATGGCAACCAGTTGTAGCGATGACTTGGCGGTGCAGACTCAGGATGTGACCGAACAGGGATATCAGGTACGTGTGAGTGCTTCTATGGGAAATGATTCCCGTTTGGCTATCGATGATACCGGCAAACGTCTGGAATATACTTGGGAAGCCGATGATGCATTTCATGTTTTTGATCCGGTTAACAATCAAACTACTACTTTTGTAATGGATGCAGAAGAGTTTGAAGAAAATTCCTCGATGGCTGTTTTTGTTGGTAAACCAAATATAGCATATACTGAAGGAAGTAAACTTTATGCTGTTTATAATACTCAGCAAGATTCACTTGAACTGGATGAATATGGAAATGTATTGCTCGACATCAGTAAACAGAACGGTCAGTTGAAAGAACAGTTCCAGTTCCTTTATGCGGAATCTACTTATAGCGAACAGGAAGAAACCAATTTCTTCTTCCACCATTTGGTGACCATGATGAAGCTTAACATCACTGTTCCGGAAGGGGTTACTTCATTGAAGAAAATCAACTTTGAATGGAGTGGATTACCTACTCAGGCTACTTTGGTACTCAATAAAGCTCCATACGATTCATACGAACAGTTTAAGCCGGGCGATGTCGTGTTCTGTTACAATCGGGACAGTTCTTCAGGAAATGATTTGATTGTAGAAGGTGATTTTGTACCTCAAGACGGAGTGGTGACCGTTTACTTGTATGCATTCCCGGTTAAACTCTATTATGAAAACCAAAATTGGTACAATGAAGCATTCATGACCCCTTCTGTTTGGATGACCGATGATCAAGGCATCGATTATGTGGGAATGGCTTCGTTTGACAGTAAACGTATCGAAGCAGGAAAGACGTACCAGTTGAATACGGAAGCTGTAGGCATGGAACCGTTTGCCAATGAAGATACGGCGAAAGGAACGGTGGACAGCCCGTATGAAATAGCCACTGCCGGTCAGCTCTATACATTCATGTTGCGCACATCGAAGGGCTTGTCCAATTCAGACAATAGAAGTTTTCAAAACTGTCATTACGTGTTGACTTCCGACATCGAATTGAACAATGAAATACCTTGGACACCAACTGATGGTTATTCAATGACATTCGATGGTCAAGGACATACCATTTCTGGTAATGTTCACCTATTTAATCAATACGAAACAGGCTTATTTCGGTATTTGAGTAATTCAACTATTCAGAATTTGGCATTGGATTTAAATTTTACTTTTGAACAGAATGAACATAATGAGGAATGGTGTGGCTTGTTGGCTGCTCAGATTTATAATAGCCAGATTATCAATTGTGTGAATCATTCGGATGTCTCTGGTCGTTTCTATCGCATGGGTGGCTTGATTGGCTATTTAAGGAGGAATTCATCTGTCATTGCTTGCGGTAATACCGGTAATTTGAACGCATTGGGAGAATGTCGTCAGATGGGTGGTATCGTTGCGGAAATGCAGAATAACAATGTCACTTTAGAAGCTTGTTATAATACTGGGCTTCTCTCTGTTAATACCGTATATTGGGAAGGTTTGCAGGCCGGTGGTATTGCCGGTACCTCATTCGCGAGTGAAAGCAATGTTCGTAGCTGTTGGGCCAATACTTCATTGACCATCGAAAATGTAATCTACGATGATCACTTTGTGAACGAAAACAATAACATCTTCTTTGGTGGTATGGTGGGATATATCGAAAACAATACAGCTCTTACAGACTGCTATTGGACCGAAGCCATAGAAACAGCGACAGGCTATCAGTCTGAAAATGTGAAAGTGACCGGAGGAGGTACATTCACGGGAACTGTTCCATCAGCCGAACAGATTGCTGTTATGAACAGTTCGATGACCAATGTGGATTGGCTGTTCAAGGAAGATGGTACGTTGAAGGTGAACGACAATACTTCACTTCCATCATGGGGTAAAGAAAACTTTGGTAACAACTGATAAGGATGAAGACAATGAAAACAAATTATAAGATATTTTTAGCCGCATGCTCGCTTATAGCTGTTTTGAGTAGTTGTAGTCAGGAAGCGGTGATAGAAAGCGGTACTGTCAGTCAGAAAAAGGAGTATCGTACAGTCTCCTTGCAAGCTGGATTGGGCAATGACAGCCGTATCGCTTTTCAAGAAGGTGAAACTGCAATCGACCTTCTATGGGAGGAACAAGATGCATTTTCGGTGTTGGTAGGTACTAATGTACAGACACCGGGCGTTTTTACTTTAACCGATGGTGCAGGTACACCGGATGGTAGTTTTACAGGTGAATTAGCTTGTAATGATGGCGATAAGCTGTATGCTGTTTGGCCGTTGATGACGGATAGTATGGAAGCTGATAATGAGTATTATTGGAGCTTGGCTAATCAAAAAGGGGTATTGGATGATCAATATACTTTTATGTTTGGTCAAGGACGATATAGCGCAGAGGGTAGTACCCGTATGTCGTTTCATTACAGAACGGCTGCTCTTCGGATGAATCTCCAGTTGCCAGCAGGAGTTGAGAAAATCACCCAAGTAGACATTCAAGTACCGGGTGTATATGAAGGTGCTAAAGTCTGCATAGATAATGGAGGCTTGATTTTTGATGGTTCTACAGAAGGTGGTGTTACTATAAATCATGAATTTGAGGTGATAGATGGTGCAGTACAAGTTGTTGCTTATTTTTTTGCTTGGGATTATTCTAATTTGAATAATGCTTCTGTAATAGTGACAGATATAGATGGAAATTTGTATGTTGGTATGTTAGGTAGTGGAAATATTCGCCCAGGTAAATTGTATGATGCGTCAGTAACCTTGATGGGGATAGTTGATTTTGAAAATGAATCACTTGCAAACGGTACAGCTGAAAAACCATATGAAATAGATGTTGCCGAACAATTGTATTCATTTATGTGGCGCTGTAAGAAACGAATGGGCGACAAAGAAGGTAATGATTATAGACATTTACATTATAAATTATCATCTGATATAGTATTAGATAGCCGTCTTACTTGGGATTTCTTTAACTTTTATGGAACTTTTGATGGTGATGGTCATACTATATCTGGTTCCATTGAAAAACCGTTGTTCAGTTATATGGAAGGCGCAACTATCTCGAATTTGGTGTTGGATTTGAACTATAATGTAGAAGGAAGTTTTGATTTCTTTGGTTGTCTTGCAACTTCTATTCATAATTGTTCAATATTGAATGTTGTAAATCGTTCGTCAATCAGTGTGTTTGCTGAATTTATGGGCGGTTTGGTTGGTTGTTTGGATAATCAGTCAAAGATGATTGGATGTGTTAATGAGGGAAATCTTACAGCTCTTTGGGATGAAGTGATGTATATGGGTGGCCTAGTTGGTGATTTACGTGGAGGTTCTATAGTGGAAACTTGCTACAATATAGGTGACTTGACAGCAAGTGTTGTTAATGGAGGTAATAACTCCTATTTTGGAGGACTTGTAGGTTATATCTGTGAAATATGGGATTATGATAACAATCTGGTTGGTTACGATGGTACATTGACTTCTTGTTGGTCAACCGGTACGTTGACTATCGGTTCAGGATATAACCCTAGCGTTGGTGATATAACAGGTACAGGTACATACACTTCCTGCTTCAAGGTAGACACCACTCCGACAGCCGAACAGATTACGGAAATGAATGCGGCGATGACCAATGCTTTGTATGAATTCGATGCAGCGGGAAACATCGTGGCCAAGAAGCCGTCCATTTCTCTTCCTGATATTGAAATTGAAGATTTTTAATGATTTAGCATAGAAGATATGAAAACATATAAACTATTACAATTGGCCGGTCTGGTAGCCCTCATGGGGGCTGCCACAGGCTGTGCGGACGATGCACTGGTGCAGATTTCTCCGGAAATGGATAAACCGGTTGCATCTACAGGTCAGACAATAACCGTTCAGGCATCGGTTCCAGGAAATGGATCGCGTATCGCTTACAATGAAGTGGAATCCAGAATGACCATGATGTGGGAAGCAGGCGACAGTTTCTCTATATTCAATGGTATGGAGGCCGAAAAAGCGACTACTTTTACCCTTGAAAGCGGTGAAGGTTCTGCAAACGGTATGTTTACAGGTACTCCTGAAACTGCTTATGAAGAAGATGATGAACTGTTTATCGTTTATCCCGCAGTTCCCGATACCATGAGTATGCAGGAATTGTATCTTGATCTCTCTACCCAGAAAGGGGTATTGGATGGAACCAATCAGTACATGTATGCAAAGGTTACTTTTAAGAATGGAACTCTTCCTACATTCATGTTCAATCATCTCACAGCCATTGCGAAAATGAATCTGGAATTTCCGGAAGGAGTTTCTGACATCAAGCAGATTACATTGAGAAGTTATAAGGAAATCAGTTGGATGCCATATACCAGCCAAAAGACCGTCGATTTTTCTACTGGCGAATTGTCGGTGTTGGAAAATGGTGCGAATGAATATGTCATTTCCGGTAGCGATATGAACGTAGTCGATAATTTGTTGACTGTATATGCTTATTTGTTCCATGATGAAAAATTCTCTGTAATCATTGCTACGGATGTCAATGGAACACAATATGCCAATAGTTTTGATCCTAAACGCTTGCAAAAGGGCAAGATGTATCGTGTCAATGCTCCGATGATTCCTGTCGTTCCTTTCAATGGTGGTGAAGGTACCGAAACCGCTCCATACGAAATTGCTAATTTGGCTCAATGGAATTCATTGGCAGCTCTTATTTCTGTCAATATGGCCAACGAGGATGGATTGCTCTATTCACAGGCTCATTATAAGATGACAGCGGATATTGAATTGTCCGAAACGGACATCATGTATCCGCTGGGTGTAGGTACGGAAGATGACATGTATTTCCGTGGAGTTTTTGATGGCGACAATCATAAGATTAGCGGTACGCTGAATTTGCGTGGAACCAATAACCATTACATGGGCTTGTTCCCTGTAATTGGTTGGGCAACCATCCGCAACTTGCATTTACAGGCAACACAAGGCGATGTCCATGATCCGGAATATGCTTTCGGTAGTATTGTTGGCCGAATGATTCAAGGTACCATTGAGAACTGTTCTTCCACCATGGATATTTCATTGTCCAAGCCAGGTACAATCGGTGGTTTGGTAGGTATTTCCATTGACCAGATGTTCTCTTCTATTGAAGGCTGTTCATATAATGGTCGTATTACAGGTACCAGAGAAGGAGCCTGGGTTGGTGGTATCATCGGAGAATTAGGCTTTGATGGCAAGGTTCGTGCATGTTACACTTTGGGTAGCGTTGAGACAACAGGTTTTGCTGGTGGTATCGTTAGTTTGATGACAGGAGACGCCCAAGTGATAGGTTGTTGGAGTGATATGCAGGTTAGCGCTAGCTCTAACTTTGGTGGCATTGCCGGTAAGATGTGCGATATGGATACCAGCACAGAAGAGTACATGCGAATTGCCCATTGTTATTATTATGACGGTCATGTCTATCCAGTATGCGGATTGGTAGACGGTGGTGCTTATACTTGGGCGGATAATGGTCGTTTGGGTGATGATTCCATGGGTGGAGTTCCTAATGACTGGCAGATAGAAAGCATGAATGGAGGATTGAAGGAATACGGTTCATTGTATAGCTTCGACGAGAACGGTAAACCATCGATTAATATTACTTCCGGTGGTAGTGCCAGTGGCGAGAACTTCGGCAGTGGAGGTGAATTCTAAGTATAACCTTAAAAAAGAAAATTATGAGTATAAAGAAATATTGTTGGTTGGCAGCATTGCCAATGATTTTCACAGCGTGTCAGGACGATGCGCTGGTGGAAAACCTACCGCAGGACGGCATGATTTATTCCTTGTCGGCACAAGTGGACGGAACTTCTTCGATGAGCCGTGCTCAAGTTCAATTGAACAATCCCAATTCTGGAGATGAACTGTTCTACTGGAATACTGGAGATAGCTTCAGTATCTATCAAAAGGAGAAAGAGAATAATTATTACCATTCTGTCTTTAAGATTACCGAAGATTATCAAGAGCCAACAGAAAGTAATCAGACTTCTGCTACTTTCATTGCTGAAACGCCAGCTTATGCCTCTTTGAATTATTGTGCAGTCTATCCATCGGATGTGCAAAATGAATGGGGTTCTCTTCAGTTTAATTTGCGGAACCAAGTAGACTTTACCAACAAGACTCAGGCAGAGGCATGGAAAGAATATTTTCAGAAGAATATGTTCATGATGGCTACAGGCAACTTCTCGGATGTAGAGAATGCTTCTGTATCTTTCCGCCATTTATGCGCAATGGCTCGTTTTACTTACGTTAACCAGACAGGAGAATCGCAGACTCTGAAGAATATCTATATGGATGCTGCCGGTCAGGAAGTGGGATGGGATTATAGATATCAATTGGCGGACGGAACGGGTGAAATAAACGGGTTCGGTTATCGTTATGATTTGGAAATCAATGGATTGACGGTAGAAAATGGCGAGACGGTAGATTTGTATATGATGTTCTTCCCATTTGATTTTTATGATGGTCAATTGACTTTGACCGTTAACAATGAAAACCATCCCAAGAGCTTAGATATAGAAGTAGCCGACATTGCTGCTGCCAATCCGGGCGCTACTGGCTTCGAAGCGGGCAAGCGTTACTGGTTTACCGTAACCGAAACTGGCGATGCATTGTATCTGAAGAAGGACTTCGAAACCGTAACCATTCCGAATGTGGAATTCTCGGCAGCTCTTTATAATGTGTTGGGTTCAGAAAAGGTGACATTGAATGAGGATGGTCATGCTGTGATGACTCGTGGTGCCATCAAGTCGGTTACAGACCTCCAGTTGGGTTGGCAGGATTATGTTATCCCTTCATTGGCCGGTATCGAGAATTTTGTCAACTTGGAATCATTGGGTTGTGCCAATGTAGGATTGCAGACTTGTGATTTGAGTCAGAACACTAAGTTAGTGCATCTGGTTCTTGATTGGAACAAGCTGACAACATTGGATTTAAGCAATAACAAGAAGTTGGCCTCCTTGATCGTTTCATACAATGACAGCCTGAGTAGCTTGATATTGCCGGATACGGAAACGTTGTTCAACTTGAGTATCGGTAATACGGTCTTGGAATCATTGACAGTTCCAAATCCGGTTAATGTGCAATATTTAAGTTGTGGAAGGTCTAAGATTTCTTCTCTGGATTTGACGAATTATAATAATCTGATTGAATTGGATGTCAGCTATTTAGGATTCGAAAATCTGGACTTCATCCCTGATCCGATTAAATCACAGCTGAGACTTTTGATTTGCGATGGTAATGTCATGGGTGCATTGGATTTGACTAATTACGGTGGCTTGGAAACCTTGAGATGCGGTAAACAGAAAAACAAATGGATGCTATTGACCATGACCGAAACTCAAAAGGCTTCATGGAACAGCAGTTGGAAAAACGAAGAAAGCAATCTCTATGCTTATCCGGCGGATGAAGCACAACCGGAATCGGTGACTTTCGATAATGTGGAACTGGCACCGGCGTTGAAGCATGCATTGGGAGAAGAAATTCTTTTGTTCGAAGACAATACGGCTGTCATGCTCAAGAGCCTTGTCGAAGCCAAGACAGGATTGAGCCTTTATGGTTATAAAGGTTCTTATACAAGCTTGACAGGTATTGAACAGTTCGTGAATGTAAAGGAACTCATTTGCGTTGAAAACGACTTGGTTTCATTGGACGTATCGGGTATGCCTAATTTGGAAATCTTGGACTGCCGCGATAATAAGTTGCAATCCTTGACCGTAAGCGGATGTACGGCATTGAACAAATTGGAATGTTTCGGCAATTTACTTTCCACTTTGGATGTCAGTGCAAACACAGCTTTGGAGACTTTGAAGTGTGGTAACCAGAAAGATGAGACGGTTTTGACATTGACACTTAATGACAACCAGAAGTCATTATGGGAAAGCACTTGGTCTACCTATGTTGAAAATGGCAATAATGTAACTTTAGCCGAATAATTTTCTGAATAGTTATAGATTCGGGTGAAATATAACTAAAAGCCTCATTTCTTTCAGATTATTGGGAAGAAATGAGGCTTTGTTATTTTAAATCATCAGCCCGTCCAATAATTCAATATAAAGTTTGATAGCTTCTTCTATCTCACTGATAACAATGTATTCATCGGCAGTATGTGAGCGTGATGACTTTCCTGGGCCTATCTTGACCGATGGGAAACGCATCAAGGCCTGGTCGGA
>JAFTSK010000136.1 GCA_017467385.1 Bacteroidaceae bacterium
AGTGGGTTGACCGTTGACTTTGCAGAGGAACAAGGAGCAAAGTTTATCGTTCGCGGAATCCGTACAGTAAAAGACTTTGAATACGAAGAAGGCATTGCCGACATCAATCGGAAATTGAGTGGAATCGAAACCATATTCTTGTTTACGGAGCCGGAGTTGACGGCTGTCAGTTCGAGTGTGGTTCGTGAATTGTTGCATTACGGGAAGGATGTCAGTGCATTTTTGCCCGAAGGAATGAAGATTTAATTATGAAACGATCTATTTGCTATCTGTTTGCAGGCTTGCTCGCCTGCATTCTTTCTATCGGTGCATTGCAGGCACAGGAAAAGAAAAATAACCAGGCTAATAAGCCCATTCGTAAGTTGCAGTTGGCGCAATTTGCCATAGCCAACTTATATGTGGACGAAACCGACGAGAACAAGTTGGTAGAGAGTGCCATTATAGGAATGTTGGAGGAATTGGATCCACATTCCACTTATTCCACTCCCGAAGAGGTAAAGAAAATGAACGAACCCTTGCAAGGGAATTTTGATGGCATCGGTATTCAGTTCAACATGGCAGAAGATACGTTGTTTGTGATTCAGCCGGTTTCGGGAGGCCCTTCGGAAAAGGCGGGAATCTTGGCAGGCGACCGTATTGTTATGGTCAATGATACGGTAATTGCAGGTGTGAAAATGAGTACGGAGGATGTCACGCGGCGATTGAGAGGTCCTAAAGGAACCCTCGTTACGGTCAAGGTCGTGCGTCGGGAAGTACCCGAACAATTATCCTTTACGATCAAGCGAGATAAAATACCGGTGTACAGCTTGGATGCTTCCTACATGGTGGATAGTAAGATTGGGTATATCAAGATTAACCGCTTCGGGGCTACCACTCATCGGGAATTTATGGATGCACTTGCTTCGCTGAAAGGGCAGGGAATGCAAGATCTGATTCTCGATTTGCAAGGCAATGGCGGTGGTTATCTGAATGCGGCGATAGACATAGCCAACGAGTTCTTGGGAGACGGAGAACTGATTGTTTATACGGAAGGCCGTCGAAGTCCTCGGAAAAACTTTTTGGCCGATGGAAATGGAAAACACCAGAAAGGACGTTTGGTGGTCTTGGTCAACGAATATTCGGCTTCTGCCAGCGAAATCGTATCCGGTGCTGTACAGGACTGGGATAGAGGCTGGGTAGTTGGTCGGCGAACTTTCGGCAAAGGATTGGTTCAACGTCCTATCGACTTGCCGGATGGTTCCATGATTCGTTTGACGGTGTCGCGTTATTATACGCCGTCTGGACGGTGTATCCAGAAGCCTTACGAGAACATGGAAAGCTATGATGCCGATTTGATAGAACGCTATAACCGAGGCGAGATGATGAGTGCAGACAGTATTCATTTTCCCGATTCCTTGAAAAGCAAGACCTTGAAGTTAGGCCGGACGGTTTACGGTGGGGGAGGCATCATGCCCGATTATTTCGTGCCGGTGGATACGACGTTGTTTACCGATTATCATCGTCAAATAAATTACAAAGGAGTATTGTTGAAAGTACACTACAAACTGATAGACACCTATCGGAAAGAGTGGGCAAGAGATTATCCGGATTATGGAACTTTTCACCGTAATTTTGCCTTGAAAGACGAAATGATGCAACAACTGATTGAGGAAGCGACCAAAGCCGGAATTGCTTATCACGAGGAACAATACAAGCAATCCGAGTCATTATTGAAACTGCAATTAAAAGCATTGATTGCCCGCGACCTTTGGGATATGAACGAGTATTATCACACCATCAATGCTGTGGATAAGAGTGTAACAAAAGCCATTGAATTGTTACAATCGGAACAAAGTGTTTGGTGATTAGTGCCGTTGTGTCATTATCGAATTGCTTCCCGTTCGGGGACAGTTGTTGAAACTATCATAGTGAATTCATAAAGTAGAAAAGGGGAGTGTCATGGATTGATACTCCCTTTTTATAAATAATGTATTTGCGTTTCTAAAATGAAGTGCTTATATTTGCGGAAGTTAATTTAAATCATAAAAAGGAATACATGAAAAACAAAAAATTCTATCCCTGGGTGGTGGTCGGATTGTTATGGGTGGTAGCACTCCTTAACTACATGGACCGCCAGATGCTTTCTACTATGCAGGAAGCAATGAAAATGGACATTGTCGAGTTGAACAAAGCAGAGGCATTTGGTGCTTTGATGGCTGTGTTCTTGTGGATTTACGGTATTTTGAGTCCGGTAGCCGGTATGGTAGCCGACCGTCTAAGCCGTAAGTGGTTGATTGTAGGTAGTTTGTTCGTTTGGTCGGCCGTAACTTACATGATGGGTTATGCCAGCGATTTCAATACCCTTTATTGGCTTCGTGCCATTATGGGTGTCAGTGAAGCTCTTTATATTCCTTCTGCTCTTTCTTTGATTGCCGACTGGCACGAAGGTAAATCACGTTCCCTTGCTATTGGTATTCACATGACTGGTCTCTATACAGGTCAGGCTATTGGTGGTTTTGGTGCTACATTGGCAGCAGCTCTTTCATGGCAACAAGCTTTCCATTGGTTTGGTATTGTAGGTATTGTTTATGCAGTAGTATTGTTGCTGTTCTTGCATGAAAATCCGAACCATGCCAAGACAGAAAAGTTGGCTCCGGAAACTCCGAAAAAGAGTGTGTCGCCGTTGGCCGGTTTGGGCGTAGTGCTTTCCAACTGGGCATTCTGGGTGATTCTGTTCTACTTTGCCGCACCGAGCTTGCCGGGCTGGGCAACAAAGAACTGGCTGCCGACCTTGTTTGCCGAAAGCTTGAATATTCCAATGGCAGAAGCCGGACCAATCTCGACCATTACGATCGCCGTATCTTCATTCATCGGTGTAATTGTCGGTGGTGTGATGTCCGATAAGTGGGTACAGAAAAATATCCGAGGTCGCGTATATACCGGAGCCATTGGTTTGGGTATGACTATCCCAGCATTGGCCTTGTTAGGTTTCGGACATAGCTTTGCAGCGGTTGTTGGAGCCGGTTTGTTGTTCGGTATCGGTTATGGTATCTTTGATGCCAACAATATGCCTATCCTTTGTCAGTTCATTTCAGCCAAGTATCGTGCAACGGCTTACGGTGTGATGAACATGGTGGGTGTGTTTGCCGGTGCAGCGGTAACCCAAGTGCTTGGAGCTTGGACTGATGGTGGCAACTTGGGCATGGGCTTTGCCATGTTGAGTATTGTAGTAGCTGTTGCTTTGGCTTTGCAGTTGTTCTGCTTGAAGCCGAAGACAGATAATATGGAATAATTTTCCTCCCCTCTTGAGAGGGGAGATAAAAAATATAAGACTATGATTGTATCAAATTTACAGAATAGTGCAAGGGTGGAAAGTCTTCACCCGCTATTCAAGCAACTCTTTGACTATGTAAAGGCAAACGATTTGCTGAATGAACCGTTGGGACGTAT
>JAFTSK010000137.1 GCA_017467385.1 Bacteroidaceae bacterium
CATTCAGTCCGAGCGAACATTTGTATTCAAATTCAGCAGGCTTGATCTCCTTGGTTTTCCGGTTGAAGGAAAACAAGGTGTGCCCGGGCACCTTCTGCATCTTCCCCACGTGCTTGAACTCATGCTGCTGTTTCTGCAGGTATTCCATCTGCTCACGTGACAGATGGTCTTTGATTGGCAGTTCGTCTATGTTCATGTCAATGTTCATTTGAAATGTTTTCCATATCCATCTGTGCGTACTTCTTCGCGTCGAAGTCCCATATATCGGTAAATATATCCTCTGTCTTGCGGAAGAAGAAATATCCTCTGTTTGTCTTCAGCTCTCTGGGCTCGTCCAGTGCATATCCGTCACCAAGCTCCTTGGTCGTCCACATCGACATTCTCATCAGCCCTTCTGACCTGTCACTTGATGGGGAGGCTCTGAATTCCATCTTATGCTGTTCAGTCCATGTATCCCAATCCGCAGGCTTCCGCTTGGGCATGTACACTACATTAGGATTGAAAATGATTCCGTAGTTTTGACAATAGACAGACAGATTATAACGGAAGTCCTTCTTGGAGCAGTCTACCATCTTGCCTGTAATCTTGGCCCCACCTCTTGCCTTGAGGTAAGAGATGATCATTTCATTCAATGCGACAGGAATACCGAAGTGCTTGTTGCCTTCAAAGAAACTGTTGGCCCATTCGATGAACACTTCATCTTTTACGACAGAATACAAGTATCTGTTGATGCCGTCCTTTTCCATAGGAGGCAGAATGACTTCCTGTACGCGAAGGTAGAATTGGCAGCACTGCAGCATGAAGTTACGCATGCAGTTGTATTCGTCCCATGTTGCATTGCCGGTGATGTCCTTACCGAATTTGGTTGTCGGGGTTCGTTTGCTTCGCATTCCGCTATAGTCCGCAGGGTGGTAATAGTCACTGGTATATGAAGAGAAACATCTTCTGTATACGGATGGGTTGTCCATATCCAACATCCTGTTCATGGTGCAGAATATTTTAGGAACGCGGTCGGCAGGTATGGTGTATTTGTTCTGGTAGAGTGTCCTTACCACCATGTTGCTGGTCAGGTTCTTGAACTCTTCACCACGGATATCTCCTGGAAGGTCGTCTATCATTACTACCTGGTCCACCGTATCTTCGAACTCCTGGAAATTGACGGGCATCTTGTCCGGAGCCGTGCAGAATCCGTCACCGGAAATAAAACGTAGCTTGCGGACACTCTCGATAAACCTGCGGAAAGTCGTCTTTCCTGTACCGCCGCTACTCTTCTTTTCATCCTTTACCTTGTAATCTGTAAAGGTGGTCATCTGCTGCATGGAGTCTGTACGGTACCGGCTGAGCAAGTATCCCAAGGATGCCACCTTGTTCACAAAGTGCATCTTCTGGCGCTGCATCTCTTCATCGGTAAGGATAAATCCAATCTCTTCCTTTTCCCAGTGAATACGGCAAGTATCCCATACGAACTGTATAGGATAAGGCATTTCTTCTATAGGTCTGGGAAAATCCAATGCCCATCTCCATAGCTTGCTGTAGTTGTTAAAACTCCTGCGTATCTCTATCTTTTGTTCCGTAGTAAGTCGCTTGTCTTTCATCTGCATCTCGAACAAATCCACCCGTTTCCTGTATTCCGGATTCTCGGTAATGGTAAAGAAAGCATCCGATGTGCTAAAGTTCGGCCCGTCAAGGATAGCCCTTTTGTTTACATGTCCTTCGAGCTCGTCGTATGAACAGCTGGTAATGGTGTTTGGTGTTACATGAACAGCGCAGTTCGGGAAGAAGAACCACTCAAAATCCTTTCCCCATGTCTTGAAGTTCAATTTCTTGGTCTTGATCTCCTTCAGGCTTGATGCATCAATTTTCTTTTGGGTGGAGATGGCGTTGGAAAGTGAACTGTTGTTGATGTCCTTCATGGAGAACAGGTAATCCTTCATGAGCAGCTTGACTATAGTCATGAAGTTCTTGTCGGGTATCACTTCCACCATGTTGCTGTCCACCTTGACAAAGTGAGACTCGCCCGATTCGTCCATGTAGTTGTAGATGCCGTTGCCTTGCAGGAAACGGATCAGGTTGGAATAGTTGATGGTAAACTTGTCGACAATCTTGCGGGAGTTACCCTTTTCCCGTTTGGTACCGTATTCGACATCCCAGAACTTCATGCACTTGGCGTCGGCCATCATACACTGGAAGTGTTCGTTCACGTTTGTGATACGCCGTCCATAACGTGTGACATCATAATTGTTGAAATACTGTTCCGCATCCTTACATGGCTTTCCGGTGCGGCGGTCAGTAAATTCAGCCAGGTCTTCCGGAAGGTCTATCAGCTTGAGGTCGTAGTACATCATCCCCAATTCATTCATGGACCTCTCCCCTGTCTCGTCTATATCATACATGACATATAGCTTGTCACAAATGGCAAACAGCTTGCGCATGGTATATTCGGGTATCATGGTGGACTCGCTGTGTGGCCATACTACATGAGCGTCGCTATGGAAGTAGGTAGCCAGGGCGTCGCGAGGGCCGCTGCAGATAATGATCTTATCAAAGACTTTTCGCTTGTTTTCGACATCTTGGTCACCGACGGTAAGCATATAGGACTTTTCAGCCAGTGGTGCGCGTGTGTCATCAGTCTGTTCAACATCGGCATTTCCTCCGTAGGATTCAAGTGCACGCATCACATCGTTGTCACCGTATATATTATTCTGCATATCGGTGCGGCGACGGTCTCCTTCGTACCACCAGGTAAACTTCAGATTACGGCCTTCGCGTCCGTCCGCCCCTTGCTCGGGCTTGCAGTAAGGTTCGTACTTGCGGAGATACCATCCATCCTTATCTTCGTATTTGAATACAAAGATAGGATAAGACCGGGTGGCATAAATTTTGTAGGAGCGTTTTTCTTCCCCTCCCCTCACCTTTTCCGCACGGCTGATGTAGGCATGCTCAGGTCGGGATGAATCACCGCTCTCCCAATCTTGTCTTAGCGGGTACAGGTTGAACATACGTTTAAGTATCTCGCTATCCCATGCATCCGGCATTCCCTTGCGGTAGTATGAAGGGGAAAAAGAGTATCTGCGGACCAGCTGTCCGTTGTTGTCCTTGACAGCCAAGCTAAGGTCGGTATCCCAATCGTGACGGGTGAATACGTCTACCTTGCACCCCAACGCCCGAAGTTCTTCGTCTGTAAATGGACGGTCTGCAATATTCACCTTGATTTCTTTCTGCGGTTCTATGCTCTCCTTCTGATTCTGACGCCGCCAATAGCAGTTGTAATCCTCCTTGTCGAGGATGATATGGAAATCTCTGGCCAGTCTCTTGCAGGCATCCGTAAAATCATGAGGTTCGCCGGCCTGTTCAAGCAGGCGCTGTTGCAGTTGGATGGCTCCGTAAGTGGCATCGCCTCCGGAACCCTTGCATGCAAAGCAGTAGGTCCCGCAGTATTGCTTGCCTGGTGCGGGTGCAATGTCCACACGGAAGCTCGGGTCGCTATCCCCATGGAAAGGGCACACGTACATCTTATACCGCTTCTCCTTGTTCTTGCTTTCGCCGTAGAAGTGGTATCCGTTGTTTTCCATCACCTCGTCCAGAGGGAGACGGTTGAGTATGTCTTTGGTTGATTCGGAAATCATTGTTCAAGTGTTCGCTTCTTCCCCTCCCCGGTGTTTGCGTGAGGGTTCTGATTGTGTACTCTGTTCTTTGTGCGGTTGATGTATACCGACGTAGACTATGTGAGGATTACTCACTTTTCAGTGCCAGACCTTTTTTCTTCCGGTAGGCGTCACATATCATTCGGATGTCATACATGCAATCATCAAGAGCCCGGTGCTTTACGCCCTCGAATTCATACTGGCTGGGGTCTATTTCCATAAACTTCAGAACGGTACGCACGTCCATCTTATGACTGTACTTGAACGGGAAGTCTTTTTCATCAATTTCAAGCAAATGCTCAAAACACCATTTAACTTTAGGAAGGTCAAAGTCTATACCTCGCGACCATAGATACAGATCGTATGTTTCAGAAAGAATGAGCATCCATCCATAAATCTCTTTTGCAGCGGAATGTATGCTGTTTTTTTCGGCATTGATAAGTGAATGCTTGGCTTTGGGGTCTTGTTTTAACCACCAGTCTTGGGTATCCTTCTCAAAGTCCATGCCGGAAAGGAAACAAGAGGTAAGGTCTATATATAGTTCCATAGGTTCTGCGTCCTCCACTTCGTTCCCGTCTGTAAAGAAGGGAACCATAGCCCATGACAAGATTGCGGCATTCTCCTTCTTGGATGCTGTTTCCAGATCCACCATGATGTTCAATATAGGTTTCTTTTCCATATCAATATTCTTTATATATTATTTCATAGTTTTCTTCTTCAAACAATTCCGATACAATCGCACGGAACATATCATCACTGCTGAACATCCCGAAGTCGGGCTGCATCAGATAGATTTTGTCTACTTCGACAATGGTATACATACAGAGCATTGCATTCTCCATTTCTTCGGCTACCCTTTTGAGTGCCTTGGAATATACACCGGTTGTCTTAACAAGGATGCGGTCTGCATCCATCCGTAATTCACATACGGCTTGTCTGCGTTCAGTCAGCTGGTCACGCAGACGAATGTTTCTCGGTTTCATAGTCAAGTCTGTTTATTCTTTCAACAATCGGATGAAAGGTTTGGTTTTCAACAAAGTCGTTTTCCTTTGTATTTCTTAATCAGTTCCAGTCTGCTGTTCACTTCAAGTGTGGCAAAGATGGATTGGGCTGTCTTTTCGGCGGTACGTCGTCCGTGTCCGACGGCAGCTGCTATCTGGTCATAGTTCATATCCGTATTGGCGAGCAAGTCTGCAACCTTCGCTTGCGTAGGGGTAAGCCCGCATTCGTATACGGGATTGCATCCCACAATAACTTTGTTCTTATACTTTTCGTTGTATCCATTGAATCTGCAGGTTGCACGTCTTGGGCAGAAAGTGAATTCTGTATGAAACTCGCCGTCCTGGTCGCAGTCGTAAATGTCATCACAGCGGCCAAATACACAGTTGATGGACTGTACAGCCAAATGGGATTTGTAAACATGAGGTATTGCCTTGATGTTCTTGTAGTCACTTCCAAGATCTCTTTGCAGGATTTGGTCGATGGCAGACAGATGGGCACCATAATGCTTTTCCATCCGTTCCAGGTATTCCTGTACAAAGCTGTATCCGGTAACACCGTCGTTCTTGACGACAATACGTTGCCCGTCGGCGAACTCTATATTTACCTGACCGTCCTTTGCTCTTGTTTCAGCTTCCCATTGTTTCATGTTGCATTCCTTAAATTAACGTTGACCTGTATTCGCGATACACACTCTTGATTCCTCTGACCTCCATGTCGCTCCAATTGTCCTCTTCAAACTTCTTCCACACTGTAACCCAGCTCATCTGCTTGGTGCCCATAAAGGTGGCGAATGAACTGTGCGGATGTGAATCCCAGAATTCTTTAGCGGTTCCCTCCCATTCCGGTTCGTGTTGTTTGATGCAATTGAGTATCCCTTCCCACTCCCAGATTTTAGTTCGTCCGCGACGGAGCTTTTCATAGATGCCTCGCGGGCTTATACCATATTTGTCCGCACACCAAAACGAGAACTGATAAAGCATCTTCCGCTTTACAGCTAATCGTTTATACGTAGATCTACGTATTTTAGACATTTTTCTGTTTGTTTTCTCCATTTATAAAACTAAATTCAGTAACTTTATGCTGCAAATCTACATAAAATATACATATTCCACAAACATTTAATGGAATTAAATTTTAAATATAGGAAAAATGTACATCTTTAATTGGAGTCTTTTTGAGAATCTTCCAAAGATAACCGGTGTGCCGGTATCGGCGATGAAGAAGGAATACGGGATTTCCGCAAGCACATGGTACCTGTGGATAAAAGCACAGAGTATAACGATGGGTAGCCTTGTTGATTTGTTGAACAAGGTAAGGGTAAGCATGGCTGACCTGCTGACATCGGAAGATAGCACCCCTGTCAAGAAAGGATGGAAAGAGTATGTGATGCCCAAAGATTTATGGACTCCTATCGTATGGCACAACGAGAGTATCGGAAAGCTGTATGGTAATGGAGAATGGGCGAGAGCGGAAGGACCGACTGCGCTGGCCAAAAAACTGGAGTGTGGAAACTTCCGTCGTCTTCAGCGGTGGGAGGCAAACCCGGATATCATGCGTCTGGAGGATTTGCTGAATCTGTTGAACAGATTGAAGATTGATGCGAAGCTGTTTATTGAAGACAATAACGGTGTCATCGAGCTTCCTGTCTGGAAGGATATGGAGAACATGGATATGCTCCATCGCATTGAAGAGAACAACGAGAATCTGATTCGTCTTCAAAGTGCTGACAAGCTAAAGGAGAAACGGATCGTGGATTTAAGCAGAAAGGTGGAACAGCTTCAGGCGGAAAACAGGGAACTGCGTTCCAGAAAAGAAAGTGTTTCCTCGAAAGGTAAGGGTTCTGCATTGGGTGAGTCCGAACTATTTAATCCGTTCCGCAATAAAGGATATGTGTTTCATGCTGAATTGTGGAAGAAGATGCCCGAGTTGTTTGATGTCACCTTGTATGAGTTCTGCAAGATTGTCGGGATGACTTCATCCAATTTTATAAACGTAGGAAACAATGTCAAGTTGGACAAGCTTATCGCTGCCTGCAATTACTTCCACATGAGCATTTGTCACTTCTTCCCTCCCAAGAGTGAACCGCTGGTTGTACAGGATAGGATTTATTATGAAATTCCTTCAAGGATATTCGTTCCTATTGAAAGCAGGGTTGATAACATGAAGTATATTTTCGGAAGATACAGTGTATTCGGTCATAGTGTAGATGCTTTGAAAAAGCAGACGGGCATCGGTCATGCTCTTCATGGAAAACTTTCCGAATCGTCTTCAATTGCAGCGGGGAAGTTGATGAGCTTGACATTGGCCGATGTCTGTACAAGCTTCAATATTTCGCCGATGGTATTCCTGAAGGATGAAAACAAGAAGGGACGTCCCAGCTATGCTGTATCAAATAATGAACTTCTTCTATTGAATTCTATAGATATGATGAAGGAGATAGAAAATTTGAGAGCTGAAAACAGAAAACTGAAAAGCAAGCTGAAAGAAAAATGAGACAAAGCCGCTTCCTATTCAGGTGGCGGCTTTGTTTATAGCGGACGCTTCCGCTGTAGTATCAATTAAAAAAGAGGTCCTATTCTCACGAACCGGA
>JAFTSK010000138.1 GCA_017467385.1 Bacteroidaceae bacterium
AAAAAATGGCAAATCCTTGCAACTTTTAGGGAAACATTTCCGTCTAATGAATAAAACATAAAACGAACAAACATGAAAAAGAATCTTTTCTACATTTGCGCAATGACTATCTTTTTGTTATTCACGAATTGCGCCGTAAACATTGGCAAAGAACTTCAGCCAAGTAAGAATCAAATCACAAAGAAATATCACGTCAATCCGTTTGCAAAGATTGAAAGTGAAGTGTTCGCCGACATCATCTTCACCCAGTCCGAGGTCTGCAAGGTAGAAGTCCAGGGGCCGGAGAATTACATCAGCCATATAGTTATATCCACCAAAGACAATGCTTTGACCATCCGAATGGACGATCCTCAAATCCGCTTCCGAAACACTAACAACAAGAATAAGGTTCAAATTTTCGTCACAGCTCCCATGCCCACCGAGTTTACTCAAAAGGGCGTAGGCGACATTACCCTTAAAGGCGACATCCGTCTTAAAGAACTGAGCATAAACAACAACGGCGTAGGCGACATTCAGGCAGACAACCTGATTTGTGAAGACCTGACCATCCATTCAAAGGGAGTGGGCGACACAACCCTGAAAGGCGAAACAAACACTGCCTCCTACTTCTCGAAGGGCGTTGGCGACCTTAAAATGCAAGACATGAAAGCCCAGGAAGTAAAAGCTACCCTCGTAGGTGTAGGCGACATCTCATGCTATGCCAGCCAAAAGATTACAGCCACCTCGAAAGGTGTAGGCGACATCAACTTCTATGGCAATCCGAAAGAAAAACAGCTTTCCAAGACCGGCGTAGGCTCTATAAAAGAGAGGTAAAAAACTCTTTGGAGAACAAACAAAAACTCTTTGGAGGACGAAAGAGTTCTCCAAAGAGTTTTTTATCCTTTTCAAAGGGTTATTTTCTAATCAACGTACCCCCTTGTTGGTGGATAGCCGAAGCCAATGTAATGACCACTTGAGACACCCCGGCTTCAATCGCCGAGAAAGAGTTTTCCAATTTCGGAATCATCCCTCCTTGAATAATTCCTTGCTCCACATATTCCTTGAAGAGTTCGGGCGTAATCACAGGAATTACACTATCATCATCATTCTCATCCCGAAGAACGCCTTTCTTCTCAAAGCAGAACACCAAAGTTACATCGAACAATTCGGCCAATGCTTTGGCAGTTTCTCCGGCGATGGTGTCGGCGTTTGTATTCAGCATGTTTCCTTTGCCGTCGTGAGTAAGCGGAGCCATGACAGGAACAACTCCTTGATGAATCAGCGTGCCAAGCAAGGTGGCATTTACTTTTTTCACATCCCCAACAAAGCCGTAATCAATCTCTTTCACAGGACGCTTTTCCGAAAGAATAACATTCATGTCGGCTCCGGTGAATCCCATTGCATTGACACCTTTGGCTTGCAAACCGGCCACAATGTTCTTATTGACCAATCCGCCATACACCATTGTAACGATTTTCAAGGTTTCGGCATCCGTAATGCGACGGCCATTGACCATTTTGCTTTCCACCCCTAACTGAGTGGCCAACTTGGTGGCCGAACGTCCTCCACCATGCACCAACACTTTGTATCCTTCGATGGAAGAAAAATCAGAGAGAAGCTGATTTAATGTAGCTTCTTCTTCGACAATCTTCCCACCCACTTTTATAATCGTAAGTTTTTCTTTCATGATAGTTTCAAAATATCCTTTAAACGTTTCACAGAGTCTTTGATTTGTTGTCTGTCTTCCAGCTTATCCGCTTCAAATGTATATTTGGCTTTTGAATAGCAAGGACGACGCTTAGCCAAAGCCTCTGTAATAAACGTCAACAACTCTTCATCATTCTTTTGTGCCAACAACGGCCGTTGTTGCTTAGCGGCTTTTAGCCTTCTAAACAAGACGGGGATTTCTACATCCAGGAAAACGGTTTCTCCACACGCATTCATATATTCCATGTTGTCAAAGAAACAAGGCGTTCCTCCACCGGTAGAAATCACGACATCCTCAAAATCGGCGGCCTCATGCAACATGCGTTTTTCCAGCTCACGAAAGCCATCCTCTCCCCTTTCCAAGAAGATTTGACGCACTGTTTTATGATAGCGTTCTTCGATGAACCAGTCCAAGTCAACAAAAGTCAACCCTAATTCTCGGGCGAAAGCCTTTCCTAAAGTGGTCTTTCCTGCCCCCATGTATCCGATTAGAAAGATGCGTATCATTTCTTCTTTCCACTATAACGTCGCTTGCGTGTCTCGGGCTTTGAGTTTTGCAAGTCCATCAGTCTAAAGCAACTTTCTACCGTCAAATCAATAGGTTTGATGTCGTCCGGAATCTTGTAGTTACTCTTCTTATAGGCAATATAAGGGCCATACCGACCATTAAGCACCTGCAAGTCAGGTTCTTCGTCGAATGTCTTAATCACTTTATTTTCGGTGGCTTCTTTCTTGGCACGTATCAACTCGATAGCCTGATCCAACGACAACGTCATCGGATCGTTTTCTTTCGGGATAGACACAAACGTCTTGTCATAACGAACGTATGGTCCAAATCTGCCCACACCTACGCTGACTTCCTTGCCTTCATAATCACCTAAAGTACGAGGCAACTTAAAAGAATCCAGCGCCTCTTCTAAGGTAATCGTTTCCAAAGTCAATCCTTTGGCCAACTGAGCAAAGCGAGGTTTTTCTTCATCATCGGCCGAACCAATCTGAATAACCGGACCGTATCGACCAATCTTTACAGAAACCGGTTTACCGCTGACCGGATCAACGCCCAAGATGCGTTCTCCTACTTTATGTTGCGTTTTTGTTTGCATGGTTTTCTCTACCAATGGATGGAAATCGTGGTAAAAACTATCCATCAAGCCCGTCCATTCCTTTTCGCCTTCGGCCACTTCATCGAATTCTTTTTCAATGCTTGCAGTAAAGTTATAATCCATGATTTCCGGGAAATAGTCCATCAAGAAATCATTGACCACAGTACCCACATCGGTAGGCAACAATTTGGCCTTTTCGTTGCCGGTCATTTCCGACTTAGTGCTTTCTGTAATCTTGTTGCCTTTCAGTTTAAGCACATCGAAAGAACGCTTTACCCCTTCTTTGTTTCCTTTTTCTACATATCCTCTTTGTTGGATAGTCGAAATAGTTGGAGCATAAGTAGAAGGACGACCAATACCCAGTTCTTCCATCTTACGTACCAAACTTGCTTCCGTATAACGAGGAGGACAAAGTGAGAAACGTTGTATAGCCAAGATTTCACTCTGTTGCAATTTCTGTCCAACGGCTAAAGGAGGCAACAAACGGCTTTCGTCTTCCTGTTCCTTTTCTTCATCATACGATTCCTTGTACACTCTCAAGAAACCATCAAAAGTGATAACCTCACCGGACGCCACAAAACACTCGTTGCTATTACTGATTTCAATGGTGGCCGTTGTCTTTTCCAATTCAGCATCGGCCATCTGTGAAGCAATGGTTCTTTTCCAAATCAATTCATACAATTTCTGTTCTTGTGCCGGGCCGGAGATAGATTCCTTCGACATATTGGTTGGACGAATGGCTTCGTGAGCTTCCTGAGCGCCTTTGGTTTTCGTAGCAAACTGACGAGTCTTGACGTAATTATCCCCCATCAACGAGGTAATGACCTGCCGACTGGTTCCCAATGCCAAGTCAGAAAGGTTTACCGAGTCGGTACGCATATAAGTAATCTGTCCGTTTTCATACAGACGTTGTGCAATTACCATTGTTTGTGAAACAGAGAAACCTAATTTACGGGCTGCTTCCTGTTGCAACGTTGAAGTAGTAAACGGAGGAGCAGGTGTTTTCTTGGAAGGACGGGTAACAATATCTCTAATGGTGAAATCCGCGTTCTTGCATGCTTCAAGGAAAGCATGAGCCTCTTCTTTGGTTTTGAAACGTTTGGAAAGCTCTGCCTTTACTTCGGCCGGTTCTCCATTTGCGTCGGCCACATCAAAGACCGCAGTAACACGATACCAAGATTCGCTGACAAAAGCATTTACTTCACGTTCACGTTCCACAATCAACCGAACCGCTACTGATTGCACACGTCCTGCAGAAAGAGCCGGTTTAACCTTGCGCCATAGCACCGGAGACAATTCAAAACCCACAATACGGTCAAGCACTCGTCGGGCTTGTTGTGCATTCACCAAATCGACATTGATGTTACGCGGGTTTTCGATGGCCTTCAATATAGCTGTTTTGGTAATTTCGTGAAAAACGATTCGTTTGGTCTTTGCCGGATCAAGTTCCAAGACTTCAAACAAATGCCAGGATATAGCTTCCCCTTCGCGGTCTTCATCGGAAGCAAGCCAAACTACATCCGCTTTCTTTGCTTCAGCCTTCAGTTCCTTAACCAACTTCTTTTTATCTTCCGGAATTTCGTAAGTTGGAGCATACCCACGATTCACATCAATACTAAATTCTTTCTTCTTCAAATCACGGATATGACCGTAACTGGAAAGAACTTTATAATCATCTCCCAAGATTTTTTCTATTGTCTTTGCTTTGGCAGGTGACTCTACTATCACAAGGTTTTTCTGCATAATTTTCAAATTTGGGGGCAAAAGTAGAAAAAAAAGCAGAATCACCCCTATATAATAAGGTATGTTTCTGCTTTTTTTCTTAAATTATTCTAATTCCTTC
>JAFTSK010000001.1 GCA_017467385.1 Bacteroidaceae bacterium
ACTGTCGGACAGCGTGGCGGTCATCCAAGTCGTTCCAAGTGGTATCACAACTGGGGTTACGGAAACATGCGCGACTATCCGTTGGCAGACCATAAGTATGCCATCGAACAGTTGGCCAACCGCCACTCGTTCATTGACATCAATAAGGTGGGTATTCATGGACACTCCGGCGGTGGATTCATGAGTACAGCGGCTATCTGTCAGTATCCGGACTTCTTTAAAGTGGCTGTTTCTTGTGCCGGTAATCATGACAATAACATTTACAATCGTTGGTGGAGTGAAACACATCATGGCGTAAAGGAAAAAGTCAGCGAAAAGGGAGATACTACGTTCGTTTACAAGATTGCTACGAATCCTCAGATTGCCAGACAGTTGAAAGGTCATTTGTTGCTGATTCATGGCGACATTGACAACAATGTACATCCGGGTAACACCATGCGTGTAGTAGATGCGTTGATTCGTGCCGGCAAGCGTTTTGATATGTTGATTCTTCCGCAACAGCGTCATGGGTTTGGCGATATGAACGAATACTTCTACTGGCGTCTGGTAGACTATTTCTCTGAACATTTGCGTGGAAAGAGTGAAAAATATGTAGATATTCCGAAACGATAATTCATTGATAAATAAAAGCTCAAGATGAATGTTTGTATTCTTCTTGAGCTTTTTTATTTCCCTGTTTGGAATTTCTCCCTTTCCACGTGGGTGGAGAGTGATTTTCACCTAAGTTAAAAGCCCTCTTCACCTACGTGAAGAGCTTTCTTCATTATTGTGAAGAGATAGATAAAACAAGAGGATGTGCCTTTCGACACATCCTCTTGTTATTGAATAGATCTTAGTATTCTTACATCAAGCTGGCAATGTATTCCTTCATGGCTGGTTCAGCCTTGCAAGCTTCCTGATACAACTTGTATTGTGCTTTGGTGCGGACAAGGTTGTGGTCAGCATACTTGGTCTGGTAGTAAGTGTCGCCATTGATATAGTCGGCCAAGAAGCGGACAGCCTGCATGTATGGGAACAACTGTGCGGCATACGGCAACATTTCAATTTCCAACGGAGTAAGGAATACGCGGGCTGATTCAATGTAACCCTTTGCGAAAGCCTTGAAGATTTCCATGTTGAACTGAACGTTGTTCAAGTCTGCATCATCTTCCTTACCGGTATTGGCGGCTGAACGGAGGAAGTCGCCGAAATCAGAGAAGATAAAGCTTGGCATGATGGTGTCAAGGTCGATTACGCAAAGCACTTTGCCTTCCATATCGAACATCATGTTGCTCACCTTTGTATCGCAGTGGCAGATACGTTTCGGCAATTTGCCTTCACGATGGAGACGTTCGGCGCTACACATCTTTTCTGCATCCTTTTCGATAGCATCCACGATGTCTTGTACTTCAGCCAAACGGCCAACCTTGTTTTCGGCTACCGCTTCACGAAGTTGTTGCAAACGGAACTCCATGTTGTGGAAATTAGGAATGATTTCGCCCAACTGTTCAGGTACATCGGCAAGCATGGCCTGGAATTCGCCAAACTTCAAACCGGCCAAGTAAGATGATTCCGGAGTAACGGCTTCCAAAGTCTGTGATTCAGGAATGAACACAGAAACACGCCAGTAACCACTTTCGTCTTTGTAGTAAGTCTTGCCGTCAGTAGCAGGAATAAAGCGAAGCACCTTACGTTCGATGTCGTCTTCATTAGCGGCTACCAACTTCTGACGGATATGTCCGGTAACCACTTCGATGTTGTGCTGAAGCATGTCTACATCGCAGAAGATGTTGTTGTTGATGCGTTGCAAAACGTAATTTGGTGCCTTTTCATCGGCAGTTTTGACTAAATAAGTTTGGTTGATGAGGCCTGAAGTCAGGGCTTTGATTTCTTGAACTTCTCCCACTTCCGGGAAATGCTTGATAATAGGGGTTAAATCTGTCATGATATAAAGATGTTAGGTTTTAATGGTTACAAAGATAGTGGCTTTTCTTAAAAAGCAAAAGAAAATCATCTCTAAATTGTCATTCTGAGTGGAATGAAATGAAACGAAGAATCTCGGTGACACCAAGTGGGTGTTACCGAGATTCTTCGCTTTGCTCTGAATGACATTAAGTGTACTTATTGGAACATACGGCTTGCGCGGAGCAAATGTCTCCAGTTGCTAACCAATTCCTGTGATTCCTGCAAGATGTTCAAGTAAACCAAAGCAGTCTTGACGTTGACACTTTCATCGTGGATGCGGTTCATCTGATGACGGCGGAGAGCTGAAATCTTGTTCTTCAAACCGTCTCCATCCTTCAAGATTGTATCAGCTTTTTCGTAGTCTCCGGAAATAATCACGTCGCGAGCCTGAGTCATCAAGTCAATCATTTCATCGCGTACCGGAATAAATTCGTTGCGGGCACGTTCTGAAAGCGGCTTGAAGTTGTTGTCTACGTGTTCCTTACAAGGTTCACAAATACGCTTCATACAGTAAATCATCTGTTCGCAACTGTTGCTACCCAAGTGGAACCAAGTGTTCTTTTCGATAGCGGAGGCTGTCTCGATGCGGCGCAAACCGATAATTTCTTTACGACGAGTTTTCTTTAAGGATTGCTTTTCTTCGCCTGCCTGTGTCATAGCCTTGCGCAAGCTCTTCAAGTCTTCGTTGATGAAGCCATTGGTAATGCTGGTGTACGACTGCATGATGAAGTTAAGCATATCAATGTGGCTGTTGTTGACGTGCTGACGGAGCAAAGTCCATCGTTCCTTTTTGTCTTGACTGGCCATAAGCTGCTTGAAGATTGTATCGTTTGCCTTTTCATTCTTCTGCTTCTTGCTGTAAACCTGTTCGCTACGGAAAAGCAAGAAGATAGTAAGACCGATTAAGGCAAGCATAGCGATAAAGCCACCATAATACATAATCAAGGTTACGATAGCGGCGATAGTAAAGGCAGCACCGGCAGTGATAAACCAACCACCGATAACAGAAAGTACACCGGTAATACGGTAAACGGCTGTTTCACGTCCCCAAGCGCGGTCGGCCAAAGAAGTACCCATTGCTACCATGAAAGTAACGTAAGTGGTAGACAATGGTAATTTCAAGGAAGTACCGAGAGCAATCAACAAACCGGCCAATACCAAGTTGACAGAAGCACGTACCAAGTCGAATGCGGCACCATTTTCCATAATCATCACATCCTTGCAGAAACGTTTGTCAGTCCATTCCTTTACGCTTTCCGGAATAAACTTAGAAATGTTCTGAGCAGCATTCATGGTTGTACGAACAATGCTACGAGCCGCACCTGATGAACCAAACATTTCATCGCCTTCGTCCTGACGAGACAAGTCTACCGATGTCTTGATAACGTTCTTTGCCTTCTTTGAAGTAATCAATGCGATTACCATGATAGCACCAGCACCGAACAAGAAGATAGCCGGAGTAGTGGCCGGACCGTTCAAGGCACCCATGAGATAGCTGTCAGCTGCAACTCCATTGGCGTTAGCGACAAAGTCCTGATAAGCAGAAAGACCGGCCAAAGGTACACCGATGAAGTTTACCAAGTCGTTGCCGGCAAAAGCAGTAGCCAAAGCAAAAGTACCCATGAGTACGATAACCTTGAATACGTTTACTTTGCACCAGTGTAGAATCTGCATCAAGATAGTGAAGCCAATGAAGCAGTAAGTGGTGAGCATCAAGGTGTTGTCCTGTACCCATTGCTTGTTTTCGGCAGTCATGAAAGAAGAGTCTTTCAACCCCTTGATAAGCATGAAGTAAATGATGGCTGTGGCAGCGATACCGCCAAACAAGCCGATAGTATATTTAAGACGTCCAGTATAGTTAAATGTGAAAATCAAACGGGAAATGTACTGCACCAAAGTACCGAAGGTAAAGGCAATGGCCACAGACATAAAGATAGCGATGATAACAGACAAAGCCTTTTCTGTGTTCAATAAGTCTCCGAAGCCCAAAAGACCGGTTTCATCGGCGGCAATCTTCAATATAGCCAAGATAAAAGTACCTCCTAAGAGTTCAAATACCATAGATACGGTTGTAGAAGTCGGCATACCCAATGTGTTGAAGATATCCAAGAGAATAACATCGGTTACCATGACGGCTAAGAAGATGCACATCAATTCTTCAAAATAGAATTGTTCCGGTTGGAAGATACCATGACGGGCAATTTCCATCATACCGTTACTGAGGGCGGCTCCGAAGAATACTCCAACGGCGGCAACGGTAATGATAACTTTGAAAGAGGCGGCCTTAGAACCTACGGCCGAGTTGAGAAAGTTTACAGCATCGTTGCTGACACCTACTACCAAATCGAAAATGGCAAGCAGGAAAAGGAATACGACGATTCCTAAAAACATAGTTTCCATAAATGTTTGATAATTGTTTTGCTATTTATTTCGCTTGCAAAGTTAAATAGTTTAACTCGAAGCGGAAGAATAATACATGTTACATTTGTGTTACATTATTCCAGACGTGGTAAAAGTTTGTCAAAAAGCAATAATTTAATCGTTTGATAGGTAGATATAGAATGAAAATTTGTACCTTTGCACCTCAAAATACTTAATAGATTAAAAAATGTCAGAAGCAAGAAGAATTAAGACCGCATTGGTGTCGGTTTATCACAAGGAAGGTTTGGATGAAATTATTACCAAGCTTCATGAAGAAGGAGTTCAGTTTTTGTCAACCGGTGGAACAAGACAGTTTATTGAATCATTGGGTTATCCTTGTCAGGCGGTGGAAGATTTAACTTCTTACCCTTCTATCTTGGGTGGACGCGTAAAGACATTACATCCGAAAGTATTCGGCGGTATTCTTTGCCGTAGAGGATTGGAACAAGATATTCAGCAGATTGAAAAATATGAGATTCCGGAAATAGACTTAGTGATTGTCGATTTGTATCCGTTTGAAGCAACCGTAGCCAGCGGAGCAGAAGAACAAGCCATTATTGAAAAGATAGATATAGGTGGTATCTCTTTGATTCGTGCAGCAGCAAAGAACTTTAAGGACGTAGTGATTGTGGCCAGTCAAGCCCAATACAAACCTCTTTATGATATGTTGCTGGAACATGGAGCTGAAACTTCATTGGAAGAACGTAAATGGTTTGCAAAAGAAGCCTTTGCGGTATCTTCACACTATGATTCAGCTATCTTTAACTACTTTGATGGAGAAGAAGGTTCAGCGTTCCGTTGTGCAATGGAAAATGGAAAGCAACTTCGATATGGTGAAAACCCTCATCAAAAGGGTTTCTTCTATGGAAACTTGGATGCGATGTTCGATCAAATTCATGGAAAGGAAATCTCTTACAACAATTTGCTTGATATCAATGCAGCTGTTGATTTGATAGATGAATTTGATGAAATAACCTTTGCTATCTTGAAGCACAACAATGCTTGTGGCTTGGCTTCTCGTCCTACATTGCTTGAAGCGTGGAAGGATGCATTGGCTGGCGATCCGGTTTCTGCTTTTGGTGGTGTGCTAATTACCAATGCTGTTGTGGATAAGGCCACAGCCGAAGAAATCAATCAGTTGTTCTTTGAAGTAATCATTGCTCCGGATTACGATGTGGATGCTTTGCAGATTCTTACTCAAAAGAAGAATCGTATTATTTTGGTTCGCAAAGAAGTGAAGTTGCCTAAGGTACAATTCCGTTCAGCTTTGAATGGTGTATTGGTACAGGCTAAAGACCTTAATATTGAAACTACTGCCGATTTGAAGCAAGTAACCGAAAAGGCTCCGACTGCTCAGGAAGTAGAAGACATGTTGTTTGCTAATAAGATTGTAAAGAACAGTAAGAGTAATGCTATTGTGTTGGCTCGTGGCAAACAATTATTGGCAAGTGGCGTTGGTCAGACCAGCCGCGTGGATGCTTTGAAGCAAGCCATCGAAAAAGCGAAATCTTTCAACTTTGATTTGAACGGTGCGGTAATGGCAAGCGATGCTTTCTTCCCATTCCCTGATTGTGTGGAAATTGCTGACAAAGAAGGTATCAAGGCTGTGATTCAACCGGGTGGTTCTGTTAGAGATGATTTGACCTTCCAGTATTGCAATGAACATGGCGTAGCAATGGTTACTACGGGTATTCGTCACTTTAAACATTAAAAAAGAATGAGCTGTGGGCTTGATTGGTATTAAAAGCCCACACTCAACTATAATTCATTATTATATATGGGATTGTTTTCATTTACACAAGAGATTGCAATGGACTTGGGTACAGCCAATACAATCATTATCAATAATGGTAAGATTGTGGTGGATGAACCTTCGGTTGTGGCACTTGACCGTCGTACAGACAAGATGATTGCGGTGGGGGAACGTGCTAAGATGATGTACGAAAAGGAAAATCCGAACATTCGTACAGTACGTCCATTACGTGATGGGGTGATTGCCGACTTTAATGCCTGCGAACAGATGATGCGCGGTTTGATAAAGAAGGTAAATATGGGCAACCGTTTCTTCTCTCCGTCCTTGCGTATGGTTATTGGAGTTCCTTCCGGAAGTACAGAAGTGGAACTTCGTGCGGTTCGTGATAGCGCAGAACATGCAGGTGGACGTGATGTCTATTTGCTTTTTGAACCAATGGCGGCGGCTATTGGTATTGGTATTGACGTAGAAGCTCCGGAAGGTAATATGATTGTGGATATAGGTGGTGGTTCTACGGAAATTGCTGTTATCTCATTGGGAGGTATTGTGTCTAATAACTCCATTCGTATAGCGGGGGATGACTTGACTGCTGACATCCAGGAATATATGAGCCGACAGCATAATGTAAGAGTGGGCGAACGTATGGCCGAACGTATTAAGATACATGTGGGAGCAGCCTTGACAGATTTGGGTGATGATGCTCCGGAAGATTACATCGTTCGTGGACCGAACCGTATAACAGCTCTTCCTATGGAAGTACCTGTAAATTATCAGGAAATAGCTCACTGTTTGGAAAAGAGTATTGCTAAGATTGAAACTGCTATTTTGAGTGCGTTGGAACAAACTCCACCGGAACTTTATGCTGATATTGTAGAAAATGGTATCTACTTGGCAGGGGGTGGTGCTTTGCTTCGTGGTTTGGATAAGCGTTTGACAGACAAAATCAATATTCCTTTCCATATTGCTGAAGATCCATTGCTGAGTGTAGCTAAAGGTACAGGTATTGCATTGAAGAATGTGGATCGTTTTACTTTCTTAATGCGTTGATGTTAGGATTGAATCCTCTTTTTGATACTGAAGAAAAAAACTGTATGCATACGGATACAGTTTTTTTGTCTTTAGTTTATTAATCTGTCTTCTTTTGACTGAATAACCACGAAAATAAGCTGGAATGAAAAATTTATTGGACTTCTTTTTAAAGTATAATTATTGGTTCCTTTTCATATTATTGGAGGTTATCAGTTTTGTTTTGTTGTTCCGTTTCAATAATTATCAGGCAGGAGCCTTTTTTACTTCTTCCAATCAGGTGGCCGGAGCCATTTATGAAATGGCAAGTAATGTAACGGGGTATTTTCATCTAAAGACGATAAATGATGATTTAGTGCAAAAGAATGTACAACTGGAACTGCAAATTGAAAATCTTCGGAATGCTTTGTTGGGCTATACGGCAGATAGTACGGAAATAGAAAAACTAAAGGAGGATGCATTGAACGGATATTCACTTTATAAGGCTAAAGTGATAAAGAATAGTTTAACACATGCAGACAACTATATTACCATAGATAAAGGTGAAAAGGATGGAATCCGTACAGACATGGGAGTTGTCAGCGGTAGTGGAATTGTGGGGATTGTATATTTGACTTCTTCCAACTATTCAGTAGTGATTCCTGTGTTGAATTCTAAAAGCAGTATTAGTTGTAAGATTCAGAAAAGCGACTATTTCGGCTTCCTAAAATGGGATGGAGGTTCTTCCGAGTATGCAATCGTAAAGGATATGCCTCGCCATTCTTTGTTTTCGTTGGGAGATACAGTTGTTACCAGTGGACATAGTACAGTCTTTCCGGCGGGAATACCTATTGGTACCGTAGAAGATATTACAGATAGTCATGATGGGCTTTCTTATTTGTTGAAAGTTAAACTATTTACGGATTTTGGAAGGTTGAATGCTGTGCGTGTAATTTCTCAGAAAGGACAAGATGAACGATTGGAATTAGAACAACGGCTTAAAACGAATAAGAAATGATTAAGAATCTTCATCGAATAGAATGGTTTGTCGGATTGGTATTGTTACAGGTACTGATTCTCAATCAGATGCATGTTAATGGATATGCTACACCGTTCTTTTATATCTATTTCATACTGAAATTCAATTCTAAAATAAGTCGTAATAGTTTGATGCTTTGGGCTTTTGCCTTAGGTCTTACTGTAGATATATTCAGTAATACTCCGGGAATGAATGCGGCGGCATGTGTCTGTTTGGCTTTTTTGAGGACACCATTGCTTCGTCTTGTTACATTGCGTGATGTAGATGATGCATTTCGTCCGGGGATAAAAACATTGGGGGTAGCGGTCTTTTTCCGTTATACATTACTTACATGTGGGTTGTTCTGTTCCATATTGCTTTTGATAGATACATTTTCGTTTTTCAACTTACCGGTTTTGTTTTTTAAAGTATTGACAAGTACTTTGGCTACCATACTGTGTGTGTTCTGTGCGGAACTGATAGGAAGGAGGAATAGTGAAAAGAGATTTTAATCTGGAAAAGCGGAAATATGTGTTAGGAGGATCGGTCGTTTTGGTCGTATTGATCTTTCTGGTTCGTCTTTTTACCCTCCAGATTATGAGTGAGGATTATAAAAAGAATGCAGATAGCAATGCATTCTTAAATAAAACTCAGTATCCCAGTCGGGGAGTGATGTACGACCGTAACGGAAATTTGTTGGTTTATAACCAACCGGCGTATGATGTTACGATGGTTATGAAAGAAATCGAAAACCTGGATACGTTGAACTTATGCCGTACATTGAATATTACTCCGGATTACTTTAAACGACGTATTAAAGAAATGAAAGACAAGCGTTCTAATCCGGGATACTCACCTTATACTCATCAAGTGTTCATGACACAGCTTTCTGCGGAGGAATGTGGTGTCTTTCAAGAAAAACTATTTAAATTTCCGGGTTTCTATGTTCAACGCCGTACCATTCGGCAATACGCTTATAATTCAGCAGCTCATGTGTTGGGAGACATTGCAGAAGTGTCGAAAAAGGACATTGAAGCTGATGATTATTATGTACGTGGCGACTTTATTGGTAAGCAAGGCATTGAACGCTTTTATGAAAAACAACTTCGAGGTGAGAAAGGAGTTGAAATCTTATTGCGTGATGCTCGAGGACGTATACAAGGCCGTTATATGAACGGGGAATTGGATAAAACTCCGGTTCCGGGGAAAAACCTGAAATTAGGAATTGATATCGAACTTCAGCAATTAGCAGAACGATTGTTGGAAGGAAAAATCGGAAGTGTCGTTGCGATAGAACCATCGACAGGAGAAATCCTTTGTATGGCATCGGCTCCTACTTTCGATCCTCGTTTGATGGTTGGTCGTCAAAGAGGAAAAAATCATCTGGAGCTGGCGCGTGATAGTTGGAAACCGTTGCTGAATCGTTCAATCATGGGACAATTCCCTCCTGGTTCTACTTTTAAAACCACTCAAGGATTGACCTTTCTGGAGGAAGGAATAATAACTCCTAATACTCCGTATCCTTGTTTCGGTGGATTTGTTCATTCAGGTCTTCGAGTAGGTTGTCATGGTCATCCATCTCCGTTACCATTGGTGCCGGCTATTGCTACTTCCTGTAACGGATACTTTTGTTGGGGATTATACTATATGATAGGGGCAAGAAAGAAATATGGCTCGGTACAAAATGCGATGGCTACTTGGCGTGATTATATGGTTTCTATGGGGTTTGGTTATCCTTTGGGAGTTGATTTGCCAGGCGAGAAGCGAGGAATGATTCCAAACGATAAATATTATGATAAAAACTATCGAGGTTCTTGGAATGGCTTGACCATCATTTCGATTGCTATTGGACAAGGAGAAGTTACAGCCACTCCTTTGCAAATAGCCAATTTAGGGGCGACAATCGCTAATCGAGGATATTTCATCACTCCTCATGTAGTTAAAGAGATTGAAGATGAAAATTTAGATTCTTTATATACCACAAAGCGCTATACAAAGGTTAGACGAGAACATTACGAAACAGTGGTACAAGGAATGCGCGCCGCTGTAACTGGTGGAACTTGTAGGGCGGCTAACTTACCTGGATTAGAAGTATGTGGTAAAACCGGTACTGCCCAGAATCGTGGAAAAGACCATTCTGCCTTTATGGGTTTTGCTCCAATGAATGAACCCAAAATTGCAGTAGCTGTCTATGTTGAGAATGGGGGCTGGGGGGCAACGTATGGGGTTCCTATTGGTGCTTTGATTATGGAAAAGTATTTAAAAGGAACGCTTTCGCCCGAGAGTGAAGTGAAGGCAATAGATATACAAAACAGAAGAATAGATTATGGCATACACGAACGATAGTTTGATAAAGTCGGTGGATTGGATAACCATTTGCATTTATTTGGCTTTAGTTGTTTTAGGGTGGACAAGCATTTGTGGTGCCAGCTATGACTATGGAGACATGGATTTCTTTAGTATGGATACTCGTGTAGGGAAACAACTGTTATGGATTGGTTGCTCTTTAGGTTTAGGCTTTGTTTTGCTGATGCTTGAAGATAAGTTGTATGATTGGTTTGCCTATATATTATATATAGGTATGATGTTGTTGCTATTGGTTACTCCTTTCTTTGCTGAAGATACGAAAGGCTCCTATTCGTGGTTGAAGTTTGGCTCGATAAGTTTGCAACCGGCCGAATTTGCCAAATTCGCAACGGCTTTGGCATTGGCCAAGTTTATGAATGTTTATGGATTTACCATGAACCGTTTGAAATACTCTTTACCGGTTGTTGGAATGATTTTATTACCAATGCTTCTTATCATCCTTCAACGTGAAACGGGCTCAGCACTTGTATACTTGGCTTTTTTCTTGATGTTATATAGAGAAGGTATGCCGGGTTCTATTCTGTTTGCTGGGATTTGTGCTGTCGTTTATTTTGTTGTAGGTATTCGATTTAGTCATGAACTGATGCCGGATGAATGTACATTTATTGGGGAATATGCCGTATTGTTCCTAATAACCCTTTTCTCTGCTTTATTGGTACACGTTTATTGTAAGAAGAAAGAGGTCGTTCGGAATATTTGTTTGTATGGAGGCGGAGGAATTGTTTTAGCTACACTCTTCTCTTATTATGTGATTCCATTCAATGTAACTTGGTTTTTGCTTGTTGAAAGTGCCGCGTTGATTGTTTATTTGATTTATCTTTCATTAAACACTCGGGTAAACAATTACTTCTATATAGCTTTGTTTGCTGTGGCTTCTATTGGATTCTTATATTCGGCCAACTATATGTTTGAAAAGGTTCTGGAACCTCATCAACAAACCCGAATTGAAGTCGTGTTGGGAATGACAGAAGATTTGGCTGGAGCCGGGTACAATGTGAATCAAAGTAAAATTGCCATTGGTTCAGGCGGACTCTTGGGAAAAGGTTTTTTGAATGGAACTCAAACAAAACTAAAATATGTTCCTGAGCAGGATACGGATTTTATCTTTTGTACGGTGGGTGAGGAGCAGGGTTTTATTGGTTCAGCAATAGTTTTGTTGTTATTTATGACACTTATTTTACGTTTGATTACCCTGGCAGAACGACAATATACCCGTTTTGGCCGAGTGTATGGGTATAGCGTTCTCTGTATATTCTTCTTCCATCTTTTTATTAATGTCGGAATGGTGCTTGGATTGACTCCGGTAATTGGAATTCCTCTCCCGTTCTTTAGCTATGGTGGCTCTTCACTTTGGGGGTTTACGATTTTGTTGTTTGTCTTTCTCCGGATTGATGCCAGCCGAAGTACCCGTTAACGGTCGCTACTAACTTGAATCCCTATATCGCTAATCCCCATTAGTGGTTCATCTTGCATGATATGAGTCAGCTGGATGGGGTTG
>JAFTSK010000139.1 GCA_017467385.1 Bacteroidaceae bacterium
CAATCTCTATCTCTTTCAGCGTCTGTGAAAGAAGAGATTGCAGGCACTCGTCCAAGTAGGCTTCTACATGGTATGCCGGAACCAATATGCTGACTTTTATCTTATCCATGATTCTTGTTTATAATCAATAGTCCTTTTTGCCAACTCAACGTATCTGTTGCAGGCAGCAAGGGTAATAGGGTTTGCCAAAGAGTCGAAATGTGATAGTCGTCGCTCATCCATTCGACCACGTTCTTTCGGCAAGGTATATCCAACTCTTCCAAATCTTCCGTATCGAACGGTTGATAATCTGTGACCTGACGTTCGGAGTCCAAACGGCTACGGACGTACGCCGCAATGCCTGCCAAACCTGTTTCCAAACTGGCATCCTTGATACGGCGAACGTCCCGTTCCATCACTTGTCTGTCCACTTCTTCCAGAATCTCGTTGGTATCGCCCTCGATAAATCCTTCTTTCTTCAGAAACTCAATTGCCCAACCGATGCCACACAATCCGTCGGCAAAAGTTATCGGACAATGCAGGGAAAGGCTACTGCATACATCATCCAACAATTCACCTGCAAACTCTTCGTACCAGCGATTACCGGTGTGGCGGAATAACAGGAAGAAGAAGAGGGACATTCCCGCCTTTCCTTCCCATAACCCCACCTCCTGACAGAAGAGTCCGCGCAGGAAATAATGGTCGGCTATTTGTTTTAATAGGGCAGACATGACTTTATTGCTTAGAGATTGTAATATCCGATATATTCACCGCTGGATTCTGTTACAACTTCCACTTGATAATTGTCTTGTGATTGGGAAGTAGGCAATACAATCCAACCAAAGCCGGATTCCTGTCTGTAATTCCAAGTTTCGCCCGTAGCCAAATTGGTAACAGTCAATGTTACGCTTCCCATCTCAAAAGGAACATTCAGATAGATAACACCACTTTCATAATAACAATTCCATATCAATCTATCCAATGAGCGAGGTAAGGTACTATTATCCCATGATTTTTTTTCGTTCAAAACAATATCTTCCTTTTTGGACTCATCATTAAATGAATTAATTGCTGAGAACATAGAATTGTTTGTTATAAACAGCAGCAATAATAAAACTAAACTTTTCTTGTTCATAGTCGTTTGATTTTAATGATTTAACTGATGCAAAGGTATGGCTTTATTTTTTAATGAACATCATCAAAAACAGACGAATAATTAGCCTAATCCAACTTTTTTAAAAGCTTGTAATAGATTGAAAATCAGATGATAACTAAAATAAAAACACCTAAGGCGAATTTCGTTAAATTCGCCTTAGGTGAACAAAGTATACATGTGCCTATAAATCAGCGTAAAGACCGTTTACATGGAAATATCAAGAGGCTAATTTTAGGGGGGGGGTAGTGTAAATATCTAATAATCAAATAATTATCTTCAAAAACAAACACAATTCCTTACATATATCTTCAGAATCCTTGATATTCTCCCTGATTTTGTCCCTTCTCTTGTAGATGGCATTGGTGGTTTCGCCCGTAAGAGTGGCAATAAAATTGACGGACAAGCCTGCCAATAAGAGACAAGCCAGTCTGTAATGTTCCTCGCTTGGAAGCTTGATTTCCTTACGGAGTTGACACATGGCATCCCCATAAAGTTCATTCACCAACTTCTCCAAATTCCTGTCTGCCTTCTTGCTACCATAGAATTCGGCTGTGGTATTCTGGATATATTCTTCGATGGCTTTATCTCTGTTATCGGCAGTTTTATACTTAACCAGCAACACCTGATAGGTATTTTCTATTTGCTTGAAATGATTCTTCAACGTCTTGTTGATACGTAACAAGGCATCGTGATTGTCGGATTTTAACAAATCCGTTTCTTGCTGATGTTGTTCACGGAATTTGCGGGCTTCTTCGATATGCATTTTACTTTCATCCAATTCTTTCTTCAATCGCTCAATGTCTTCCTTGGAGAGTGTCGCACGAGCTTCCAATTGGGCTGCATGTGAACGCAAACTGTCTTCGCGCTTCAATGCTTCCTGTTGGAGTGCTTTTATCTTTTCTTCGTGTGCACAATCTCGTTCCTCCAGTTTTTCTTTCAGGCTTTTCTGATAATTCCGCAAGAGTTTTTTTCTTAATAATAGAATGGCAAGAATAGATACAAGCAGTAGAATGGTAAAGCCTAATAATCGTATATACTTCTCCATTTTAAACCTGTATTCCTTGTGTTGCAATTCCTGTTTGAGAAAGTTCTTTTGGGCAGTCAATACGGGTTGTTGCAAGGCCTCCCTGACACTGTTGTTCTGTAAGGTGACGCTTTGCTTCAAATCCGAATAGGCTTTCTGATATGAAGAAAACAATTGCTCAACTTGCGACGATATATAATAAAGGTGAATAGAGTCACTTTGGGTTCTTGCCCGTTCCCAAGCCTTGTTTATATAAAGTTGGGATTTTTCAATATTCTTTTCCTTTGCCATCAGTAAGCCAAGGCTGGCATAAAATGAAGGAGTCATCCGCTCGATGGAATAGTGGTTAATGAGTTCATTGTAAAAGGAAACGGCTTCTTTCTGTTTGTCCATATCCAAACAAAGCATAATTAAATCGCCCAAACAAGAGTAAACAACGGATGCCTGGTTGGTTTCTTTGGCTTCCATCAACGTATTGTAGAGAATATGGAAACTATCTGTTTCCTTTTTCATTGATTTATAAATGGCACTCTGACTTAACATTCCATAGAGTTTGTGCAAAGGCTTGTCTGCCTTATGGTAATGCTCCGTGGCATGTAGGTAGCTTTCCAATGCCTTCGGGTAATCATAATAATTCTCATAGATTACTCCCATCTGGGTATATAGCAATCCCGCAGCATAATCATCTCCCAATTCATCCACCAGCTGTTCCGCTTCCATATACGCCAATGTAGCTTGAGTAAGGTTATTGGCATTGGTATAGATGCGTCCCAAGTAATAATAGGAAAGGAACTTGGCCCTTATATCGTCGCGGTCCTTGTAGTAGTCCACGGCAATGTTTATCAAAGAATCGTTTGTCAGGTCGATGTAGTTCTTATCCAGTGCCTGGCTGTAGAGCAAGGCATAACGGGCATGATGTGCCTGAGTCTGTAACTCGGGCTGCGTAATGCCTTTCAGAAGATTCAAGGCAGAGTCGGGATGTTCGTTCATCATGGTTTCTGCCTGTAGCAGTTTTTCTGCCACAGGATAGTGCTTCCGGCAACCTGGAAAAAGCGAAGACATTATTAATATCAACACAATACCCCAATTTCCCAACAATCTTATCATATATAATTCTACTTAGACTTAGATTAAACAATTTCTTGCAAAAGTAGTATTTTCCTGAATAAACACACACATAAAAGGATGTATTCTTGAATAAATACACCCTTTTTAGTCTTAGATTCTCAAACTTTTTGTCTTATTGGACGCTAAAAAGCCTTTTGTTATTTTATATTCTTCCTTTTCTTCACTTGATTTTGTAGGTACAATTTCCAACTGAATCTTACGGTCAAGTGCAGAAAGTTTCGATTTCAATTGTTTCAGTTCATCTTCCTTCTTCCACACTTTACCAGCTATCTCTTGCAGCTGCGGAATATCCCTTGCCAACGCTTCGTTCTTCTCTTTCCGTTGGGAGATTATACCCGGTATCTTCTCCAACGCATTGAGGAAGTTGGTAGCAGCGGCTTTCGGATCGGCCATTGCAAGATGTCCGTTGTTGAAGGTGTATTTATAATGACCTTCTATCACGAAACGGGTTTCAATGGTAACCAACCCACTTGCAAGCGATGTTTCACTGATTACCTTGACAGGGAATCCGTACAATTCACCCACACGGACATACTGACCGCCCGTAGTGGCATTCTTGGCTATCTCCTGCAACTTCTTTCCGATGGCTTTCTCATCAGTAGAAGGAAAGTCGTCCAACTTTATCATGTTCAGCCGGTTCCCGTCCTTATCGGTCTTGGCAAGAGAAAGGAACTTGTTGTAGTCTGCCGTCATGCCGTCAATGATTACACGGTTGTTGTCATACTCCTTCTGAATGCCATTCAAGGTAAACTCTGCATTTGCCTTGCCCTTGTTGAACGACTTGCGTTCCCCTTCCAAAGAGGCTATACGCTTTTCCAACTTCGCCTTTTCAAGCAGGTCGGTATTGCCTGAAAGGATAGCCATGTACTCCGAGAAGTTCATGTCCGATTTCTCGTCCATAGCACCCTCGTCAATGGTTCTCGCACCCATAGCACCGCTTTTGAGCTGGCTTATGAAAGTCTGCTTGCAGTGCAGGAGGTTGAACTTGTAGCTGTCCAGTGACTTCTCC
>JAFTSK010000140.1 GCA_017467385.1 Bacteroidaceae bacterium
ATCACAGCTATGTTAAAACGACTAAAAACAGTCAGTATGATGCTGTTCTTGATGGGAACTACTACAGGAGCAGCTTTCGCCAACTCCACAGCTGGAGCTGACGACGTGAAGATCACACAGCAGAGTGAAACAGCTACCGGTACGATAGTTGACGCTATGGGCCCGGTAATTGGTGCATCTGTTGTTGTTAAGGGTACTACCAACGGTGTGATTACCGACTTTGACGGTAACTTCTCCATTCCTAATGTAAAGAAGGGTGACATCCTCCAAATTTCCTTCGTGGGTTACACGACTCAAGAAGTAACTTGGGCAGGTTCTCCACTTAACATTACTTTGGTAGAAGATACTCAGACTTTGGACGAAGTAGTTGTAACCGCTCTCGGTATGAAGCGTTCTACTAAAGCTTTGGGTTATGCAGTTACAGAAATGAAAGGGGACGAGTTGAGTACAGCCGTTGTTAACCCTGTCAATGCATTGCAAGGTAAGGTTGCCGGCGTAGAAATTTCTCAATCAGATGGTGGTATGTTCGGTTCTACTAAGATTCAAATTCGTGGTGCTTCTACTTTAGGCGCAAACAACCAACCTATTTATGTTGTGGACGGTGTCATTCTCGACAACTCCGTAAAGAAAGGTTCTGCCGACTGGGACGGTACTGGCTATGGTGACTACGGTAACGAATTGAAGAACTTGAACCCGGATGACTTCGAAACCGTATCTGTTTTGAAAGGTGCTGCTGCAACAGCTCTTTACGGTTCTCGCGGTTTGAATGGTGCAGTCGTTATTACTACTAAGTCTGGTAAGAAAGGACAAGGTTTAGGTATTAATGTCTCTCAGACATTCGGCGTCGATCACGTTTATGCACAACCTGACTTGCAGTATGAATATGGTCAAGGTCAATATGCTGGTAACGTCTCTTATGGTGAAACTGATGCAAATGGTAACTATTATATTTTCGACAACTTGCATCAATTCAAATTGAATGGTAATGGTCAACATACTTTAATTGGACAGAACGGCCGTCATTGGGGACCTAAATTCGACGGCTCACCAATTGAATATTTCGATGGAAAGACTCGTGCTTATTCTCCTGTAAAGAACAACTTTAAGGATGCTTATAACTTGGGCTTCAACACCAACACCAATGTATCTGTACAAGGCGGTAATGAAAAAACCACATTCTATACATCCTTGTCTTACAAGTATATGAGCGGAACTTTGCCAAACAATAGTTTTGAACGTTTGTCTATGTTAGCTAAAGCTACTCACATGATTACTGATAAGATTGAAATCGAAGCAGGTATTAGTTTCGCAAATTCTAATCCAAAAAATGCTCAACCATCTATCGGTGAATATTTCGTGGATACCAACAATGGTCCTTTTGGTAATATGTATGACACCAACCATTGGAGACATTTGTACAAAGCTGCACATGGCGGTTTAGCAAGTTCAGACCATGGAGATGAATATGGTCGTCTTCCCGGCCGTGGTTTGTGGTGGTCAATTTACGAAAATGACTATTCTCAGAAAGAAACAACTGTACGTCCAAATATTATCCTCCGTTGGGATTTGACAGACTGGTTGAAGTTCACAGCTGAAGGTAATTACAATTATTATTATAGACGCTATGAAAATAAGCAGCCAAACAGTGGTTATGCTAAGTCAACGGGAGGTTATTATGGTATGGGCCAATATCAAAAGGAACAAACTAACTTGAATGCATCATTCTCATGGAACAAAACATTCGGTGACTGGACAACTACCGGTTTCGTTCGTGGTGAATACTATAACAATTTGGAACAAGCCATGAGTGGTAACACCAATGGTGGTTTGGTAGTTCCTGACCAATATTTCTTGAACAACTCAAAGAATGCAGCATCCTATTCTGGAGCTATTTCTGGCGAAAAGCGTATGCTTTCTGTTGCATTTCAGGCAGGTGTTAGTTGGAAAGATCAAGTGTTCCTTGATGTTACAGGCCGTAACGACTGGTCTTCTTCATTGGTATACGGTGACAAGCATGGTAACTACTCTTACTTCTATCCATCAGTTTCAGCATCATGGTTGATACATGAAACACTCCGTGGAAAATTGCCTGAATGGATTTCATTCATGAAAATCCGTGGTTCTTGGGCACAGGTAGGTAACGATACTGACTCTTATAGCATCAATTCAGCTTATTCTATGATGTCTGGTAGTGCAGCCAATGGTAATTTCTATACCTTGACATTACCAAACACTGCTTATTCTCAAAATTTGAAGCCTGAACGCAAAAACGCATGGGAATTCGGTCTCGACTGGAGATTCTTGCAGAACCGCATCGGTATTGACTTTACATATTATAAGGAAAATACTAAAGATCAAATTATGACAATTGCTGTTCCTAGCGTGTCTGGTATCAGCAACCAATTGATTAATGCCGGTAATATCCAAAACTCAGGTATTGAGCTTGCGATCAATACTACTCCAATCGAAACAAAGGACTGGACTTGGGATTTGAACTTCACTTATACTAAGAATGAAGGTAAGATTATCTCATTACATGAAAATGTAACTAGCTACATTAAGTTGATTGATGATGCTTATACTAACTACGGTAACTTCCGTATTGCTCCGGTAGCTAAGGTAGGCGAAGCATTCGGTGCCTTGATGTCTGACTCAGCTCCATTGAAGGATGAAAAGACAGGTCTGCCAGTTCTTTCTACATACGGATGGAGTGCAAATGGTATGCGTGCAGCTATGTATACTCGTAGCGGTAAAGAAGAAATCGTAGGTTCTATGCAGCCTGATTTCTTGGGCTCAGTAAACACAAGTTTGCGTTACAAGAATTGGACACTCCGTGCTTCTATGGACATGCGCTTCGGTGGTTATGTAGCATCTTATGGTTCTCGTTATGGTACTACATATGGTTTGACAAAGACATCTTTGAAATGGCGTGATGCGGAACATGGTGGTATGACCTTTAAGTCCATCTGGGACGGCAAAACATACGAAGACGGTATGATTCCTGAAGGTATCTTCACTGAAGGTACAGTTTTGGCAACTCCGAGTGGTAACTATACAGTCGCTGCAGGTGGTGAAACTTACCAACAATTGTATGACAAGGGATTGGTTGACCCACAACATGGCTCTACCTGGACATATTGGCAAAACTCTTGGGGTAATGGTGTTTTGAATGATGATTGGTTTACTGAATTGAATTACATCGCTTTACGTGAATTGTCCATTTCATACAGAATGCCTCAGAACATTTGTGACAAGATTAAGGCAAGAAACATCAACTTGACTTTGAGTGGTCGCAACCTTGGTTACTTGGTGAACTCTATGCCGAACAACGAAAATCCTGAATCTGTACGTGGTACTGTAGCAACAGAGTTCCGTGTACGTTCTTTCAATTGTTTGACTGCTAACTACACCTTTACTATTAATGTTGGTTTCTAAAAAGAAAAAAAAAGAATTATGAAAAACTTTAAATATGCATTAGCAGCTTTGGCATTAGGAGCAACAGTGGTTTCTACGACTAGTTGTCGTGATGAATTTGCTGGAATAAACTCCAATCCTGCACAAATCTCCAAAGCTGACCCATCCATGCTTTTTGCAAAGGGTATAATTGAATTTGAGCCGGCAGGCTACCTGTTGTATTACTACAACTCACCAATGATGTTGCAATGGTCACAATTGGCTTCTCCAACAGGAGGCTATACAGCCGGTTTCACCAAGACAACAGCTACAGGTGATCAGGGTTCCAAATACATTAGTGTATTGAGATATGTACGTGATTTGGAACACTATCGTTCACAATTGAGTGAAGAAGAATCAGCAAAGCTTGCAGGTTATGCTGCATGTTTGGATGTCTTAACTGCTTATTTGGGTATCTTCGACTCAGATATGTATGGCTATTTGCCGTTTACAGAAGCTTGTCGGGCTCCTTATGGCGGAACATTAACTCCTGCATATGACACACAAGAAAGCTTGTACAAATTATGGGAACAACAATTGAATGATGCTATCAGTACATTTGCAAAGGACGGTCTTACCATGACAGGTTCTCAAGACTTGGTGTACAATGGAGCATTGGCTAAATGGGCTAAACTTGCCAATTCCTTGAAATTACGTTTGGCTGCACGCTATGTAAATATTGATAAGTCAAAGGCTTTGTCATTGGCACAAGAAGTTGCTAGCGCATCTTGTGGCTATATCGATAGTATGGAAGACGTGATGTTATTCAATAAAGGTACATCAAACTCAGACAATAACAATGACCTTATCTACCATTGGAGTAATGGTTTCTGGGATGGAATGGCAGCAAGCACTAATATGATGAACTTTATGGTCAATAATCTTGACCCACGCGTCCGTTTCTGCTATCAGAAAAATGAATATAACTCCAAAGTTATTCAATCATTCTGGGATAATGGAAAGGACATTCCTCATTACATTGAAGCAAACGTTGAATTTACAGAAGAAGGTGGCAAGAAGAAGTTCGTTGCTTGGAAGGGTGCCGGCGAACCATGGGTACGTTATTATGGTGTACCTGTAGAAATGGATGCCAAAAACAATGCAGCATTGTATGGCGATTGGTTTGACAGCCCACGTTTCCAAAATACCGATGCCGCAGGTGGAAACTTAACAGCCTATACTCCGTATTCACAATTGCAACAGCAGATGGTAATCGGTCGTTATTATAACTTCAAATTGCCAAAAGCTCCAGGAGAACCTGTTACACAAGAAACAGATTGGCGCATTTGGTACGGTTTGTATTTCGGTGCAGCTGAAGCAAACTTGTACTTGGCTGAATTCAAACTTTTAGGTGCTAATCTTCCTAAGACAGCTGCCGAATATTTTGCTAAGGGTATCACTGCTTCTGTTCAAGAATATGACAAGTTAGCAGAATTGAATAAGATTGCATATTATGGTAAAACTTATGATTACGATCCATTTGAAGCTTCTATCGAACTGAAGGACGGCGAAATTGATGCTATGTTGGCTCACGAAGACTATCAGTTGACTGGTGATGCTGCACTTGACCTTGAAAAGGTATACTTGCAACAACTTATCAACTTTACCATGTATCCTAACGAACAATTCGTAACTGCACGTCGTTCTGGTTTGCCGAAGTTCAATTCTACATTGCTCCCACGTGTAGACTATGCAGATGTTCCAGTTAGCAACATTCCACGTCGTTTCGATACCGGTAATCCTTCAAAGACAGATTTGATGTATGAAATCTATTTAAAGGCATACGCAGATCAAGGCCTTACACTCACATCAGCTGGTAGTAACGAAACTGCAGTGTTGAACTCAGAACGTTTGTGGTCAGATAAGGGTAACCCACAATGGGGTGCAGGTCCTAAGCAATAAATTAGAGATTCTAATTACTTTACAAGAGAGGGTAGGATGGGCAACATCTACCCTCTCTTTTTAATAAAAATTAATGCTTTATGATTTTCCGTACTATCTCTTTCATTATTTTGATTTTAAGTTTTCAAAACATCTCTGCACAAGAGAAGCGAATTCTGTTGTTTGAAAATTATCAAAAAGGAACTGTTCTTTTTAAAAATAGCTCTAAGACTCATACATTGCTCAATTTTGATGCAGCCAATGACAACATCATGTTTAAACAAGATAATGATGAAATGATCTTGACCAATTCCAACCAGATAGATACAGTTTACATTGGAAATAGAAAATTCATTCCAATCAGAAATATTTATTTGGAATGCATTGCTACAAAACATGGGGATGTGTATATACATTGGAATCTAAAAAATGTCTATAAAGGGAAAAAGGGAGCTTATGGCATGACTACACAAGCCAAAGTGGAATCAATCAATACAGCCCAAATGAATTATGGTTATTATGAAAACCAATATGTAGACGTTTATCAGCATTCTAATAGGAATGAATATTATTTATTCAAGGAAGAGAAGCCTATTGTTGTCAAGAGTGAAAAACAGCTATTAAAAGCTTTTCCGGAACACCAGGAAAAAATTAAGGAATATATCAAAATACAAGATGTAACCTTTTTAAACACTAAAAGAGTAATCGAACTATTAGAATATTGTTTGGGGTTATGAAAATAAGGAAAACGTAGAGAACAATTGTTTTCTACGTTTTTTGTTGTATATTTGCACAATGTACAGGTATTGTACTCATCCTAGATCTAGATTACATGAAGAATATATGCAAGGCGAGCTTGTCTCTCGTGGCGACTCTTTTTATTCAAACTTCCGGCTTTGCACAGACAAAACCGTTGATAGAATTGGTGGAAATCCCTGCCGGTAGCTTTTATATGGGAAGTGAAGGCAAAGGGGAGAACTTTGATGAAGCTCCGGTTCATAAAGTGAACATTTCCAGGGCTTTCCATATGGGGGTAACCGAAGTGACTAATGCCCAATATGAACAGTTCCGTCCGGAACATAAGAAACTCCGTGGGAAAAACAATGTGTCTACCGAGGATGATGATGCGGTGGTGAACGTGTCTTATCAGGATGCGGTGGATTTCTGCAAGTGGCTTTCTGAAAAGGAGGGTAAGACCTATCGTTTGCCCACCGAAGCGGAATGGGAGTATGCTTGTCGGGCAGGTACCTATACCTTATATTATACGGGAGATGGCTTGTCATCCAATATGCGACGCAACCAAACCATTGCCCGTGAATACAAACCGGTTTCCTTGAAGGTAGGACAGACTCGTCCCAATGCCTTCGGTCTTTATGACATGCATGGTAACGTGGAAGAATGGTGTCTGGACTGGTACGGCCCTTATTCGGCAGAAGAACAGACAGACCCTACCGGACCGGCAGATGGAGAATACCGGGTGACTCGTGGCGGTAGTCACCATACGCCGGATGAATATCTCCGTAGTGCCAACCGATTGGCGATGATTCCGGAAGACAAACATTCGTTGACAGGATTCCGTGTGGTACAGAGCGATGAACCGTTGGTGACAGCAGAGGTGGATCTCAACCAGCCTTTCTATCTGGAACCTTTGGTGTTTGTCCGTCCGCCTATCAGTGGTTCGAACACACCCTTTTATCGACATAATCATCAGCCGTCCATCACTTGGTGTGAGAATGGCGACATGCTGGCCATTTGGTTCTCGGCCAATCAGGAAAACGGACGAGGTATGGTGGTACTTTCTTCCCGTCTTCGCAAGGGAGCGACCGAATGGACACCGGCTGAACTTTTCTATAAAGTACCCGATCGCAATATGACGGGCTCTTCTATTTTTAATAATGGAAAAGGTACACTCTATCACTTTAATGGCGTAGAAGCTGCCGGTGACTGGCAGAACCTAATGATGGTGATGCGTACCAGTACAGACAATGGTTTCTCGTGGAGCAAGTCGCAGATTATCGCTCCTGAACATACCAAGCGTCATCAGGTGGTTTCGGGTACTATCCAGACCCCCGAAGGTTGGATGATTCAGGTGTGTGATGCAGGACCAGGCAGTCACGATGGAGCAGCTGTGCATATCAGTAAGGATGGTGGAAAGACTTGGAACGACCCATGGGACGGAGCACCGATGCCGGACTTCAAGGACGGTGGCAAGGGAACGACCATTGCCGGTATTCATGCAGGATTGGTGACGTTGAAGAATGGCGACTTAATGGCGTTGGGACGTGGCAATAGCCTGGAGGATGAAAACGGACGGAAGTGCATGCCGATGAGTATCTCCAAGGATATGGGAAAGACTTGGAAGTACAAGCGTACCGATTTCCCGGCCATCGATGGTGGTCAGCGTTTGGTACTGATGCGCTTGAACGAAGGTCCGTTGTTGCTGGTATCGTTTACCGATCATCCGCAACGTACCCGCAAGCAAGACCTTGGCATGGAATTTACCGATGCCGATGGAAATACATTCAAAGGATATGGGATGTATGCAGCCCTCTCGTATGACGATGGAAAGACATGGCCGGTGAAACGGTTGTTGACAGATGGTAAGCAGCGTCATCTTAACGGTGGTGCATGGACCGGATATTTTGATATGGATGCCACTCATGCAGAACCGCGTGGATATTTGGCAGGAACTCAATCGCCGGATAAC
>JAFTSK010000016.1 GCA_017467385.1 Bacteroidaceae bacterium
TTCACGCAATACTTCGTACTGAGCCAAGAGCAAACCTTGGATAGCACCCATCAACGAACCACGTTCGCCTGTCAAGTCTGAAGTAGCTTCACGGATGAAAGTAGTTTCGAACAAGTAACCTGAACCGATACCGATACCGAGAGCAATGGTCTTTTCCATAGCCTTACCGGTTGCATCCTGATATACGGCATAAGAAGAGTTCAAGCCACGGCCTTCGAGGAACATGGTACGGAGAGAAGTACCCGAACCCTTAGGAGCTACCATGATTACATCGATGTCAGCAGGAGGAACTACACCGGTACGGTCGTTCCAAGTGATAGCAAAACCATGAGAGAAGTACAAGGCCTTGCCCGGAGTCAAATACGGCTTGATAGTCGGCCATACAGACATTACAGCAGCATCGCTCAACAAACACATCACGATAGTAGCCTTTTCGCATGCTTCTTCAATGCCAAAAAGCGTTTCACCCGGTACCCAACCATCGGCAACTGCCTTTTCGTATGTCTTACCTTGACGCTGACCTACGATTACGTTGAATCCGTTGTCACGAAGGTTCAATGACTGACCAGGACCCTGTACACCATAACCGATAACAGCGATAGTTTCATTCTTCAATACTTCACGTGCTTTTTCCAATGGAAATTCTTCGCGGGTCATTACATTTTCAATCACACCGCCAAAATTCATTTGTGCCATTTGTTTATCTTTTTAATTGATTACTAATTCTTATTTAAATATCACTTTACTTCGAACTACCACTTCCTGGTTGTTCTTCTTTACTTCTATATCGTATTCGTTTTCTGCTTTTTCTTCCAAATAGAAACTCAATGTATCTCCGTAATAACTTTCAGCTACATAAGCCATTTCGAAACGCTTGAGACTCTTTTCCTTGAACGTTTCTATGGGAAACAAATCAAGAATATGCTCGATGTACTTGATACTGTTGACATGACCATTGATGTCAATATCACTATACTTAGTCAAGTATTCGGCTACCGGAGTTTGTTGAGTCACCTTGATACGACCCGGCTTTTCGATAGGACATTCCTTATCGCAAATATAATCGGTAATTGAACCTCCGTGCAACGTCAACAAATCAGCAGGCTTACGGGTTTCCATGCTAATCATGGCCCACACCGAACGGGCATAACCGATGTACTTCCCTTCCTTATTCAGGATGGCAAAGTTACGGTCAGTAAACAGTCTATAAACGTTTTCCACCCATGTTTGGATGTTGAAAACTTCATATTGGCGTGGCATATCTTCCAATTCGATAGCCAGACGAGAAAGTACCCATGTATAATGATTCTCATTCAACTCAGCAATACCGAATCCTCTATCTGCAGCATGAAAACCAGCACAATTCAACAAGTGATTCCCCAACACCCCCATGGTGAGTTTGCCGGTAAAATCCACATGGAATGGCTCCGCCACAAACTTATATGTCCCTACCTTATTGTCACTCATGCTTGTTCCTGTTTTTGTTTACGATACTTCTCTTCGCGATAATCAAGATACTCATTTACACGTTCAAAGTTACTTGTAGTAATGGCTACACGACCAGAACGTACAAATTGGAGTACACATCCAAACTCTTTCAGTTCTTCATACAAACCGGTGATATCTTCACTCATCCCATTCTTCTCTACGATGGAAAACACGGGATTCACTTCCACAATACGGGCATTGTGACGACGAATTACCTTGGAAGCCATGGGATTGCTCTGAAACTCCGGAGTAGAGAGCTTGTACAAAGCAATCTCGTGCTGATAGATTTCTTCATCGACAAAATAGTTTGCTTGCAATACATCTATCTTCTTCTCTATCTGCTTGACCACTTTTTCGATGATGTCTTGGGTAGCCCATGCAGTGATAGTATACTTATGTACCCCCTTGATGGAAGAAGCCGACACATTCAAGCTTTCAA
>JAFTSK010000141.1 GCA_017467385.1 Bacteroidaceae bacterium
CCTTTCTGGAAGTCGTCGATAGCGAAATGGTGAGTGATAACCGGAGTCAAGTCAAGACCAGAGATCAACATCTGTTCCATCTTGTACCAAGTTTCCCACATTTCACGACCATAGATACCCTTGATGGTCAATGCCTTGAAGATGATTTCACTCCAGTCTACGGTAGTAGTCGGAGGAAGGATACCCAACTGAGCAATCTTTGAGCCGTTGTACATGTTGGCTACCATGTCGCGGAAAGCAACCGGAGAACCAGACATTTCCAAACCTACGTCAAAACCACGCATGCCTAACTTTTCCATCGCACCGGCAACTGTTTCGCCCTTAGAAGCATTGACAGTACAAGTAGCTCCCATCTTCTTAGCGATTTCCAAACGATAGTCGCTGAGGTCTGTTACCACTACGTTCTTTGCTCCGGCAAAGCGAGCAATAGCAGTAGCCATTGTACCAATCAAACCGGCACCGGTAATCAACACGTCTTCACCGAGAAGTGGGAATGAAAGGGCTGTATGAGTAGCGTTACCGAACGGGTCCATGATGGCAGCCATATCGTCAGAGATACGGTCGTCAAGTTTTACCACATTCGATTCCGGAATGCAAAGGTATTCAGCAAAAGCACCATCACGATTTACACCCACACCGATACTGTTTTCACAGATGTGTTGCAAGCCACGGCGACAGTTACGGCAATGACCACAAGCGATATGACCTTCACCGGTTACGCGGTCGCCCACCTTAATGTTACGGACACCCGGGCCAACTTCTGCTACAATACCTACATACTCATGACCGATGGTCATAGGTGTCTTGATTGTTTTCTGGCTCCATTCATCCCACTTGTAGATGTGCAAGTCTGTACCGCAAATAGCAGTCTTCTTGATCTTGATAAGGACGTCGTTTACACCAACCTTTGGAACTGGAACTTCTTCCATCCAAATACCCTTCATGGGTTCCTTTTTAACTAAAGCTTTCATGTTCTGTTATTTAATGAGTTAAATGCTTTCATGTTTCGTTTACAACCTACAAATATACAAAAAAATGAAGAAAACAAAATAAATAAACGAGTTTATAAAAAGTTAATCAAAAAGACAGAAAAACGCTTTGGAGAAAGAGGGAACGCACCAAAGAGCTTTTGTTCGTTCTCCAAAGAGTTTTTTCATGAGTAACAATTCATCTGTCGGCACTTCTTCACAAACTTCACTTTATACTGAAATACAACAAGTTAGAGTGCAGTTTCCTGATCTGGGAGATGAGACTTAGTAGAGAAGCTCACGCTTGCAGTCTCATCGTTCAACGAAGCAAGTCTCGTAGGGCAACGAGACTGCAAACGTGGCCTCATGTAACTGCATCCGTTGGACGGTGCAGGGATCGGCACTTTAACTAACTGATTCTCTGCCAAAAGTGAAAGAGGTGAAAGAGTGAACTCTGCCAAAGTTCAAACCTTTATTTTGCCCTTATTTCAAATAAGAAAAGGGCACACCGTCCATCGGCATGCCCTTTTCTTTTTATGCGTTAGAATTACTTTTCTTCTTCCGGCAATTTACGTCCCAATGTCAAGTAAGCAACAGGAGCTGCAAAGAACAATGAACCAAGTGTACCAAATACCACACCAAGAATCATTGCAAACGCGAAGCTACGGATGCTGTCGCCACCAAGAGCAAAGATACAAATCAATACAACCAATGTACTCAATGAAGTATTGATAGTACGAGACAATGTAGTATTCAATGAGTCATTGAACAACTGGAAGCTATCACGCTTCGGATACAATCCTCTAAACTCACGAATACGGTCGAATACTACCACCTTATCGTTGATTGAGTAACCGATAGCAGTCAAGATAGCACCGATGAATGTCTGGTCGATTTCCAAAGAGAACGGCATCCAAGTGTGGCACAATGAATACATACCGATAATCAATACGGTTTCGATAGCCAATGAGGCAGTTGCACCGATACTGAACGCGATGTTACGGAAACGCAACAAGATGTAAGCACCAATAGCAATCAAAGCGAACAATACCGACCAGATAGCCGATGTCTTGATGTCGTCAGCCATACTTGGACCTACCTTTTGTGAGCTGATGATAGAACCACCAGTATGATTGTCGCGGTCGATGAACACTTCGTAAGTAGTACCTTCAACCAACAAACCGCCTTCATACAAAGCATCGTAGATGAACTTTTCTACTTCAGAGTCGATAGTAGGAGAATCTTCATTGATGCGGTAGTTCGTTGTGATACGTACTGTTCTTCCGTCTGTACCCAAAGCAATCGCCTGTACATTGTCTTCTGTAATCTTGCTCTTCAAGAGTTCACGAACGGTTTCCGGTTCTACTTGTTGTTCAAACTGAACCACGAAGTTACGACCACCGGTAAAGTCGATACTCTGAGCCAAACCACGAACGAAGAATGATACGACACAGATAGCAATAGCTACACCGAATACCGTAAATGCCTTCTTTGTAGAACCCATGAAGTTGTAAGTAGGGTTCTTCATCAAGTTCTTCGAGAAGTTAGTAGTAAATGTCAAGTTCAACCACTTGTCCTTGTTCATGAAGTGTTCGTAAACGATACGAGTCAAGAACACAGCTGTAAAGAATGAGCAGAGGATACCGATAATCAAAGTCGTAGCAAAACCACGAATCGGACCTGTACCAAAGTAGAACAAGATGATACCAGTAATGATAGAAGTCAAGTTAGAGTCGAAGATAGCCGAGAATGCGTTAGAATAACCATCGGCCAAAGCAGCCTTTGTAGTCTTTCCGGCTCTCAATTCTTCCTTAGTACGTTCGTAAATCAACACGTTAGCATCCACCGCCATACCCAGAGACAACACCATACCGGCAATACCAGACATGGTCAATGCAGCTTGGAAAGAAGTAAGGATACCCAAAGTGAAGAAGAAGTTTACGAACAAAGCACAGTTAGCAACCATACCCGGAATCAAACCGTAGATGCCGCACATGTAAATCATCAACAATACCAAAGCCACGATGAATGACATCATACCTTGATTAATAGAAGCCTGACCAAGAGACGGACCTACGATGTCTTCCTGAACAATACGAGCCGGAGCCGGCATTTTACCAGACTTCAATACGTTAGCCAAGTCTTTAGTTACTTCCGGAGTAAAGTTACCTGTAATCTGTGAATGACCACCGGTAATTTCGCCTCTTACATCTGGAGCACTATATACATAACCATCCAATACAATAGCGATAGCCTTGTTTATGTTGTTCTTGGTCAAAGTGGCCCAACGACGTGCACCGTCTGTATTCATAGCCATGCTTACACATGGTTTGCCAAAATTGTCGAATTCATCCTTAGCATCTGTAACCACATCTCCTTCCAATGGAGCCTTGCCATTACGTTCAGTAGACTTGATGGCATACAATTCAAAGATTTGACCGGACTTGTCGAAGTCAGCGGCTTTCACACCCCACTTCAAACGAAGTTCTTTCGGAAGAATGGTCTGAGCTTCTTTCATAGCCAACAACTTGTTTACTTCGGCTGTATCCTTGTAGTTAGCATAACCTACCACACAACCATAACCGCCATTGTTGAACTGAAGAACAGCTGCCAACGGATGTTCCTTCTTCATCTGAGCCAAAACAGCTTCGTTGTTTGTTTTTTCGCCCTTCAAAGCAGCAGTCAAGCTATCTGTTGCAGATACGGCCGGTTCAGCCTTTGCTTCAGTAGCTTCTACTTCTTCGCCATCGGCTACTGCCAATACATCACGCAACTTATTGTCTACAGAGTTGAGCAATGGAACGATTTCGTTGGAATTGTAAGTTTCCCAGAATTCAAGGTTAGCAGAACCTTGCAACAACTTACGAACACGTTCCGGCTCCTTGATGCCCGGAAGTTCCACCATGATACGTCCCATCTTGCCTTCCAAAGTCTGGATATTCGGCTGAGCCACACCAAAGCGGTCGATACGTGTACGCAATACATTGTATGAGTTATTGATAGCGGCCTGCACTTCTTCACGCAACACCTTTTCTACTTCAGCGTCTGTGCTACGAGTGTTTACCTTGTCCTTCAACTGCTGAGTGGCAAACAATTCGGCCAATGTTCCTGTTGGAGCCTGGTTCTTATACTCTCTAATAAACAATGTAATGAAGTCTTCTTGGCTGGTGATGGATTGCTTGGAAGCCACTGCCACAGCATTGTTGAACGCTTCGTCAGTCTTGTTGTCTGCCAATGCCTTCACTACATCAGGCACAGAAACTTCCAGAATGACGTTCATACCGCCCTTCAAGTCCAAGCCCAGGCCAATTTCCATCTCACGACATTGTTTCAGCGTATATGCGCCAAACCACACCTTTTCATTCTGCATAGAATCAAGGTAGTGTGTTTCGCCCTTCGGATCTTCCGCAGCCTTGCTCATGTGATGGCGAGTTACAAAAGAGAAAGAAAGGTAAAACAAGCACACAAGGGTAAGTGCAAACGCGAAAAACTTTACAAATCCTTTGTTTTGCATGTTAGTTTGATTTTTTATTTTACGTTATAATTAATTCCTATTTTTTCAAGGTTGCAAATATAGCCATTTTTTCAAAATCCAACGGGATTAAACAGAAATATTTAGCTTTTCGGAGAGAAAAAAGGCTGTAAATTTGATTTTTACAGCCAGAACAATCCCACATTAGAAAGAGAGAGTACACCAAATAGGATAATGGTCAGAGCCTTTTGCCGCATCATCCACCACACATTCATACACTTTCAAGTCCTTGCTCAGCAGAATATGGTCGATGCGAAAATACAATCTGTTTTGCTCGTAAGTGATGCCCAAGCCATTGCCGGCCTCCACAAACGCGTCCTTCATATCCTTCGCCAGCAAGCGATAGGTGTACGAGAAAGAAGTGTCATTAAAATCGCCGCAAAGGACAAGAGGTTTTCCTTGAAAGCTCTTCAGCTTTTCTGAAAAGCTGAAGGCCTGCTGCGAACGAATGGCATTTGCCTTGCCCAACTTGCTCAGCAATCTGCCAAGTCCGGCCGAAAGCTTCTTGCTATCGGGTGCATCAATCATGTCTTGATAGATTTCCACATCCGACTCCAAGATTTTAGTAGACTCCAAATGATTGTTGGCCACCCAAAGCGTATCCTTATCCACTTTTATTTGATAAATGACCGAGCCATTCCGACGACTTTCGCATTTAATGGGAGTAGCCGAAAGAATCGGATAGCGCGAATAGCATCCCAAGCCATTCAAACCGCCGCCCAATGGCAAATAATGGCGATAAGGGTATTTTCTCAAGGCATAATCAATGTCTTTTTTCTTCAACCGTTTGCCCCAGATGTATTCCTGCAAGCAGATAATATCTGCATCACATTCTTGCAAATAAGCAATCACTTCATTGCTTTTTTCCTTTGTATGCGAGGCTTTCAAGCCGAAAGCCCGAGTGTTATACGACAATATTTTGACGGCATTCTCCGGAGCCTCTTCCCCCCACCAATTCATCGGACAATAACGGCAGATGCCTCCCCAACAAGCCACCAAAACAAGCACAGGAAGCAAGGCATATCGACGACACACCAGCAACCAAAAGACTAAAAACAATAGATTTAACACCAAGAAAACAGGAAAGAACAAGCCTGCACAAGAAGCTATCGGATGTGTTTGCGGATGAATGTAAGCGCTATATGCCGACACAAGCAACAACAATGCGACGACAACATTCACGCATAACAATATGACTCCCAACAACTTTCCGATATACTTCATCTTTTATTTCTTGCTTGCATCAAACAAACGTTTCTTTTCTTCTTCCGTAAGGCTACTATAACCCGACTTTTTCAGCTTATCCAAGATTCTATCTATTTCCTCGCTTTGTTGCTTTTTACGGGCATTGTAATCGTAATCTTGCGCTTTTCCACCCTTGTTTACCTTCATTTTGGGTTTCTTGGAAGCCTTTTTCATCTTAAATCCTCCCGAAAGCCAATCCAAACAGTTGTTTATCCATTTGGTTACATCTCGACCTTGTTGCAAACTGGAAGCAAACCACCAGCCGGCCAATGCACCTCCCAAGTGGGCGATATGACCTCCACCATTGTTGGACGTGATGAACAACAAATCCAACAAGACCACAAACAAGGCTACATACTTCAAACGAACCGCGCCAATAAACATAAAGTTCACCCGATATTCCGGCATACGCACCGCCGTAGCCACCACAATGGCCAACACAGAAGCAGAGGCTCCTAACAGAATTGCACCATATATATATTGGTTGAAATAAGGAAAGACATTGTAGGCCAACATGTACAACAAGCCGCCACATATTCCTCCCAACAGATATAACCCTCGGAAATGGCGAGCAGAATAGACCGACAAAAACATCTGCCCAAACCAATAAAGCCATAACATATTAAATAATAGGTGCAACACACCAGCATGAAGGAACATGTAAGTAAACAACGACCAGGGTTGTTTGACAAACAAAGGTAACCATGCCGGCAACTGGAAGCATTTCAACCAAGCAGGTACTCCCCAATTAAAAAGCACCCAAATGACGCTTACCAAAGAGGTCAACACAAATATTCCTACATTAATATATATAAATTGAATACTAATGTTTCCTCGTTGATAGTTATTCTTCAAATCAGCAATAAAACTGCCCATTGTTGTTATTCTTTTTTCTCCAATACGTAATTAACAAGAAACCGAAAATCATACCGCCCAAGTGAGCAAAGTGTGCTACCCCATCGCCAGAACTTCCAAATCCCATCAACACTTCAAGGACTGCATACCCTATCACAAAGAATTTGGCTTTGATAGGGAAAGGGATAGGAAACACCATCATAGGCGCATTAGGAAACATCATGCCGAATGCCAACAAAATGCCATAAACGGCTCCGGAGGCTCCTACCGTCGTCATCAGATTCAAGTATTCTGCCATTGGAATAATAGCCAATCCCGTATTGACGCTATCGTATTGCGACAAGAGAGTAGCATATTGCACGTATTGAACCAACTCCTGCACCAAACCGGCGCCAATTCCGCACACTAAATAATAAGTAAGAAAACGTTGGGGGCCTAATACATGTTCAAGTGTACGTCCAAACATCCACACCGCAAACATATTGAAAAAGATGTGTTGGAAGTTTGCATGCATAAACATGTAAGAAACTAATTGACCAAGATTAAAGTCAGAGGCCAAAAAGAAATGCAAGCCCAGCATATCGTTCAAATTTATGCCATATCTTTTAGCCACATAATAGCCGCAAAAGCATAACACATTAATGATAAGCAGGTTTTTGGTTACAGTAGGTAAGTTATTCATAAATCGTTCAAGTCAAATAAAACAATGTGCGGCAAATTTACAATTTTATTCCATATCATTGGACTTGTAACATAAAAAACTCCTTTTTTGCTCATTTTTACAGAATAATTCCTCCTCCTAACACCACATCTTCCCGATAGAAGGCCGCCGCCTGACCGGATGCAATAGCCGTCAATGGTTCATGTAATTGCACATGCAACGTGTTGTCGGGAAGCAAAGTAACCGTACAACGGTTGGCTTGCTTACGATAACGGATTTTCACGATTACATCTTCCTTTCCAAGCAATAAGGAAGGATTCGTGATGTTCCAATCCTTCAATCGCATTTCTGTTTTCTCCAACGAATGTAAATCGCCCAATATCACTCGATTCTCGGAAGGAATAATTTCTTTCACAAAAACCGCCCTATTCAAATCAATTCCCAACCCTCTCCGTTGGCCAATCGTGTAAAAGGGATAGCCCTCATGCCAAGCAATAAAATTCCCCTTTTCATCGAAGAATTTCCCTTTTTGGATAGCCTCGGCAGGCACCTCATTACGCAAAAAGGTACGATAATCCATCGGGCAGAAACAAACTCCAATGCTATCTTTTTTATGAGCCGCCTTCAAGAAGCCACGTTCTTCGGCTATCTGACGAACACGAGACTTGGTCAGCCCGCCCATCGGCAACAGCATCCTCTCTAAAATACTTTGCGGAAGCCCCCACAAGAAGAAAGACTGATCTTTGTCGTTATCAACGCCGGTAGTAATGTGCCAAAGTCCGTCTATCTCTCGTTTTTGTACATAATGACCGGTGGCAAGATGATAAATCCCACGTTCATCGGCTAATTGCCGAAGCAAAGGCCATTTCAAGTAATTATTGCACAAAGTACAAGGAACCGGAGTATGCCCCTCCATGTATTCACGAACAAAATACTTGATAATCGTTTCCCGAAAGGCCTCTCGTTGGTCGCAAACAATGTGCGGAATACCTAACCGCAGACACAAATCACGAGCATCATCTACATACTCCGTCTGATTATCCTTCTCATAAAAACGGAAAGTAACACCGGTTACTTCGTATCCGGCATCTTGGAGAAGCAAAGCCGCAACCGAGCTATCTGTACCTCCACTCATCCCCAATAAAACTTTCCGATTCGGTTTCATGCGACAAAGATAAATACAATAAATGATAATAAGTTACGGATAATCACAATAAATTTATAACTTTGCAGTTCATAAAAGATTGAATTATGGAAAATAAACTAACCATTTACAATACATTGTCCCGCCGTAAGGAGCAGTTTGTTCCGCTTCATGCTCCGCACGTGGGCATGTATGTTTGCGGGCCTACCGTATATGGAGACGCGCATTTAGGACACGCCCGTCCGGCTATCACGTTCGACATTCTGTATCGCTACCTCACTCATTTGGGTTATAAGGTGCGCTATGTACGAAACATTACCGATGTTGGCCATTTGGAACACGATGCAGACGAAGGCGAAGACAAGATTGCCAAGAAAGCACGTTTGGAGCAATTAGAGCCAATGGAAGTGGTGCAATATTATCTCAACCGCTACCACAAGGCGATGGAAGCATTGAACGTACTTCCTCCCAGCATCGAACCGCATGCTTCTGGACACATTATCGAACAGATTCAATTGGTAGAAGAAATCCTGAAGAACGGTTATGCCTACGAAAGTCAAGGTTCGGTGTACTTTGATGTAGCCAAATACAACAAAGACCATCATTATGGCAAACTCTCCGGCCGTAACTTAGACGATGTTTTGAACACATGGCGCGAACTTGACGGACAAAGCGAAAAGCATAATCCGGCAGACTTTGCCCTTTGGAAGTGCGCCCAACCGGAACACATTATGCGTTGGCCTTCTCCCTGGAGTGATGGCTTCCCAGGTTGGCATTGTGAATGTACGGCTATGGGACGTAAATATCTTGGCAGTCATTTTGACATTCACGGCGGTGGTATGGACTTGATTTTCCCACACCACGAATGTGAAATCGCACAGAGTGTAGCATCACAAGGCGACGATATGGTTCATTATTGGATGCACAACAACATGATTACCATCAACGGTCAAAAGATGGGTAAGAGTTACAATAACTTCATCAACTTAAGTGAGTTCTTCAACGGCAGCCATCCGTTGCTTACCCAAGCTTATAGCCCTATGACCATTCGTTTCTTCATCCTTCAGGCACACTATCGTAGCACCGTAGACTTCGGAAACGAGGCTTTACAAGCGGCCGAAAAGGGATTGCAACGCTTACAAGATGCCATGAAGGGATTAGAACGCATCACTCCGGGCAAGCAAACCACCATCGAAGGCGTAAAAGAACTTCGCGAAAAGTGTTACGATGCCATGAACGATGACTTGAATACGCCGATTGTGATTGCCCACTTGTTTGATGGAGCTCGTATCATCAACACCGTACTCGACAAGAAAGCCACCCTTTCTGCGGAAGATTTGGAAGAATTAAAGAGTTTGTTCCATTTGTTCTTGTTCGACATTTTGGGTATGAAGGAAGAGACCGCCAACAACGAAGCACGCGAAGAAGCTTACGGCAAGGTGGTAGATATGCTCCTCGAACAACGCATGAAAGCTAAAGCCAACAAGGATTGGGCAACCAGCGATAAGATTCGAGACGAACTTGCAGCTCTTGGCTTTGAAGTGAAGGATACCAAAGATGGATTTACCTGGAAACTGAACAAGTAAAAGCATCTCAATTTCCCGTTTAGAAAACAATTAAAATTCTCTTTGGAGAGTTCTTTCGTTCTCCAAAGAGAATCAATCAACTCGTCAAAGAGAATTTTTCGGAGTAACAAAACACAATTTTAAAGTGTTTTTGCCGACATAATAAAAAAGGAACCCGACATTGAAGAACTTATCAATGTCGGGTTCCTTTCTTATAATTAATGTTGAGCTACTCTATATTACAAAGATTTATTTCGCAAATACAAGGTAGTAGTTCTTCTTGCCGCGCTGAACGAGCAAGTATTTTTCATCAAGCAAGTCGGCAGTAGTAACAACTTGATCGAAAGCAGAAAGCTTTTCCTTATTCAAAGAAACTCCACCACCTTGAACGAGCTTACGCATTTCACCCTTAGAAGCAAAGATAGCGGCATTGTCAACAAACAAGTCAACGGCCTTTACACCAGCTTCCAACGCTTCCTTAGATACTTCAAACTGAGGCACACCTTCGAATACGGCGAGCAAAGTCTGTTCGTCGAGCTTCTTCAAGGCATCTGAAGTAGCATTGCCGAAGAGGATACCAGAGGCTTCTACGGCCGCATTGTAATCTTCTTCCGAGTGAACCATGATGGTTACTTCCTTCGCCAAACGCTTTTGCAATACGCGGAGGTGAGGAGCTTCGGCATGTTCGGCAATCAAGGCTTCGATTTCTTCTTTGCTGAGAGAAGTGAAAATCTTGATGTAGCGGGCAGCGTCTTCATCGCTTACGTTCAACCAGAATTGATAGAACTTATAAGGAGAAGTATAGTTCGGATCCAACCAGATGTTTCCTGATTCAGTTTTTCCAAACTTACCGCCATCGGCCTTAGTAATCAACGGACAAGTCAAGGCAAACGCTTCACCACCCTTTGTGCGGCGAATCAATTCTGTACCTGTAGTGATGTTACCCCATTGGTCAGAGCCACCCAACTGCAACTTACAATTCTTGTTTTCCCACAAATAGAGGAAGTCATAACCCTGGAGCAACTGATAGGTAAATTCAGTAAATGACAAGCCATCGCGTGCTTCACCGTTCAAACGCTTCTGTACGCTATCCTTTGCCATCATGTAGTTTACGGTAATGTGCTTACCGATTTCACGTGCGAAATCAAGGAAAGTATAGTCCTTCATCCAGTCGTAGTTGTTTACCAACTCGGCCTTGTTGGGTGCATCGCTTTCAAAGTCGAGGAACTTGGCCAACTGCTTCTTGATGCAAGAAACATTATGACGCAAAGTTTCTTCGTTCAGCAAATTACGTTCGGCTGATTTGCCTGATGGATCGCCAATCATACCGGTTGCACCACCTACCAATGCCAAAGGCTTGTGGCCACAACGCTGGAAATGGCGCAACATCATTACCCCACAAAGGTGGCCGATATGTAAAGAGTCGGCAGTAGGGTCGATACCCAAATAGGCAGTTACTTGTTCCTTAGCCAACAATTCTTCTGTACCCGGCATGATAGTATGTACCATGCCTCTCCATGTCAATTCTTCTACAAAATTCATCGATATGTTGTTTTATTGTTTTGATTTATACTTTGATGTCTGCAAAATTACGATACTTTTTCTGAACGAACAACACTTATGCCTTTAAAAAGACCTTTTGCACATTCTTATTAACGGCCTCTATCAATTCTCCTGATGCCATTCCCCGCACATTGGCAATATTTTGATAGATGTCCTCAATAGGTATACCCGAATCATCCGTCTCGACAAAGAGCCTATCTATGGGAGTGTTTCTTACTGCTTCCACTTGAAACTTGGCTCCAAAGGAAAGGAAACATCCATGCTTGAGCAGGTCTTCCGCAAGAGGAAGCTTTCCTCGGAATCCATGAACAATCCAGGGTTGCTGTGGACGTATTTCTTTACGAAGCTGAATCAGTTCGTTGAAGGCTTTGACGCAATGAATAACCAACGGCAAGCCTTTTGCTTCGGACAAAAGGATTTCTTTCCGAAACAGATTCGTCTGTAACTCCAATGAAGGGCCTTTCAATTTATCAAGACCGGCCTCTCCTATGGCTATGATTCGCTTATCCTGTACAAGCTCTTGCAAGACTTCCCATTGAGAATTCGCATTTTCTTCCGTCAACATCCAGGGATGAATGCCCACAGAAGCATAACCTTCGCCGGGAGAAAAGGCGGACACATCGTAGGAAACAATCTCCCTTTCCGGATGTAGAATGGTGTGTGTATGCATATTAAAACAATCCATAATCTTCAAGGAACGGGATCATAGCCGGAGTCACCCCAGGGATGACAACGCAACAACCGCCGAATAGCCAAATAAAGCCCTTTCAAGGGACCATGCTTGCGGATGGCTTCGATAGCATATTCGGAGCAGGTAGGCGTAAAACGACAGGAAGGGGGAGTAAGCGGAGAAATGTATCCGCGATAAAAACGGATGGGCAAAATCAGTATGTCCGACAAAAGTTTCTTCATCGGATATTTTCGGATATGTGCATCAAAAGCTTTCTGACCTTGTATTCCACCTCTTCCGTTGAATGAATCTTGTTGTCGAGCCAGATAAAGGCCAACACCATTTTGCAAGGAGTTTCCTGCGCCTTCAAAGCATCAAGCAAGATGTATTTGTTCCGGCGATAAGCTTCACGCACCTGACGCTTTACTTGATTACGCTTAACGGCATGTTTAAAGCGCTTTTTGGGTACGCTGATAAGAATGGATGCGTCAGCGGTGTTTTCTTCGGAAGAGAGGGGCATATACACCACCCGCAGAGGAAAAGTCGGAAACGACCGGTTGCCTCCGGCAAACAAACGTTCGATGAGTTTCTTGCTACACAAACGTTCTTCTTTGTTGAGTATATATCTTCTTTCTTCCATCGTTTATATGATAAAAACGGAGGTTTTGCAGCACAAAGTTACGACTTTATGGTTACAAAACCTCCGAAATATGGAAACAATTTAATTATTCCTTGTTATGTTCGCCAATGAACTTATCCAATGCGGCCGGCATAGACGGAGCTTCAACGGTCGGAGCTTCCAAATCAAGACGGAATCCGGCATCTTTTACAGCCTTTGCCGTAGCAGGGCCAAAACATCCAATAGCAATTTCCTTCTGTTCAAAACCCGGGAAGTTCTTCATCAACGAACTAATTCCGGCCGGACTAAAGAACAACAACATGTCGTAGTCAAACTTTTCTTCCGGAGTAAAGTCGTTGCTTACAGTACGGTACATCACAGCTTCGGTGTGTTGGATTTTCTTGCTGTCAAGCAGGTTCTTGATTTCATCGTTGTGTACATCAGACATCGGAACGAAATACTTTTCCGTACCATGTTTTACAATGGCAGGCATCAAATCGGCAAACTTACCGGTGGCTCCGAAGAACACTTTACGTTTGCGATATTGCACATATTTCTGGATATACAATGCAATCTGTTCCGAAGTACAGAAATATTTCATGGTTTCCGGAATAGTTACACGCAAATCAGTACACAAGGTGAAAAAGTGGTCAATGGCATGACGTGAGGTAAAAATCACTGCTGTATGGTCGAGAATAGACACTTTCTGTTGTCTGAATTCTCTTGCAGACAAACTTTCCACTTTTATGAACGGTCGAAAATCTATTTTTACGCCGTACTTCTCAGCGATGTCATAATAAGGCGACTTTTCAGTAGCCGGTTTCGGCTGAGAAACGAGAACTTTTTTAATCTTCAAGGCTTCAAATATTTAGTATCAAATTGTTACACGAAAGAATAATGCCTTTCCATAGCAAAAGATCAGGCAAAATTTCCAGGGTGCAAAAGTACAGAATTAAATGGAATAAGCCATGAATTCTTTGAAAAAAGTTGCTAAAACACCTATAAAATAAAAGAATTTTGGCAAGGAAAACGGCCAATGCAATCAAAAGGAAGGAGGTTGAAGGAGTCAAACTGAAATACACCACTAACAATATGACAGGAAGTAAAATCAGCCCTAACCAAATGACCACAAAAAAGTAGGAATTTACCCATAACATATTTCTTGTCTTGTCGAAGAAAACCCAGTTGACAAAACTGTAAATCCCCCATTTTGCTAACATATAGACAATCATAACCACCACGAAAATCCCTAATAAAAGAGCATGGTTTACTTCGTTCAGCAAGGCAGGAAACGAATGGGTGCAATAGTGGTAAGCACAAAAGCCCAACAAAATGCAAGTGTGAAAAATCAGGACAAGCGTATGCCGCATATCAGTGGCCGTTGCATCATCAAAGAAACTTCCCCTCTCTTTCGCTGAAAAGAAATAACGTATCTGTTGTTGTAAATGGCTTCTTTCCTTTGACAACACATAGCACACCATGAAGATACACAAGAACAATAAGCTTGTGTTTACCCAATCCAAACGTGGCATGTAAGGAAGTGGCTCTCCTTTCATTCCTTCGGTAAGCAATGTCTGGAGTATGTTCATAGAGCAGCAAATTTCCGGACTTCCTTATCCCACATCGGGGTGCTGTAAAGCAATTCTACGGCTTTCTTAGGTGTTTTTGCCACCACCCAGATGTTGGCATGTTCCTTCCGCATGAAACTCTGGTCAATGGCACGCTGAAGCATTTTCAGCAAAGGATTGAAATATCCATCGACATTCAGGATGACAATGGGTTTCAAGTACAAGCCCAATTGCTTCCAGGTAATGATTTCGAGCAGTTCTTCCATTGTTCCACATCCACCGGGCAAAGCAATGACACCATCAGACATATCTGCCATGAGCTGTTTGCGTTCGTGCATGGTTTCAACCTCTATCAACTTAGTCAGGCCGGTGTGATGCCATCCTTGTTCTACCATAAAACGGGGAATCACTCCGGTTACGGTTCCTCCGGCCGACAAAGTAGCATTGGCGGTGGTGGACATCAGGCCGATACTTCCAGCACCGTTAATCACATTCAGACCACGTGCGCCAAGCAAATGCCCTAATTTTTCGGCCGCCGCATAGTAAATAGGGGCGATTTTTGTGCTGGATGCACTATATACGCAAACGTTTTTAATGTCGTTCATTGGGGTTATTTATATTTTAGGCAAAAATTAGTGCGGCGTTCCCCTCTTGAGAGGGGATTAAGGGGTGTGTGAGACACACAAGTGGTTGTATTTCACACACCCCCTTCCCCCTCTCAAGAGGGGGGAGATTAGACAATCCGCACCCAATAATGATATTACAATCCAAACACTTCTTTTACCTTATCCACATAGTCAAGCTTTTCCCAAGTGAAGAGTTCCACCTCTACGGTCTTGGTTTCACGATACATGGATTCGTAAGTCTTGGTAACTATCTTCGGCTCACGTCCCATGTGTCCATACGAAGCAGTTTCTTCGTAAATCGGGTTGCGGAGCTTCAAGCGTTCTTCGATGGCCTTCGGACGAAGGTCGAACAGTTCGTCAATCTTCTTGGCGATTTCACCATCGGTCATCTTCACGTTACTACGACCGTAAGTGTTTACATAAATGCTTACCGGACGGGCTACACCGATGGCGTAAGACACTTGTACAAGCATTTCATCGGCTACACCGGCGGCTACCATGTTCTTGGCAATATGACGGGCGGCGTATGCGGCACTACGGTCTACCTTACTTGGATCCTTGCCCGAGAAAGCACCACCATCATGAGCACCCTTACCACCGTAAGTATCCACGATAATCTTGCGGCCGGTCAAACCGGTATCTCCATGAGGACCACCGATGACGAACTTGCCGGTCGGGTTCACGTGGTAAGTAATCTGATCGTTGAACAACTTCAACACTTCCGGATTGTGAATGCTGGCAATCACACGCGGCATCAGAATTTCGATAACATCCTTGCGGATTTGTGCCAACATCTCTTCATCGGCCTTGAGCTGAGCTTCCTTGCTGTTGTCGGCCGGAAGAATGAACTCGTCGTGCTGAGTAGAAACGACGATGGTGTCAATACGAACCGGTTTGTTATTGTCATCGTATTCAATGGTTACCTGGCTCTTGGAATCCGGACGGAGGTAAGTCATTTCCTTGCCTTCACGACGGATGTCAGCCAAAATCATCAGCAATTTGTGCGACAAGTCGAGTGAAAGCGGCATGTAATTTTCGGTTTCGTTGGTTGCATAGCCGAACATCATACCCTGGTCGCCTGCACCCTGATTCATCGGATCTTCGCGTTCCACGCCTCGGTTAATATCCGCACTTTGTTCGTGGATAGCGCTGAGTACGCCGCACGAGTTTCCTTCAAACATATATTCGCTTTTGGTATAGCCGATGCGGTTGATAACCTCGCGTGCAATGCGCTGTAAGTCAACGTATGCTTCTGTCTTCACTTCTCCAGCCATCACTACCTGTCCGGTAGTAACAAGCGTTTCGCAAGCTACTTTCGAACTGGGATCAAAAGCCAGCAGTTTGTCAAGCACAGCGTCCGATATTTGGTCGGCCACTTTGTCGGGGTGTCCTTCAGACACCGATTCGGATGTGAATAAGTATCCCATTCTAAATTGAAAATTAAGAATTAAAAATTAAAAAAACTAATCCAAAACGGGGATAGGAATTCAGAGTAGGTAGACGTAGAAAGTCAATGTTGTTTTAGCATTTTTTTCTGTGGTTGCAAGCTACTCAAATCTCTCCACTGTTTTCTGGCCGCAAAGGTACAACTATTTTTCAACATTTCCTTGTTTTCTTGTGTTCTTTAACATATATATTATGTATGCCCCCTCTCGAGAGGGGGAAGGGGGTGTGTTAGAAGACAGCAACATGAATGTATCCCCACCTGTATGTGCCTCACACACCCCTTAATCCCCTCTCGAGAGGGGAAATGGATAAATCCAAACAGTTTTATCGAATTTCTTGAAAAATATAGTAACTTTGCCTCATGAGTACGGAAAAGAATGTGATTATGCCCCGCCAATATCTGGCCGTAGTGGCGGTATTGGCCGCTATTATGATGGGGGTTTTGGACGGAACCATCATGAATGTGGCTCTGCCTACCCTGTCCGACGAGTTCGGGGTGTCGGCATCCGACATCATCTGGGTGGTCAATGCTTATCAGCTGATTGTTACGATGTTGCTCCTCGGCTTTGCGGCCATTGGCGACATCTTCGGCTACAAACGGGTGTTTCTCTGCGGAGTAAGCACGTTTGTGGTGGCTTCGGCTTTGTGTGCCGTCAGCACCTCATTCGAGATGTTGGTGGCGGCGCGTGTGCTTCAAGGCATTGGTGGAGCCTGTACCATGAGCATCAATACGGCTCTTCTGCGCTTCATCTTCCCCCCTTCCCGATTAGGCAGAGTAATGGCCGCCAATGCGGTGATTGTGGCCGTAACGGCCGCTTCTGGGCCTACGCTGGGCGGTGCTATCCTGGCCGTAGGACATTGGTCGTGGATTTTTCTGCTGAACATTCCATTGGGAGTGGCCGCTTTATTATTAGGTTGGAAGCTTCTTCCGAACAATCCACCCACTCAAGAGAAGAAGCATCTCGACGGACAAAGTGTAGTGATGAATGCCGTATTTTTCGGTCTGTTGATTTACACCATCGAAGGGATTGCCCACAATGGTTTTTCGACTTTATCCATGCTTCAAGGCATTGTTACGGTCATTGTAGGTATCACCTACATTCGCCGCCAGCTACAAATACCCATTCCCATTCTGCCGGTCGACTTGTTCCGTATTCCCATCTTTTCCCTTTCCATCGGGTGTAGCATTACCTGCTTTACCGCGCAAATGCTCGCTTTGGTTTCCCTGCCCTTTTTCATGCAACACACGTTGGGATTGAGTGTAGCCGAGACGGGATTGATGCTCACTCCCTGGCCACTTGCCACCACTTTAACGGCTCCTTTGGCCGGTCGTTTGATAGAAAAAATACATCCGGGAGTGCTTGGTGGCATTGGAATGTGCGTCTTTACGACGGGTTTATGTACACTTGCTTTCTTGCAAGGCGAAGTTGATTTAGGCGATTTAACTTGGCGTATGGCACTTTGCGGAATCGGCATCGGACTATTCCAAACGCCTAATAATGTTACGATTACGACTTCTGCTCCCATTCAACGAAGCGGAGGGGCAAGCGGTATGCTTGGCACAGCCCGTCTGCTCGGGCAGACACTTGGTACAGCCTTAGTTGCTGTGATGTTTCATGTGGTTAAAGCCCCCGGTGGAGGTGAAAAAGCTTGTCTTTTGATGGCGATTGCCTTTGCTGCAACGGCCGGTTGTGTGAGTTTTTTGCGTATCAAAGAGGCTTCTCCGGTGGTGAAAAAGTAGATTTTTTTGGAACGCAACCTGTTTTTGATTTTCCAAAACAGTTCTACAGTATGTTCTGAATGGGATTTTATGTTTAAAGTGTCAGAAGTGTCAGATGTCAGTTATATTTTTCCCCTTTTAATGGTGAAAGAATAATTTATAGTAGTATATATAATATATTATATATACTACTATAAAAGTTATTTTCAAGATTATATCCATTTATTTTTAACTGACATCTGACACTTCTGACACTTTTGCTCTCCAGAGGGAGAAATCCGAAACTCTCAAAATCTTTTGTTGAAAAGATGAAGAACTTTTGAGAAAAACTCTTGCAAATCTCCTAAAATGCTGAATCTGCGGACAAATACGGACATTGCGCTTTCATCATGTATTATCTTTGCAGAACATTTGGGTATCTTCCCACTTTTTTACTACTTTTGGTCATTGTTTACTAAAATCGAAAAATCTATGAAGGGAATTTTATTTCTGATTGCCATA
>JAFTSK010000142.1 GCA_017467385.1 Bacteroidaceae bacterium
AAAAATCACAGCTATGTTAAAACGACTAAAAACAGTCAGTATGATGCTGTTCTTGATGGGAGCCTCAACAGGAGCAGCTTACGCAGCTTCCCCAGCGGGAGTTGACGACGTGAAGATCACACAGCAGAGTGAAACCGCCACTGGTGTCGTGAAAGACGCTTTGGGCGAAACCGTTATCGGTGCTTCTGTTGTTGTAAAGGGTACTACCAATGGTACAATTACCGACTTCGAAGGTAATTTCTCTATCTCTGGTGTAAAGAAAGGCGATGTAATCGAAATCTCTTTCGTGGGTTACAAGACCGCAGAAGTGGTTTGGAACGGTACTCCGCTTACTGTTACCTTGAAGGATGATACTCAGGCTTTGGAAGAAGTCGTAGTAGTAGGTTACGGTACTCAGAAGAAGGTAAATGTAACCGGTGCAGTAAGTATGGTAGGTGCTGAAACTATCGAATCTCGTCCGGTTGCCAACATTACTCAAGCATTGCAGGGTAGTATTCCTGGTTTGAACTTGACAGTAGGTAACAGTGGTGGTGAATTGAACTCCAGCTTGAACATCAACATTCGTGGTACTGGTACTATTAATAATGGTTCTAATGATAGTCCGTTGGTATTGATTGACGGTATCGAAGGCGACATGAGTACATTGAACCCGAACGATGTGGAAAGCGTTTCTGTATTGAAGGATGCGGCTTCTGCTTCTATTTACGGTGCGCGTGCTGCATTCGGTGTAATCATGATTACAACCAAGAGTGGTAAGGCTGGTAAAGTAAAGGTTACATACTCAGGTGACGTTCGTTTCTCTTCAGCTACCAACTTGCCTAAGATGGTTAATTCCATTGATTTTGCCAATTATTTCAATGCGGCTGCTATCAATGCCGGTGGTGTTGCTCCATTCTCTGATGAAACCATTGAAAACATGATCAAGTATCAGAATGGTGAATTTACAGACCCGTCAGATCCAAGATATTACGGTACAACTCCGGGTACTGATGGTCGTTGGAACAACTACACCAATGCTTTTGCCAACACAGACTGGTTTGAAGAACATTACAAAAAGAATGTTCCTTCTACTCAGCACAACTTGAGCTTGAGTGGTGGTAACGAAAAGTTAACTTGGAACTTAAGCGGTAGCTTCTTGAATCAAAAAGGTTTGATTCGTCATGGCGAAGACAAGATGAACCGTTATACCATGTCGGGTAAGATTAGTGCAGAATTAGCTTCTTGGGCACATATTGACTACACTACCAAGTGGAGCCGTAAGGATTATTCCAGACCGCAATATTTGGATGCACACTTCTATCACAACATTGCTCGTCGTTGGCCGTCTTGTCCGGTTATCGACCCGAACGGTTACTACATGAACGAAATGGAAATCTATGAATTGGAACAAGGTGGTCTTTACGAACAGCACAACGATGAGTTCACTCAACAGTTGAAGTTTACTTTCACTCCGTTGGAAGGTTGGAATCTTTATGCTGAAGGTGCACTTCGTATAACCAATAACAAGACTACTCAGAACCAGATTCCGGTATATTATTATGGCGTAGATGGTACTCCGATGTTGCGTGACTCTGATTATGGTACTGTAACCAATGCGTATGACTACCGTTTCCGTCAGAATTACTATGCGTTGAACTTGTTTACCGACTATACTCGTAGTTTCGGCAAGCACAACGGTAAGGTATTGGTTGGTTTCAACTATGAACGTTACAACCAAGACTCATTGTCTGGTGGCGGTTACAACCTTACTACCAATGATAAACCATTTATCAGCCAAACTCAGCAAGATTTCTATATAAGTGATAGCTACTGGAATCGTGCGACAGCCGGTTTCTTCGGCCGCTTGAACTATGACTACGAAGGTAAATACTTGGCCGAATTCAATATCCGTTATGATGGTTCTTCACGTTTTACTGAAGACAACCGTTGGGCATGGTTCCCTTCATTCTCTTTGGGTTGGAACGTGGCTCGCGAAGAGTTCTTTGAAAAGTTGAGTGAACACATCAATACATTGAAGATTCGTGGTTCTTGGGGACAATTGGGTAATACCAGCTCTAACTACAGTACCTTCGCGGATTGGTATCCGTTCTATCAATTACAGTCTACAGGTAGTAACGACAGTGGTTGGTTGATCGGTGGCAAGAAGCAGAATACAGCTTCTCTTCCGGGAATCGTAAATGCAACCATGACTTGGGAAACCATTGAAACTTGGGACATCGGTTTCGACTTCGGTGCTTTCAACAACCGTTTGACTGGTACATTCGACTTCTATAGCCGTACTACTAAAGACATGATTGGCCCGGCTCCGGTTTTGGGTTCTGTATTGGGTACAAATGCTCCGACAACTAACAACTGCGACATGCGTACAAATGGTTGGGAATTGGAAATCGGTTGGCGTGACCAAATCAAGGACGTGAAATACGGTGTACGTTTCAATATCTCAGACCATAAGTCAAAGATTTTGTCATACCCGTATGATGGTTCGTTCGAAAACCAGAGTATCAATGATTACTACAACGGTAAAATCCTGGGTGAGTTCTGGGGCTATGAAACACATGGCATTGCCAATACCCAACAGGAAATGGACGAATGGTTGGTACAGAACAAACCAAATTGGGGTAGCAATTGGTCTGCAGGGGACATCATGTACAAATCTATCGATGGTGAAGACGGTGTAAATGCAGGTGCAAGTACTTTGGGCGATCATGGTGACTTGAAGCGTTTGGGTAACACAACTCCTCGTTATCGCTTTGGTTTGAATTTGGATGCAAGCTGGAAGGGATTTGACTTCTCAGTATTCTTCCAGGGTGTCTTGAAACGCGATTATTATTTTGACGCAAACCAACCTTATTTCTGGGGTGCAGCAGGTACCGGCCAATGGCAAGCTGCTTGTTTCGAAGAACACTTGGATTACTGGACACCGGAAAATACCGATGCTTATTATGCAAGACCAATCTTCAGTAATAATAAGAATATTCGTACCCAGTCCCGTTATGTCTTGGATGCATCTTACATCCGTTGTAAGAATATGCAGTTGGGTTATACCTTGCCACAATCGCTTATCGAAAAGGCTGGTTTGAGCAACTGCCGTATTTATGTATCATGTGACAACTTGTTCACATTGTCTGGTATGTCAAACATCTTCGACCCTGAAGCACTTGGTGGTGGCTGGGGAGCTGGTAAGACCTATCCATTGCAAAGAACTTTGGCTGTCGGTGCATCACTTAGTTTCTAATTAATTAAAAAGAAAACATTATGAAATTCAATATAAAACATTTAGGTTTCTGCACGCTTTTGGGTGTTTCTGCTTCAATGAGCACTTCGTGTGACGACATGTTGAATCTGGAACCGGTAAGTCAAATTACACCAGAGGCATTTTATGGCTCTGCCGACCAGTTGGCTGCCTATTTGAACAGTTATTATAATGGTTGCTTTACAACTGCTCCATATAGTGGATACATGTACCATCAAGGAAGTTACAATGATGGTATGGCACGTTCAGACGGTAATACCGATATTATGTTAGTCGGTTTGAGTGGTAGTAATACCCTGTTTGCCAAAGACGGTTATTGGGAAGTGTCTTCAGGCAAGCAATTGCAAGGATACTATGGCAATGTTCGTGCTATAAACTTCTTCTTGCAAAAGGCTACAGAAGGCTATGAAGCCAAGACTATCAGTGGTTCAGAAACATTGGTAAAGAACTACATCGGTGAAGGTTATTTCATGCGTGCAATGTACTATTTCCAAATGTTGGCTTATTACGGTGATATACCAGTAATAACAGAAGTATTGGAAGACAAGGATGACGTTCTTGTTGAAAACAGCAAACGTACTCCTCGTAATGAAGTAGCTCGCTTTATCTTGAGTGACTTGGACAAAGCTATCGAATTGTTGGCAAGTCGTGACCAATTTGACGGTCAACGTATCAATAAGGAAAGTGCTTTGTTGTTCAAGTCAAGAGTAGCCTTGTTTGAAGCTACTTTTGAAAAATACCACAAGGGTTCAGGTCGTGTTCCGGGCGATGCTAACTGGCCGGGAGCAAGCATGTCATACAACAGTGGTAAGACATTCAACATTGATAGTGAAGTTAATTTCTTCTTGACAGAAGCAATGGAAGCTGCTAAGGAAGTGGCAGACGCTGCAGTCTTGACAGAAAACAATCATGTCATCCAACCTAACGTGGGTGTTATCACAGGCTGGAATCCATACTTTGAAATGTATAGCCAACCATCTTTGGCAAACGTGCCGGAAGTATTGATGTGGAAACAGTACAATAAGAGCTTGAATATAAGTCATGATGCTGCTTATCGTGTAAGAATCGGTTGTGCAGACGGTTATACCCGTACATTTGCAGAATCATTCCTTTGCAAAGACGGTTTGCCAATTTACGCCAGCCCATTGTACAAAGGTGATGTTTCTATTGACGATGTGAAAGCAGACCGCGACGAACGCTTGCAGTTGTTTGTATGGGGTGAAAGCACTTTGAAGGATTCAGACCCTGCATCTGGTGAAAACCAAGTAGGCAAGAACTTCGGAAATCCGGGAATCATGGATCCACTTCAGGAAACTCGTATGATTACAGGTTATCAACCTCGTAAGTACTATACATACGATTATACTCAGATTGCTAATGACCAGTTATTGGGAACCAATGCCAGTCCTATCTTCCGTTCTGCTGAAGCACTTTTGAACTATATGGAAGCTTGCTTTGAAAAGAATGGATCATTGGATGGAACCGCAAAAGAATATTGGAAACAACTTCGTGAACGTGCAGGTGTTAGCACAGATTTGGATGCAACTATCAATGCAACAGACTTGAGCAAGGAAGGTGACTTCGGTGTATATTCAGGTACTGCAATGGTAGACAAGACCTTGTATAACATCCGTCGTGAAAGAATGAACGAAACATTCAGTGAAGGTCTTCGTTTTGCAGACTTGATCCGTTGGCGTTCTTTCGATAGATTGATGACTACTCAGTGGATTCCTGAAGGTGTAAACTTCTGGGATGACATGTACACAGCTTATGAAGAACTCTATCCTGGATTCATATCTGATGGTACTACTGACGCTGTAGTTTCAAGCAGAGAACGTGGTAAATATCTTCAGCCATATAGTATTAACATGAGTACAGCCAATGAGTTGCGCAATGGTTATAGCTGGCATGAAGCTTATTACCTCTATCCACTTGGTATTACAGACATCCGTACCGCTTCTCCAGACAGAGATTTGAGTACAAGTAACTTGTATCAAAATGTCAACTGGCCGACTGAAGCAGGTGGTAAGGCTTTGAAATAAATAAAAATATTTCATAAATGATTTAGAGGGAAGGGATTCTAATGATTCCCTTCCCTTTTTTAAATAGGACAGATGATGAAAAAGATTTTTATACCTTTCATAGTAGTTGCTGTTGTTTCTTTGGTAGCTACCCTACCTTCTTGTACAGAAAGTGATAAAGTAAAAGAATGGAATCTGGTATGGGAAGACGAATTTGAAGGAAACACTTTTGATAATGCAGTATGGTCCAAGATTCCAAGAGGCCACTCAGACTGGGACGACCAGATGGACTTGAATGATGCATGTTTTGAAATGCGGAATGGAAACTTGGTGCTAAAAGGCATCCCAAATCCCAATGTGGAAAACGACACAATTGAGTATATTACCGGTGGCTTGTACACCAAAGGAAAGAAAGCTTTCCATCGGGGCAGATTGGAAATTAAGGCCAAGTTGCAAGGAGCCAGAGGAGCATGGCCTGCTTTTTGGCTTATGCCTTTTGATACGGTGAATAATCAATGGCCATACGGTGGTGAAATAGACATTATGGAACGATTGAATAATGATACCATAGCTTATCAAACCATTCATTCGCACTATACCAAGAATCTGGGTATCAAGGATAATCCTCCTTATTATGCCACCGGGAAAATCAATCCCAATGATTATAACGTCTATACAGTAGAAATGCATCCGGATAGTTTGGTGTTTTACATCAATGAAAACCGTACATTCTGTTACCCTCGAATTGAAACGGACAAAGAAGGTCAATATCCCTTCGACAAACCTTTTTATTTGTTGATTGATATGCAGTTAGGGGGCGAATGGGTTGGTCCTGTACACATGGAAGACTTACCGGTGGAAATGGAGATAGATTGGGTACGTTTCTATCAGAAGGATTAAGTGATAAACATTGGTGAATAATCCTAAATAGAGTGTGTTCAAAACGGACACACTCTATTCTTTTATAGTAGGCAATTAGTGTTATAGTTTCTCGATTTCTTCGGTTGAAAGTCCGGTCATTTCCATGATTAGTTCAAGATCCATTCCTTTAGCTATCATTTTTCTGGCAATTTCAACTTTGCCTTCCCTTTTACCTTCGGTCAGTCCTTCCTTTCTACCTTTTTCCAGTCCTTTCGTCAATCCTTTTTCCATTCCTTCTGCCAATCCTTTTTCCAGCCCTTCTTTCAACCCTTTTTCCATTCCTTCGGCTAATCCAGTCTTCATGGCGTAAGCATGGGTGTTGACGAGGTCGTTTAAGTTCTTCCATTCTTCCTCGTATTGCCAACGTTCCTCGGGAGTCATATTGGCCTTTGAGGCCAACTGCTCCAAACGGTCGAAGACGGCTTTGCGTACCTTGAAAGGCAGTCTGTCCAATGTTTCCATATTCTTTAATACATAAATCCAACGTTCAAAATCTGTCTCACACTCGGCTTCCGTTTTGGTGAAGTAGGGAAGCTCTATATAAATCTGCCGCAACTTGTCGCAGAATAT
>JAFTSK010000143.1 GCA_017467385.1 Bacteroidaceae bacterium
CGTTGGTGTTGACTCCCGGAAGTGAAGGCATGAAGGGAGCTATTCGTCGTGCCAACGAACTGAAGGAAGAACATCCAGGTTCTGTCATTCTTCAGCAATTCGATAATCCCGCCAATCCTGCTGTACATGTTCGTACTACTGCCGAAGAAATCTGGCGTGATACAGACGGACAAGTCGATATTTTTGTAGCCGGTGTAGGCACAGGAGGTACGTTGAGTGGCACAGCAGAAGGGTTGAAAGCCCATAATCCGAATCTTCAGGCAATAGCCGTAGAGCCGGAAAGCTCTCCGGTCTTGTCGGGTGGTCAGCCGGGAACTCACAAGATACAAGGTATCGGTGCCGGTTTCATTCCTAATAACTTCCATGCCTCGGTAGTCGACCAAATCATAACGGTTAAAGATGATGATGCGATTCGTGCCTCCCGTTTGTTGGCGCAGAAGGAAGGTTTGCTGGTGGGAGTATCTTCAGGAGCTGCATTTCATGCGGCATTGGACTTGGCCAAAAAGGAAGAAAACGCCGGAAAGACCATCGTGGTGCTTCTTCCCGATACGGGTGAACGCTATCTCTCGACGGTTCTCTATGCCTTTGAGGAATATCCATTGTAAGAATTTGAATTTAAATCGCTTCTATTATCAAGAAAAAACTCTACCTTTGCATCTTGATGTGAAAAGAAATAACTCATAACTCAAAACTCATAACTCAAATTATGGCTCAGAAACCAAGTATTCCAAAGGGAACCCGCGACTTTTCGCCTGTAGAGATGGCAAAGCGTAACTATATATTCAACACCATCCGCGAGGTGTTCCACCTCTTCGGTTATCAGCAGATTGAAACACCTTCGATGGAAAACCTGTCTACCCTCATGGGTAAGTATGGCGATGAAGGCGACAAGCTTTTGTTCAAGATTCAGAACTCGGGCGACTACTTCTCCGGCTTGACCGATGAAGAATTGTTGAGCCGCAATGCCGCTAAGCTCGCCAGCAAGTTCTGCGAAAAGGGTTTGCGTTACGACCTTACCGTACCGTTTGCTCGCTATGTGGTGATGCATCGAGATGAAATCTCTTTCCCCTTCAAACGTTATCAAATCCAACCGGTATGGCGTGCTGACCGTCCGCAAAAAGGACGTTACCGCGAGTTTTACCAATGCGATGCTGATGTGGTAGGCAGTAACTCCCTTCTCAACGAAGTGGAATTGGTGCAGATGATTGACCGCGTATATGGCAAGTTCGGTGTACGTGTTTCCATCAAAATCAATAACCGCAAGATCTTGACCGGTATTGCCGAAATCATCGGAGAAGCCGACAAGATTGTAGACATTACCGTAGCCATCGACAAACTCGATAAGATTGGTCTTGACAATGTAAATGCCGAACTCGCTTCAAAAGGTATTCCGCAGGAAGCTATCGAAAAGCTTCAACCGATTATCATGTTGAGTGGAAGCAACGAGGAAAAGCTTGAAACGTTGAAGACCGTACTTGCCGCCAGCGAAACCGGCTTGAAGGGGGTAGAAGAAAGCGAATTTATCTTGAATACCGTAGCTTCTCTTGGCGTAAAGAGTGAAGTGGAACTCGACTTGACATTGGCTCGTGGTTTGAACTATTATACCGGTGCTATCTTTGAAGTGAAAGCTCTTGACGTACAGATTGGTAGTATCAGCGGTGGTGGTCGTTACGACAACCTGACCGGTGTGTTCGGTATGAGTGGCATGAGTGGGGTAGGCATCTCGTTTGGTGCAGACCGTATTTATGATGTGTTGAATCAGCTCGGTCTTTATCCAAAGGAAGCCGTAAATGCTACACAGCTCTTGTTTGTGAACTTCGGCGAGAAGGAAGCCGCTTACTGTTTGCCGGTTTTGTCGGCAGCTCGTGATGCCGGTATTCGTGCCGAGATTTATCCGGACAGCACCAAGATGAAGAAGCAGATGAGCTATGCCAATGATAAGAATATCCCGTTTGTGGCCATCGTTGGCGAAAACGAAATGAACGAAGGAAAGCTTACCCTGAAGAACATGACTACCGGTGAGCAGTCTTTGGTTACTCCGGAAGAATTGTTGGTTGCAATTAAAGGATAAGATAACTATACCCCGTCTGTATCCGCAAATGGCAAGAAGATATTAAGTGTCTTTGCCATTTGCGGATTTTTTTTGTATCAAAGCTTCCTCATTTGACAAATGTCAAATAAAACGGCAAAAATCGTAAATATTGTCTCTTTTTGAAACCGCTAACAAAGAAACACCCTATATTTGCATCGTCAAACAAAATATAGGTATTAACATTCTCTTGATGAAAGAGACAAAAGGTAAAAAGGTATGAAAAAGATTGTAGGATTAATGAAGTCAGTGTTTTCAAATCATCATTCTGACCATTTGGATGCAAAGAGTAAAGTTAAGGTAAATTATTGGTGTCCAACAGGAATGAATCCGATGAACTACAATTTTTAGGAGAACGAAAAGTAATCCTGTTAATCAGGTAATGAAAACATGAGGAGAAGAGGGTGTGCCGCATCGCACATCCTCTTCTTGTTTTTAAAGAATAGCCGAACGCACTCGGCTCAATGTTTCCAACGTCATCTGAAGGTAGGAGGCGATGTACATTAGCGGGGCTCTTTTTACAATCTCCGGATAAAGCTGAATCAATTTAAGATACTTGTCTTTAGCAGATTCAAAGCGAAGAATGTCGGCTTTCACCTGCGAAAGAATTAGTGAGTTCTCGATGAAGCGTCGGTAAAGGTAGGAAAACTCTCGGTTGGTGTCGGCCAACTCTTCCATCACATCTCGGGGAATTTCCCACACAATGCTTGGCTCTAATGCCTCGATGAACAGTTGGGTAGGTGTCCGATGAAAATAACTCTCGATACATATTACCACTCCACTTTCGTAGGCCAAATGCTCGGTCATATCCTTGTCATGCTTCACATAATGTTGCCGGAGTAATCCCTGCTCGATATATAACAATTCGTTGCAAATTTCTCCTTCGCTGAGTATGTGGTCTCCTTTTTGATACTTTTTGCGTTGGATAATTTCGGAGAACAAGCGGATATTTTCAGTTTGCAACTTGCGGTTGGGGCAAGTCTCGTAAATGATTTGTTTGGCTATTTCAATGGGTTGTTTCATAAGAATGATGGTTTGTTGCGTTAGACTGCTTCCTGATCCGGGCTTTTCACATACACCTTATTGCTTCCCCGTCCAGTAAAAGAGATACCCGATGTCGGATCCTGTCGGAAGGCCTTCAGTTCCATAGTGGCGGTAGTGCGTGAAAGTCCGGTCAATTCCATGTACTCGGCAATGTGCATGGTTCCGTTCTTCTCCAGAAATTCCAAAGCGAGCTGCAGGCGTTGTTCTTTGGAGTAAGGGGATTTTCGGAGGCGGGATTCTCCGTAGCGTTCCAGCTTGCAATGACGATTGGCTTCCCTTATCAAAAGCTTGTCCGCCCGAAAGTTGATGTTGGTCAGTTGTAGGCTCCGCGCGTTTCGTTTGGTCTCATTGCCATCGAAAGTATCCATTTCCTTATCCTGCTTCAACCCCAATCCGGCTTTGAAAGTACCCACTCCGTCAAGAGTGACGGAATGACCATTACCCAAAAGCTTCGCCAATCCGTCGGCGATGCGTATGAGTACACTTTCCACCTCTGCCCGGTCGGAAGCAGAGCCGTTTCGGCAAATGTATTTGGCAAATTCTTTGGAGTTGATGTTTCGGTCGGTCTTCAGACGATAATAAACTTGCGGTTCGTTTTTGCCGTTCAGGTTCGGCATCTCTTGTTTGATGTATTTGGCCATAATTTTGAAATAGGTTAGTTGATAATTGATTTTGTTCAGTTTGTAAAGATACAAAGAAAAGGATGTATTTCCAAATCTTAATCGCGGATTGTGTAATCCAAGCCATAAATTAAGCGATTTTAGTCTTGGATTGGTCAATTCGTGACTTGGATTAACTTATGGATGCGGATGTTTCGGGGCTTGTGAATAGGGATGAAGAAGTTTGCTTGCTTGGTTTGCAATTTTTGTCGATAAAAAGTGATACCTTTGCACCGACAATCACTAAAACAAGAACAAGATGAAAAGTATCCTTCCTGTTTTCTTGCTTATATTGACCGCTATGCTTGTTGGCGGATGCTCTTTCCATAGCTATCACTCGGCCATTACCGAGATAGAAATCCCTCATTATCGCAAGCCGGACAGCTTGAGCATGGTGGACGAAGGACGTTCCATTGCATCGATGATTTGGCAGGATTATTATCGGGACAATAACCTGAGGGCTTTGATTGATTCGGCCATCCAACGGAATCTTACGCTTTATTCCTCTTTCCTACAAATGGAAAAGGCAAACAGTTACATCCGTAAGGCGAACAGCAGCTTTTGGCCTTCTGTGGATATTCGGCTTAGTCAGAATGAGATTCAACGGGATAATCCTTCGTATGCTTTCAATCAACATGGTATCGGACTTTCGGTCAGTCAATGGGAAATCGACCTATGGGGAAAACTGACCAGTTCCAAGCGGGCTTCGGTGGCCAATGCACTTCGTCAGGAAGCGACGATGCGGGGTGTCAAGGTGAAACTGATAGCTGATGTAGCCATGCTTTACTACCGGCTTATCGGATTGGATACCAAGCTGCAGGCAACGAATGACATCATTGCCAAGAATCAGGCGTACCTGAATGAGCAGGAGAAACTGATTGTCCGTTATAACCATGAAAGGAATAAAGGGAAGCTGAGGCAGAGTGCGGATGAATTGATCAGTCGGAGCAGCATTGCTGTGGAACAGGCCAAGGCCGAACTCTATCGTGCCAAAGCGGTCAAACCTGATATTCAGGCACAAATCTTTATCGCAGAGAATGCAATGAATCTGTTGCTTAGTCGTGAAAGCGGAGAGATCCCACGTACCCGGATAGAGGATATTCTGACACCTGAACTGTTGACGGACACGATACATATCGGCGTTCCGGCCGAGTTGTTGCACTTCCGTCCTGATGTGATGGCTGCGGAATATGCCGTGCGCGAAGCTTTTCATCTGAAGGATGCAGCCCGTTCGGCTTTCTATCCGTCACTCACGCTGAATGCGTCATTGGGAACAGAGGAAAACCTCAATACCCGATGGTCGGACTTTTCTGGTACTATTGTTTACAACCTTTTTGCAGGCATTACACAACCTCTTTTCAATAAAGGAAATCTACGGCACAACAAACGGTTACGCGATTTGGAGAGTCAGCAGAAGTTGGCAGATTACAAGCAAACGGTATTGGGTGCATGTATGGAAGTCTCGAATACGTTGGTTTATTATCAGATGAATTATTTGAAGATAACGAACATCGCCAAGCGTTATGAAGCACTCCGCAAGGCCTTCGACTATAGTCGTGAGTTGTATGGCAAGAATACGGCAACCTATTTGGATGTGCTTGCTGCACAAAGCCAACTTCTTCAGACTCGATTGGAGATGTCGGATGCATTTGTGAGCTATTATTCCCGAAGGATCGAACTCTACAAGGCATTGGGCGGAGGTGTACTATAAAAGAGTCAAGGCAAGGAGTGTTTGAATTAAGCGTAAAGTTTCCTTCTCAGAAGGAAACTTTTTCAAAATCTTTCCTTTTCAGAAGGAAGCTTTATATCTTTGTGGAGGCAAAATAGAATCAGGTATGGAACTTCGTAAAACATTTCAATCAATAATTGCTTTGCATCAGGATGAATTGCCTTTGATGCTGAATAAAAGAGAAACAGAACTTCCGGTTGATTCAGCAAGAGGGAATGCCCATAGAGGTGCTTCCTGTTTGGAAATGGTCGGTTTCTCATTAATGTAACAGCTGCGGATAGTGATTGTCATTGAAAAACAAAGGCTTATGCTTGTTTAGTTAGAATCGTTTAAGAAAAGTGGCGTTTTTTTTGCTTCATTAAAAGATTTTTTTCTCTTTTGCAACTATGATTTAGAACTAAATAAAAATAAAACAAAATGAAAAATGCGTCAATAACACTAAAAGCGATTGTAATGGTGCTATGTATGGCTTCATGTAGTAGCAACAAACAGCAAGGAGATATTACGGAAGCCAATTATTTGCATGAAGATAGTGTCTTGTGGAGTACGTTTGAAAAGGACACGGAAAAACTGGTGGCTTTGTGGGATAGTATGCCTTCTAAAAGCGATAGTATCTTGGAAGTATATAACGCTTTTTTAGAAGAGGGAAATCGAAAGAATGTTGCTTTGGCTTTGAAGTATGCTTCTACCCCAAGCGGTTTTCGACGCTTGTTTATGACTCGGAATCTGATAGCTAAGGATACCTTAAAAGCTGTGTTCAATTCTTTGTCCGAAGATTTGCAGAAATCTGAAGTGGGTTTGAATATCAAGGCACATTTGGAAACGGAACAACTTTCGGAAGGTGATACTCTTTTTTTATTTCCTTGTAAAGATAAGGAAGGCGTTCCTTTTGATTGGGAAGTATTGAAAGGGAAGCAAGTTCTTTTGTTGTATGGCGGTTTGGGATGTATGGGTAGTCAGGGGCGTGAAAACTTGAAGCAACTTTATAACCGTACTTCACGAAACGATTTGGAAATAGTTATCTTTTGGCCAAGTAATACTTTGAATGATTTGAACTCTGTAATAAACCATTATGCAGCCGATGATTATCTTTTTATCTCTGATTTCAAGCAAGATGCGAGTCCGATGAAAATCAAGTATGGATGTCAAGCAACACCGACATGCTTTTTGACGGATAAGAATCACGTGATTGTAGTCAAAAGCGAAGGTTTGGATATGAATAGAATCGAAACGCATATTGAATAAGAGTTGTGTTGAAATCAGAATGCTTTGCGAAGATATCAATACACAATCTTATCCAATATCCCCATCAGATAAGCAAGGGTAATGCCGTAGTTTGTCATGGGAACTTGTTGCGATGAAGCACTTTCCAAACGATTCAGTACATGCTTGCGATTGAACATACAAGCTCCGCAATGGATAATCAAGTCGTAGCCCGACAAGTCTTTTGGGAAATCGCTACCGCTAACCATGTCGATTTGTAATCCTTCGCCGATCTTCTTGCGGAGCAGACGAGGAATCTTTACACGTCCGATGTCTTCCGTTTGGGGAGCATGCGTACAAGCCTCGGCAATCAAAATGCGAGAATTCTCCGTAAGTTGGCCGATGGCTGAAGCCCCCTCAATGAAGCGATGAATATCCCCTTTATAACCGGCCATCAGTACCGAGAAGGAAGTTAGCAAACTTTCGGCGGGCTTCTGTTCGTACACCGTTTTGAATACCTGTGAGTCGGTAATGATAAGCTTCGGTGGGTAAGCAAGGGCTTTGAGAGTTTGCGGAAGCTTGTCGGTGGTGCAACTCATGATGAGGCATTTCTTGTCGAGCAATTCGCGTATCGTCTGTACTTGGGGGAGAATCAATCGTCCTTTCGGTGCCTGGATGTCTTGTGGCATGACAAGCAGTACCAAGTCATTTTCAGCTACCAAATCTCCCGTAATGGAAGGCTGCTCAAAGTCTTGCGGCAGTTTTTCCAAGATGGCGAGGCGGAGGTCTTCTAAGCCTTGTTTCGATTTGGCGCTGACCAGCAAAGGCCGTTGACCTAACTCCTGTTCGATGAGAGAAGAAATGTCCTTGCGAATGTCTGCTTTGTTCAGCAGAAGGATGACAGGAATGTTTTTGTCTTTGAACCGTTTCATCCAAGACGCTTCTTCCTGCAAGTTGGCCTCCTCGCATAAAAGTAAGGCAATATCGGTTTGTTCAACGGCTTTTATGGTTCGTTCGATACGCATCTCTCCCAACACACCTTCGTCATCGAATCCCGGAGTATCCATGAAAACACAAGGCCCGATGCCTGGTAGTTCCATCGTTTTGCTAACGGTGTCGGTGGTCGTTCCGGGTGTGTCAGACACCAATGCAGCATCTTGACCGGTCAAGGCATTGATAAGCGATGACTTTCCGCTGTTACGCCGTCCGAAGAGGGCGATGTGCAGGCGGTTGGCGGTAGGGGTGTTTTGTAAGCTCATAATTCTTAGTATTTGTCATTCTTCGCTTTGCTCTGAATGACATAAATTGTTTAAAATCGGAAGTCTCTTTTCCCTTCTTCTATCTCTTTCAAGTTTCGCAAGGCAATGTCCTTAATCTTTGGATTCGGGATATGCTCAATCTCTTGTTTTATCAGCTTGATACCTTTGGCGTATGTGTCGGGAGAAGCATAGTCCTGTAAATATTCCTTTAGAGTCATCAAGGCATTCGGAGCACAGCAATTGGCTATTTGTCCGGTCTTGACAAGCGACATGAAACGGTCTCCGGTGCGTCCTGCCCGATAGCAAGCTGTACAGAAACTGGGCAGATGACCAAGCTCCAACAGCCAGTTTACTACCTCGTCTAACGTGCGGGTATCGCTGATGTCGAATTGGGCAGAGTTCTCTTCGGGGATTTCCGGAGTGGCATAGCCGCCTACGCTGGTGCGTGAACCTCCACTGATTTGCGAGATACCCAGTTCCAGCACCTTCTTACGGGTAGCTGCCGATTCGCGGGTAGAGATAATCATGCCCGTATAAGGTACGGCAATGCGGATGACGGCTACAATCTTACAGAAGATATCGTCAGAAATAGCGTTGGGGAAGCTTTCCAACGAAATGTCTTCTGCCGGGCAGATACGAGGTACGCTGATGGTATGCGGACCTACTCCGAAAGCGGCTTCCAGATGTTCGGCATGCATCAGCAAACCAACGAAATCGTACTTGTATGTATTCAAACCAAACAGTACTCCCAAACCTACATCATCAATGCCGCCTTCCATTGCACGATCCATCGCTTCGGTATGATAAGCGTAGTTACTTTTCGGCCCGGTAGGGTGCAAGTCTTCATAGTTTGCCTTGTGATAGGTCTCTTGAAAGAGGATGTATGTTCCGATGCCGGCTTCTTTCAGTTTGCGGTAGTTCTCTACCGTTGTGGCGGCAATGTTCACGTTTACTCGTCGGATGGCTCCGTTCTTATGATGAATACCGTAAATGGTTTGAATGGACTCCAAGATATATTCAATAGGGTTGTGCTTCGGATCTTCTCCGGCTTCCAAAGCCAAACGCTTATGCCCCATATCCTGCAAGGCAATCACTTCCCGGGCGATTTCTTCTTGGGTAAGTTTCTTGCGGTGGATGGTCTTGTTCTTGCGATGATACGGACAATATACACAACCGTTTATGCAGTAGTTTGATAGGTAAAGAGGGGCGAACATCACGATACGGTTGCCATAGAACCGTTGCTTGATGTCGCGAGCCAACTGGTAGATACGTTCTATCAAATCGGGTTCCTCGCACTCCAGAAGTACGGCGGCTTCCCTATGAGAAAGCCCCTTGCATTGTGCCGCTTTTTCAATCAACGATTCGATGAGAGTACGGTTGTTTTTGTTCTCGCGGGCAAATTCTAATGTCTCAAGGATTTCTTCGTGATGAATGAATTCTTCCGCTGTTTTTGATTCGGGTTTATACATAATTATATTCACTATAATTGTCATTCAGAGGAACGTAGTGACGAAGAATCTCGGAAGCAATAAGTGGATGTTGCCGATATCCTTCGCTTTGCTCAAGATGACATTAACTATTGTTATAATCTCCACGCAAATATGAAATACTATATCCAATCTTTCCCAATTGCTTCTCTAATATCTGTAATCCTTCGGCAGCTTTGCTTCCAAAGGCGGCCTTGTTATTATACAAGGAATACTTCTTGCGGACAGACGAAGGAGAGAGGTTGGGCATAACAACATTGGCTCCTGCCAAGATGCCTCTTTCACGACCATCGGGGGTAAGCGAGGCCAAAGCGGTAGTCGATGGAATCAGCGTCGAGGGAAACATCAGTCGGAAGATAGACAATAGCTTCAAAGTCATTTCAATGCTTCCGGCAGATTCGTTGGCAAAAGGCGTATCAACGTGCGGAATGAACGGGCCGATACCAATCATTTCCGGCTGGAACTGTTCAATGAATCGGATGTCTTCTACCAAATGGTCGATGGTTTGGCCGGGGCTTCCCACCATGAATCCTGTTCCCGTTTGATAGCCGATTCTTTTCAACTGTCGTAAACATTGCAAACGGTGTGCCTGACTCATCTCCGAAGGATGTAGATACTGATAATGTGCTTCGTTGTAAGTCTCGTGGCGGAGCAAATAGCGGTTGGCTCCAGCATTGAAGAAACGTTGATAAGCTTCTTCCGATTTCTCTCCGAGGGAAAGAGTGATGGCACAATCGGGAAACTCCTTTCGGATACAAGCAACGGTTTCCGCTATCCATTCGTCGGTTTGCGATAAGTCTTCTCCTCCTTGCAAAACGAACGTGCGGAAACCGAGTGCATATCCTTCCCTGCAACATGACAAAATGGTTTCCCGAGACAAAGAATATCGGGAAACCATTGCATTGCCTTTCCGAATGCCACAATACAGACAGTTGTTACGACATCGGTTACTGATTTCGA
>JAFTSK010000144.1 GCA_017467385.1 Bacteroidaceae bacterium
AATCTTTCAGTAAAGAAATAACTTTAGTATTAACCCTATAAAATTTTGAAGCTATGCCAAGCGGAAAGAAGAAAAAAAGACACAAAATGTCTACTCACAAGCGTAAAAAAAGACTGAGAAAGAACAGACATAAAAGCAAATAAGCATTTGTAGTCTGTCGAGACAACAAAAATAAAGAACAAACCTGGCAAAGCAACAATCGACTTCCGGGTTTGTTCTTTGTTTAAGTAAAAACAACCAAGAAAAGATATGACAAGCGAACTTGTAATCGACGTTCAACCCAAAGAAATCTCCATCGCCCTGCTCGAAGACAAAGCACTCGTGGAGTTTCAGAAAGAAAGCCAGACGGCTTCCTTCAACGTGGGGAACATGTATTTAGGCAAGGTAAAGAAGATGATGCCCGGCCTGAACGCATGCTTCGTGGATGTAGGTTTTGGTAAAGACGCTTTTCTTCATTATCTTGACTTAGGTCCTCAATTCCATTCTTATCAGAAGTATCTGAAGCAAGTCGTCAGCGACCGCAAGAAACTTTATCCTATGGCGAAGGCTTCCATGATGCCCGACATCGACAAAGAAGGAACCATTGCAAACACCCTTCAGCAAGGCCAGGAAGTCATCGTACAAATTGTCAAGGAACCTATCTCGACCAAAGGACCACGACTTACGTGCGAACTATCATTCGCAGGACGCTATCTCGTGCTTATCCCTTTCAACGACAAGGTTTCCGTATCCTCAAAAATTAAGTCAAGTGAAGAACGTGCCCGCCTGAAGCAATTATTGCAAAGCATCAAGCCGAAGAACTTCGGAGTGATTGTACGCACCGTAGCCGAAGGTAAAAGAGTGGCCGAACTTGATTCCGAGCTGAAAGTCTTGCTGAAACATTGGGAAGACATGATTACCAAAGTGCAGAAGCACGACAAATTGCCTACTCTGGTTCACGAAGAAACCAGCCGTACAGTGGGTATGTTGCGCGATCTGTTCAATCCTTCGTATGAGAATATCTATGTAAATGATGAAGCCGTATTCCACGAAATCAAGGACTATGTCTCACTCATCGCCCCTGAACGGGCAGACATCGTAAAGCTCTACAAAGGCCAGCTTCCCATCTTCGACAATTTTGCCATCACAAAGCAACTCAAATCCTCCTTCGGAAAGACCATTTCCTATAAAAGCGGAGCCTATCTCATCATCGAACACACCGAAGCCATGCACGTAGTGGACGTGAACAGTGGCAATCGTTCGAAATCCGCCAACGGTCAGGAGGCCAATGCACTCGACGTGAACTTGGGAGCAGCCGACGAGCTTGCCCGCCAATTGAGATTGCGTGATATGGGTGGCATCATTGTAGTCGACTTCATTGATATGGGACTTGCCGAGAACCGGCAGAAGCTCTACGAACGCATGTGTCAGAACATGCAAAAGGACAGAGCCAAGCACAACATTCTGCCTCTCAGCAAATTCGGACTGATGCAAATCACCCGCCAACGGGTTCGTCCGGCTATGGACGTTTCTACGAATGAGACCTGCCCCACTTGCTTCGGGAAAGGCACCATCAAACCGTCCATCCTGTTTACAGACACTTTGGAAAGTAAAATTGACTACCTCGTCAACAAATTGAAGACAAAGAAATTTACCTTGTACATCCATCCGTACATTGCCGCTTACGTCAATCAGGGCTTAGTTTCCATGAAACGGAAATGGCAGATGAAATACGGATTCGGCATTAAGGTTATCCCCGATCAGAGTCTCGCCTTCCTCCAATATAAGTTCAAAGACACAAAGGGAGAGGAAATAGACATGAAAGAGGAAATCGAAATTAAATAAAAAGAAAGGGAACGAAAAAAGAAATCGTTCCCTTTCTTTTTTACACATGCTTTACTAACTCACACCCAAGTTTATTTCTCGTTGATGTGAAAAGGCAAACAACTGGTAAAAAAGTATCCGTCTATTGGTTTTCCAATAAAAATATCGTAAGTTTGTATTGATTATTCATCCACGAAAAAGAAACGAATATGAAATACCCTATCGGCATACAGGATTTTGAAAGTATAATCAATGATGGCTATGCATATATAGACAAGACAGCACTTATCTACCAATTGATTACAGAAGGAAAAATCTACTTTCTCAGCCGTCCGCGTCGGTTCGGGAAAAGTCTGCTCGTATCTACCCTAAAAAACTACTTCTTAGGCAAAAAGGAACTATTCAAAGGATTAGCTATCGACTCTTTGGAAAAAGAATGGAAGAAATATCCGGTTTTTCATATTGACTTCAACGGTTCCAACTTTACTAAACCTGAAGTTTTGGAAGAAGTCATTGAGAAGTTTTTGGCCGACCAGGAGGAAATCTACGGAAGAAACCCCAACAGTAGGGATACCGGAAGCCGATTCAAGGATATACTAAAAGCGGCTCATGAGAAGACAGGCCTTCGGGCGGTCGTTCTTATTGATGAATACGACAAACCGTTATTAGATGTATTAGATACAGGTGTCTCTATTACTATCGATGGAGAAAGACTTCTGTAAAGTTTTCTTTTATGTAAAGTTTGGTAGTCATATTCTTTGTAATCCATTCACTTACAAAGTAAATGAAAAAATAGGGTCTGACCAAACTTTACATAATAAATCAGTATTTACGCTGCAATTCTTTCAGATAAC